>JAAAOG010000162.1 GCA_009909005.1 Alphaproteobacteria bacterium | reverse complement strand
CCTCGTCCGCATCGCCGAGGCCGAGGAGCGGCGGCAAGGCCAGCACCACCAGCGTACCCAGCAGCACCGCGCCTTCCCGGAACCCGGCGATGCGGGTGCGCTCGTGATAATTGCCGGACAATTCCGCCCCCCAGGCCGTCAGCGGCAGGATGACCATGGTCCAGCCGAGATACAGCACCAGCGACCAGCCGAGCAGATAGGGCCATCCGGCGCCCGGCGCCGGCACCAGCAGATACCAGACGGCGACCATGACGAGCGGCGTTCCGACCAGCACCCAGGTCCGGCGGCGGCCGAGACGTACAGGCGTACGGTCACTGAGCACGCCGATCAGCGGGTCGGTGAGGACGTCCCAGATGCGGGCGAACAGCAGCACCAGCCCGACGACCGCCAGCCCCAGACCGACATCCTGGGCATAGAAGCGCGGCAGGTAGACGTACGCCGGCAGGGTCAGGGCGGCGAGCGGCAGGGCCGGAGCGCCATAAGCGATCAGGCGCCAGATCGCCAGGGGCTGGTCGCGCATGGCGGCGTGTCCGTCCGGTTGTCGGGGTGTTCGAAAGGGCGATGTCGCTAGTCGCGGCTTACCGCCAGCTGCACCACATCGATGGTGCCGACGGTGAAACCGGCGGCGCAGTAGTGCAGGTATTGCTCCCACATCCGCTTGAACCGACCGTCGAAGCCCAGGCCCTGGATGTCCGGCCAGGCGGCCTGGAAACGGCGGTTCCATTCCCGCAGGGTGCGGGCATAGTCGCTGCCGTAACTGGCCATGTCGCGCAGTTGCAGGCCGGCGCGGTTCAGCTGGCTGCGCAGGACGCCGATCGAGGGCAGCATCCCGCCCGGGAAAACATATTTCTGGATGTAGTCGGCGCCGCGGCGGTAGGTCTCGAAGCGGGCGTCCTCGATCGTGATGATCTGCAGGGCGGCGCTGCCGCCGGCCGTCAGCCGCTCCCGCAGAGTCCGGAAGAAGTCCGGCCAATAGGCCTCCCCGACCGCCTCGAACATCTCGATGGAGACAATGCGGTCGAACAGCCCGTGGGTGTCGCGATAATCCTCCAGCCGGATGTCGACCCGGTCCGACAGGCCGGCCTTGCGGATGCGCTCGCGGGCATAGGCGGCCTGCGCCTCGCTGATGGTGATGCCGGTGACGTGCGCCCCGACTTCCCCGGCCGCGAATTCGGCAAAGCCGCCCCAGCCGCAGCCGACCTCCAGAACGTGATGGTGGGGTTGCAGGCCGATGCGCCGCGCCATGGCGGCATATTTGGCGCGCTGCGCCGCCGTCAGGTCGCCCGCGCCCTCCCGAAAGACGGCGGCGGAATAGGTCATGCTCGGGTCGAGCCAGCGCTCGTAGAACGCATTGCCGAGATCGTAATGGCGCATGATGTTGCGGCGGGCGCCGCGGCGGCTGTTCGGCCGGGTGAGATGCCCGAGCCGCCGCAGCAGCCGGAACCACCCCTTGCCTTCCATGCGGGCGCCGAGCTCGGCCTCGTTCATCAGGAAAAAGACGAACAAAGCCTCGACATCGGAGCTCGACCAGTCGCCGTCGAGATAGGCCTCGCAGAAACCGAGATTGCCGCCGGTCAGAAAGCGCCGGGCCACCCGGTCGCGGTGGATGACGAGCGCCGCCTCGGGCCCGGGCACGGCGCCGCCGAAGCGGCGGACGGTCCCGTCCGGCAGGGTGACGGTCAGGCGACCGACGGTCAGGTTCTCGCCAAGGGCGAGAAGAAATCGCATGGCGGCCGAGGGGCGCCGGGTTTTGGGCGAGGAAGCCGCGAGCGACGGCGACGTCATGGGTGCTCCTGATACGCAGCGGATTGACCGCGCCTTATACGGTCGCGGGGGCGATGTCGATTAATCCGGGACAGGCAACGCCCTTACCCGCTGACCGGTTCCGCCGGCGGCGCCGGCTTGCGGTGAAACTTCGCCCCTTTCAACCAGAGGCGCAATGCCTGCCAGTGGATGGCGGCCATCACCTTGTGGGTCATCAAGGGATGCATCGCCACGGCACGAAGGACAGTCGCGTCGCTCAGTCGCTGCCGCTTGCCGGTCTGGGAGGCGACCAGCACCTCGCCCTCGGCGTCGGACTGGCGGATCAGCACCGACAGGCGGTCGCCCGGCGGCCGGACGCGGAAGCGGTAGCGGCAGTTCATGTCGATGAAGGGCGAGACGTAGAAGCGCTTGTCCGTCGCCTGCTCGACCACCCGCCCCTCGTCCTCGGGCCGGCCGGCGCCGGTCACCGGAATGACATAGGCGTGCTGCTGGCCGAAGGTGTTTTTCACCTCGTAGACCAGCGCGGCGAGCGCGCCGTCCCCCGGCCGGTGGCAGAAATAGATGGTCAGCGGGTTGAAGACATAGCCGAACAGCCGCGGGAAGCAGAGCACACCGATCCGCCCACCCCGAAGGTCAAGCCCGCGCGCCGCAAGCGCCCCCTCGATCCAGGGCCTGAGCGGGCTGCCGTCGCGGGGTCCATGGTCGCGATCGTGGAAGCTCAGCAGATTGCCGCGGTTATGCGAAAACAGCCGCAGCCGCCTCGCCAGACCCGGAATGCCGTCGAGATCGAGATAAAGCGAAAACACCCGGTAGCGGAACTCGTGCCGGAACGGCTTCAGCCGCGCATGATACACCCGGCCCCGATAGAGGCAGGGGGACGTCGGGCCGCGTTCTCCGGTTCCGGTTTCTTCGGCGGACATGATCTCTTGCTTGGATATCGCCATGAGCTTCGAGACATAGCCCGATTCCCTGCCCTGCCAAGCCACCGGTAGGTTGCGGGTGAGCGGAGCGAACCCCAACACCACCGCACCGAATTGTTGGGTTTCGCTTCGCTCAACCCAACCTACTCGCTACTCGCTGAAGCTTGGCCGCGCCGAGCTGGCTGCAGGCTATGGCCGCTTTCGACTTGTATGAAGGATGCGCAATATTCGTACGTTTTCGGTCTCAACCCGATAGACAACACGATAAGGTAAGCCCGGAATGATCAATTCGCGCACAATGGCCGACCTGAGTGATCGACCAAGGTATGGAAATCGAGATAGATACCGGATACTCTGCAGAATCCGATTAATCACTCTTTCCGCAGCCATGGGATTTGACTCGGCAATATATGCCTCAATGGTATAGAGGTCGCTATCGGCGCGTCGGCTGAAATTAATATTCAAGGCCGCGTTTTTTCCAGACTTCTTCTTCCGTCAGCACATCGTCCGGAAAGGCGTCGGCATGGGCGACAGCCTCCTCGATCTGGCGGCGTTTCCAGGCGAGATACTCGGGATCGGTTGACTCGGGTTGCTCCCTCGTCAGCTCCTCCAACGTCAAGTCTGCCATATTGACGTCTGCCATCACCTTCGCTCCATCACCTGATACTGTTCAGAATATAGAGAGGGTGGCGTTATCTCGCCACCCGGGTCGGCTGGAAGCCGACCCTCCAAAACCGCATTATGGCACGAATGGAGCGGCGGCATCCTTGCCGCCGACAGGGTCGGCTGGAAGCCGACCCTCCAGCCTTACGCCATGGTTTCGGCGTAATGGCAGGCGACGAGGCGGCCGTCGACGGGGCGCAGCGGTGGCGGCTCGGCGACGCAGCGGTCGGTGGCGTGGGGGCAGCGGGTGTTGAAGGCGCAGCCGGCCGGCGGCTTCAGCGGCGAGGGGATTTCGCCCGTCAGCACGATGCGCTCGCGCCGGCGGGCCGGGTCGACGGTCGGGGTGCTGCCGAGCAGCGCCCGCGTATAGGGGTGGCGGGGCCGGTCGAAGATCACCCGGTTCGGCCCCTGCTCCGCCGGCCGCCCGAGATAGAGCACCAGCACCTCGTCGGCGAGGTGCCGGACGACGCTCAGATCATGGCTGATGAAGACATAGGCCAGCTGGAATTCCGCCTGCAGGTCCATCATCAGGTTCAGCACCTGCGCCTGCACCGACAGGTCGAGCGCCGAGACCGGCTCGTCGGCGACCAGGATGCGCGGGTTGAGCATCAGCGCCCGGGCGATGGCGATGCGCTGGCGCTGGCCGCCGGAGAACATGTGCGGATAGCGGGCATAGTGCTCGGGCCGCAGGCCGACCTTGGCCAGCATCTCCCGGCCGCGTTCATGCCGCTCGGCCGCACCGAGCTTCGTATTGATCACCAGCGGCTCCTCCAGGATCGTCCCGACCTTCTTGCGCGGATTGAGCGAGCCATAGGGGTCCTGGAAGACCATCTGCACCGCCCGGCGCAGGGTCCGGCGCTCGCGGCGGCCGGCCCGTTCGGCCCGCATCCCGTCGATCTGCAGATGCCCGCCGGTCGGCCGCTCGATCAGGGTGATCATCCGCCCCAGCGTCGACTTGCCGGAGCCGCTCTCCCCGACCACCGCCAGGGTCTTGCCCTGTTCCAGCGTGAAGCTGACACCGTCGACCGCGCGCAGGATGGCCGGCGCCCGGAAGGCGCCGCGGCGGATCGGATAGTACTGCCTGAGGCCCTCGGCCTGGAGGAGCATGGTCATCTGCCGGTCCCCTCCCAGTCGATCGGGAAGTGGCAGCGCAGGCTGCCGCCCTGGCCGCGATAGGGATCGCCCCTCAGTTCCGGCTCCTCGACGACGCAGCGATTCTGCGCGTACTTGCACCGAGGGTGAAACAGGCAGCCGCTCGGCCGGTCGAAGGCGCCGGGCACGATGCCGGGCAGCGTGGGCAGGCGCGACCGTTCGGTGCTGCGCTCCGGCAGCGAGTCGAGCAGGCCGGCGGTATAGGGATGGCGCGGGGTGGCGAAAAGCCGGTCCACCTCGCGCTGCTCGGCCACCTGCCCGGCATACATGACGACGACGCGCTCGGCGGTTTCGGCGACGACGCCCATATCGTGGGTGACCAGGATCAGCGCCATGCCGTGGTCGCGCTGCAGCTCGACCAGAAGGTCGAGGATCTGCGCCTGGATGGTGACGTCGAGCGCGGTCGACGGCTCGTCGGCCAGCAGCAGCTTGGGATTGCAGGAGATCGCCATGGCGATCATCACCCGCTGGTTCATGCCGCCCGACAGCTGGTGCGGAAACGCCCTCAGCCGGCTTTCCGGCGCCGGAATGCCGACGCGCTCCAAGAGCTCGACGGCGCGGCGGCGGTTCTGTTCGCGGGTGCCACCGAGATGGACCCTCAGGGCCTCGCTGATCTGGAAGCCGACCGTGAAGCACGGGTTCAGGCTGGTCATCGGCTCCTGAAAGATCATCGCCGCGTCCTTGCCGGTGATGCGCCGGCGCTGGGCGGCCGAGATGCCGCGCAAATCCCGGCCGCCGAAGCTCAGCCTGTCGGCGGTGACCCTGCCGGGGAACGGGATCAGGCCCATGATCGACAGAAGCGTCAGGCTCTTGCCGGAGCCGGATTCGCCGACCACGCCGACCAGCTCGCCCTGCTCGACGTCCATATCGACGCCATCGACGGCCCGGAACGAACCGCGCGGCGTCGGGAATTCGACCGAGAGATTGCGGATTTCAAGAAGCGGCATCAGCGTTTCAGCTTCGGGTCGAGGGCATCGCGCAGCCCGTCGCCCAGCAGATTGAACGAGAGGACGGTGATCAGGATGGCGAGGCCCGGAAAGGTGACCACCCACCAGGCGCGGCGGATGAAGCGCTGGGCGTCGGCCAGCATGGTGCCCCATTCCGGCGTCGGCGGCTGGGCGCCCAGGCCGATGAAGCCGAGGGCCGCGGCGTCGAGAATGGCGCTGGAGAAGCCGAGCGTTGCCTGGACGATCAGCGGCGCCATGCAGTTCGGCAGCACCGTCACCACCATCAGCCGGAACATGCCGGCGCCGGCGAGGCGCGAGGCGGTGACATAGTCCTTGGACAGCTCGTTGACCGCAGCCGCCCGGGTCAGGCGCACATAATGCGGCAGCACGACGATGGCCACGGCGACGATGGCGTTGGTCAGGCTCGGACCCAGGATGGCGACGATGACGATGGCCAGCAGCAGCGCCGGAAAGGCCAGCATGATGTCCATCGCCCGCATGATGGCGATGCCGATCATGCCGCGGAAGAAGCCGGCGATCAGGCCGAGAACGATGCCGCAGGCCAGCGACAGCGTGACGACGATGCAGCCGATCAGCATCGACAGCCGGGCGCCGTAGAGCAGGCGGGAGAGGATGTCGCGGCCGACATCGTCGGTCCCGAGGATGTAGCGCAGGCTGCCGCCTTCGACCCAGAAGGGCGGCACCAGCAGCGCCTCGCGGTTCTGCTGGTCGGGCGGAAACGGCGCCAGGACGTCGGCGAAGATCGCCGCGAGCGCGATCAGCACGATGACGATCAGCCCGCCGACGGCGCCCTTGTTCTCGCTGAAATAATTCCAGAACTCGCGAACCGGATGGGGCGGCGCGCCGGCCGGCTGCGGCTCGGCCCGGGGTTCGATGATCTCGACGGCCATAAGGTGCGGTCACCCTCGGGCTAGCGGGCGTGGCGGATGCGCGGATTGATGATCCCGTAAAGGAGGTCGACCGTCAGGTTGACCAGGATCACCGCCGTCGCGATCAGCAGAATGCCGCCCTGCAAAGTGGGATAGTCGCGCCGGTGGATCGCCTCGATCAGCCATTTCCCGACGCCCGGCCAGGCGAAGATGGTCTCGGTCAGGATGGCGCCGGTCAAAAGCACTCCGACCTGCAGCCCGATCACGGTGACCACCGGGATCAGCGCATTGCGCAGGGCATGCAGCCCAACCACCCGCTGCGGCCGCAGGCCCTTGGCCCGCGCGGTGCGGATATAGTCCTCCCCCAGCACCTCCAGCATGGAAGACCGGGTCATGCGGGCGATCACCGCCAGCGGGATGGTGCCGAGCACGATCGCCGGCAGGATGAGATGCCGGACCGCCGAGGTAAAGGCGCCTTCCTGCCCGGAAAGCAGAGAGTCGATCAGCATGAAGCCGGTCGGCTGGTCGAACCAGTAGATGACGTCGATCCGGCCCGAGACCGGCGTCCAGCCGAGATTCACCGAGAACAGCAGGATCAGCAGGATCGCCCACCAGAAGATCGGCATGGAATAGCCGGTGAGCGAGACGCCCATGACCGTGTGGTCGAAGACCGAGTTCCGGCGCACCGCGGCGATCACCCCGGCCGTCAGGCCGATGCTCAGGGCGAATATCATGGCGCAGAGCGACAGCTCCAGCGTCGCCGGGAACAGCTCGAAGAATTCATGCAGGACCGGCTGCCGGGTCACGACGGAGCGGCCGAGATCGCCCTGCAGCACGTCCCAGATATAGATGCCGTATTGGTGCAGCAGCGGCTGGTCGAGCCCCATCTCCGCCCGCAGCTCGGCATGGCGTTCGGGGTCGATGCCCCGCTCCCCGACAAGGAGTTCGATCGGGTCGCCGGGTATCAGACGGATCAGCGCAAAGGTGAGAAGGGTGACCCCGATAAAGGTCGGGATGACCAGACTAACCCGCGTTACGAGAAAACGCAGCATTTAAAAAACGCGGTCAGGTTCCGAAACGGGCGGGCCGATGCCCCCGCTGCAGAGCGGCTGGGAGCACCGGCCCGAACCGAGGGCGCCTACTTAACTATTGTTCGAGCCCGACGCCATAGAAAATATGGCCGCCGAAGGGATCGATGCGATAATCGGTCACTTCCGGCCGCACCGGCTCGAACACGACCGAGTGGGCGATGGTCACCCACGGCGCCTGATCCTTGAAGACCACCTGTGCCTCTTCGTAGAGCCGGATGCGCTCCTCGCGGTCGGCGGTCTGCTTCGCCTCGGTCACCAGCGCATCGAACTCTTCATTGCACCAGCGGGCGCGGTTGGTGCCATTCTGCGCCGCATCGCAGCTCAGCAGCACATAGAGGAAATTGTCCGGGTCGCCATTGTCGCCGGTCCAGCCGAGAAGCAGCGTCTCATGCTCGCCGCGATTGCTCCGGGCAAGATATTCGCCCCATTCATAGGTGACGATCTCGGCCTCGACCCCGATTTCCGCCCAGTCGGCCTGGATGATCTCGGCCATGCGGCGGGCATTCGGGTTGTAGGGCCGCTGCACCGGCATCGCCCAGATGTCGGTCGAGAAGCCGTCGGGATAGCCGGCCTCGGCCAGCAATTCGCGGGCGCCTTCCGGATCATACGGGATGTCCTCGACATCCTCATTGTACGACCAGATGGTCGGCGGGATCGGGTTGGTCGCCGCGACGCCGGCCCCCTGGTAGATCGCCTCGATGATCGCGTCCTTGTTCACCGCCATGGCCAGGGCCCGGCGCACCTGAACATTGTCGAAGGGCTCGCGCTCGGTATTGAAGGCGAGATATCCGACATTCAGGCCTTCCTGCTGCAGCAGGTTGACGTCCGGATCCTCCTCCATCTCCTGCAGATCGGCAGGGTTCGGATAAGGCATGACATGGCATTCGCCGGCCTGCAGCTTGGCATAGCGCACGCCCGGGTCCGGGGTGATGGAGAAGATCAGGTTTTCAACCAGCGCGGGCTCGCCCCAGTCATAGGCATCGAAGGCCCGGTAGCGGATGATCGCGTCCTGCTGGTAGTCGACCAGCTGGAACGGCCCGGTGCCGACGGGGCGGCGATCGATCAGCTCGGGCGTGCCGGCTTCCGTCATCGCCTCGGCGTGCTCCAGCGACATGATCGAGGCGAAGTCCATGCCCATATTGGCCATGAATGGCGCTTCCGGCCGTGTGAGGTTGAAACGGACGGTGTAATCGTCGATCCGCTCAATGCTCTCGATGAGGTCCGGCATGCCCATCGAGATGAAGTACTCGTAGGTGCCGCCGGACAGCTCATGATAGGGATTGTCTTCGTTCAGCTGACGCTCGAATGTGTGGATCACGTCGTCGGCCGTCAGCCCGCGGGTCGGCGTGAAATCGTCATTGCTGTGCCACTGGACGTCGTCGCGCAGGTAAAAGGTATAGGTCAGCCCGTCGTCGGAGACCTCCCAGCGTTCCGCCAGGCCGGGAATAATGGTGGTCGTGCCGCGCTCGAACTGCACCAGCCTGTTGAAAATGGCGCGGGACGACGCGTCGAACGTCGTGCCCGACGTGTAGAGCGCCGGATTGAAGCCCTCCGGACTTCCTTCCGAGCAGTAGACCAGCGTCTGGGCCTGCGCCAGGCCGCCCAGGCCGGTGGTCAGCGCCGTGCCCAGGGCCAGCGCCGTCACGATGCGTGCCATGATATCCTCATCCCCTATGGCTGTTTTCTTGTTCGCCGCGGCCGCTCGGTGCAGCGGCAGTGCCGTCCGGCATCGTCGCCGGGCGGGCAGAGAGCCTGACCATGAACCAGCGCCGCGGCTCTTGGCAAGTATCCGGACAGCCGGCTGACAGCCGGCGGCCGCATGCCCAGCATCGTTGCGCGGGGAGCGGCGTCACGCTATCGTCATAGAGCTTGTGACCGCGCCCTGCGCCTGCTGCCCGCTCTCACCGCCATGCCCGACCATGCCTGTCCCGGCGGAACGCTCGACCCGCCGCTGATCGACACTCTGCGGGACATCCTCGGCGACCGTCTCAGCCTGTCGGACGCCGTGCGGCGGCAGCATGGCCGCGACGAGTCCTATCATGACCTGGCCGCGCCTGACGCCGTCGCCTTTCCGCGATCGACCGGGGAGGTCGCCGCCATCGTCGCTGCCTGTGCGCGCCATCGCGTTCCGGTCATTGCCTTCGGCACCGGTACGGCGCTGGAAGGCGGAGTCGCGGCGCCTACCGGCGGCGTCTCCATCGACCTCGGCGGCATGGACCGCATCGTGCGGGTTTCGGCCGAAGACATGGACGCGACCGTCGAGGCCGGTGTCACCCGCAAGCGGCTGAACGACCATCTGCGCGATACCGGCCTCTTCTTCCCGATCGACCCCGGGGCCGATGCCTCCATCGGCGGCATGGCGGCCACGCGTGCCTCCGGCACCAATGCGGTGCGCTACGGCACGATGCGCGAGGCGGTCCTGGGCCTGACCGTTGTCATGGCCGACGGCCGGATTATCCGGACCGGCACGCGGGCCCGCAAATCGGCCGCCGGCTACGACCTGACGCGGCTTCTGGTCGGCGCGGAAGGCACGCTGGGGATCATCACCGAGGTGACGCTGCGGCTGCACGGCATTCCCGAGGCCGTGTCCTCGGCGGTCTGTGCCTTTCCCAGCGTCGCCGATGCCGTCAACACCGTGATCCTGACCATCCAGTCCGGAGTGCCGGTGGCCCGCATCGAATTATTGGACGAATTGATGGTCGAGGCCTGCAACCGGTATTCGAAGCTGGACCAGGAAATCGCCCCGACCCTGTTCTTCGAGTTTCACGGCTCGCAGGGCGGCGTCGTCGAGCAGGCCGAGACGGTGCAGGCCATTGCCCGGGATTTCGGCGGACGGGATTTCACCTGGGCCACCCGGCCGGAGGATCGGTCGCGGCTCTGGCAGGCCCGGCACGACGCCTATTATGCCGGGCTTTCCCTGCGTCCCGGCGGCAGAGGGATGACCACGGATGTCTGCGTGCCGATCTCCCGCCTTGCCGACTGCATCCTGGCCACCCAGGCCGACATCGCCGATGCCGGGCTGACCGCCCCGATGGTCGGCCATGTCGGCGACGGCAATTTCCACCTTCTCTTGATCGTCGATCCCGACGACAAGGCCGAACTGGCCCGCGCCACCGCGCTGCACGAGCGTCTGGTTGGACGGGCCCTGGCGATGGACGGCACCTGTACCGGCGAACACGGCATCGGCACCGGCAAGATCCCCTTCCTGGAGGCCGAGCACGGCGAGGCGATCGGCGTGATGCGCGCCGTCAAGCAGGCGCTCGACCCGCTCGGCCTGCTCAATCCGGGCAAGGTTCTGCGCCTTTGACGCCATGACGCCGGCGGCGGCCCGCCCCGGCAGGCAACGCTGCTCGACGCGCGGCGGACTGGACGCGCGGCGGCACTGGACAGAACCGTTTCACATGGCTAGAAAATATCCGTGTCCCCCGCCAGACACGTCCGTGTCGCCAATACCCATGCGCCTTGCCCCCCGGGTCGGCCCGGCGGTGTCGCTTGGCCGCATACCCGAGCACGAGGGGGACATGAAACTCGAATTGTTGAGCCGCGTTCCGGACACGAAGACCGACGCGCCGCCGATCCTTTTCATCCATGGCGCAAATTGCGCGGCCTGGGTCTGGGAAGAGCATATGCTGCCCGACCTGGCCGCCCGCGGCTTCGAGGTTCATGCGGTCAGCCTGCGCGGCCATGGCCGCAGCGAAGGCCGCCACCTGCTGCCCTGGTTCAGTCTTGCGGACTATGTCACCGACATCGCCGCCACCATCGCCCATATCGGCCGCCCGCCCATCCTGGTCGGCCATTCCATGGGCGGAATGGTGGTGCAGAAATATCTCGACCGGGGCCATTGCGCCGGCGCGGTGCTGATGGCCTCGGTGCCGCCGCGCGGCCTGTTCATGACCTCCACCGACCTCTGGCTGCGCGATCCGGTTCTCTTCAGCGAAGTCGCCTGCTTGCAGACGATCGGGCCGTGGATGCCGGCCGCCTATCCGATTACACGCAAAGTCCTGTTTTCCCCGGCCATGCCGGAGGACCGCGTCCGGGCCTATTTCAAACGCTGGCAGCCGGAGTCCGGACGGGTCGTCCTGGACATGCTGGGTCTGGACCTGCCGCAGGGCGGCCGGGCGCTGCCACCCATGCTGGTCCTCGGGGCCGCCGACGATGTTTTCATCCCGCCGAACCTGGTCGAGGCGACGGCGCGGCGCTATGGCACGCCGGTCGAGATATTCCCCGGGATGGCGCACGCCATGATGCTGGAGCCCGGCTGGCGGCGCGTCGCCGACATGCTGGCCGACTGGGCGGCAGGCTCGGGACGGCTGCTGGCGCAGGCGGCCTGACATCGGCGCGGTCCGGTTCCTAACCGGACGTTAAGCACTATCCCGCAGACTGGGGCTGCGAGTCGCGCCGGGGGCCCGACAGCAGGACATGATGCGGACACTGCGCCATGGCACAGAGCCTGGGCACTTTCGAATCGATTGAAACATTTGCGCCTCACTCCCTCGACCGGCATGACGGTGCCGACGAAGGCCGGCAGCCCCAGGAAACGGCGCGCTGGGGCATGGGGCTGGTGACGGCGGTGACCTTGGTCGGTTTCTCGACGCTGGCAGCGACGACGGCGATCGCCTGGCATCTGGCGAGCTTCTGACCCCGTCGTCATCGGCCGCGGCCCGGTTCCGGCATTGGCGCGTTGACGCCGCGACGGATTCCCGACAGGACTCGGGGGTGCACGAACCCAGGCATCCCGGCGATGACGGCTTCCCAGACTCCCCAAACCACTCCCGCGACTGAGGCTGAGGCGACGGCCGGTGGCGACTCCGCCCGATCGAACCGCCTGCGCCGCCTGGCCGCCATCAGCAGCATCACCCTCGCCGCGACGCTGGTGGGGTCCAAGCTGGTCGCCGAATTGCTGACCGGCTCGGTCGCCGTGCTCTCGACATTGCTCGACAGCATCGCCGACCTTGCCGCCTCCATGATCACGATGATCTGCGTCAGCCGGTCCATCCGGCCGCCGACCCGCTCCTTCCGCTATGGGCAGGGCAAGGCGGAGCCGTTGAGCGCGCTGGGGCAATCGGCCTTCATCGGCGCCTCGGGCATTTTCATCCTTGTCGATGCCGGCGGCCGGTTCATCGATCCCCAGCCGATCGAACGCGCCGGCATCGGGATCGGCGTGATGATCCTCGCCCTGGTTCTCACAGCCGCCGTCGTTCTTTTCCAACGCCATGTCGTCAAGGTGACCGATTCTCCGGCGATCGAGGCGGACAGCCTGAATTTCACCGGCGATCTGGTGACCGGCGTCTCGGTTCTCGCCGCCCTGGTGCTGGTCGAGTTGACCCATGTGCTCTGGCTCGATCCGCTGGTGGCGACCGGCGTGGCGCTCTTCCTGTTGCGCAACGCCGCCATGATCGGCCGCGATGCCGTCGGCATGCTGCTCGACCGGGAATTGCCGGCGGAGGAGCGTGAGCGCATTTTCGAGATCGTTCGCGGCCAGCCCCAGGTGAAGGACCTGCACGATGTCCGCAGCCGCCGGGCCGGAACCCATCGCTTTATCGAGCTTCACCTGGAGATCGACGGCCAGCTCAGCCTGTCGGAGGCGCACACGATCGCCCACCGCGTCGAGGCGGCGCTGCTGTCGGACTTCCCGGATGCGGACGTTCTCATTCACCAGGAACCGGCCGGACTGAAGGACGCCCGGCTGGACAATCGGCTGGCGGTCGGCTGAGCGGGCCGCCGCGAGCAAAGGAGCGCGCCCATGCACGCCGTCTTCGTTCAGGTGAAATGCGAACTCGGCCGGTCCTACGAGGTGGCGGCCGAAGCGGTCGACACGATCCCGGAGGTCTCGGAGGTCTATTCCACCTCCGGCTCCTACGACCTCCTGATCAAGTGCTATCTGCCCTCGGATGCCGATGTCGGCCGGTTCGTAACCGGGACGATCCAGACGCTGCCCGGCATCCGCGACACCTACACCATCATCACCTTCAACGCCTTTACCTGATCGGGTTCAGGCCACGGGCTCCGGCGCCCGGCTGACGAGCGGCCGGGTCGCGGCGGCGAGCCACAGGGCCGTCGCCTCATCGACCAGCGGCGTCAGGGTTTCGCGCACCCGTCCGTGATAGGCATCGAACCAGGCGATCTCGTCCCCGCTCAGCTGCGCCGCATCGATCAGTGTCCGGTCGAACGGCACCAGGGTCAGGGTTTCGAAGGCCAGCATCGGCCGCTCCGCCTCGGGCAGCGACGGGCAGGGAATGACGGCAATCAGGTTCTCCAGCCGGATTCCATAGGAGTCCGCCTTGTAGTAGCCGGGCTCGTTGGAGAGGATCATGCCCGGCTCAAGCGCCACGGTGTTCGGTGCGCGCGAGATGCGGTGCGGGCCCTCATGCACGCAGAGATAGCTTCCGACTCCATGGCCCGTGCCATGGTCGAAATCCAGCCCGGCCGCCCACAGGAACTGCCGGGCGAGCGTGTCGAGCTGCGATCCCGTGGTGCCGCGGGGAAAACGGGCCGTCGCCAGGGCGATATGGCCCTTCAGGACCAGGGTGAAACGGCGCCGCATCTCTGCCGCCACCGGACCGATGGCGATGGTGCGGGTGAGGTCGGTCGTCCCGTCGAGATACTGGGCGCCGCTATCGACAAGATACAGCGTTCCGGGCGCCAGCCGGCGGTCCGTCTCCGGGCGGACGCGGTAGTGGACGATGGCGGCATTCGGCCCGGCGGCCGAGATGGTCTCGAAGCTCGCCCCCCGGAACAGCGGGTGTTCGGCGCGGAAAGCCAGCAGCCGCTCGGCCGTTTCGGATTCCTGCAAGGAGCCCTGGGACGCCGCGTCAGAAAGCCAGGCGAGAAAGCGGCACATGGCGGCGCCGTCGCGGATATGGGCCTTGCGGGCGCCGTCCAGCTCAGTGGCGTTTTTGCGTGCCTTGGGCAGGGTGCAGGGATCCGTCTCCCTCCGGACCGTCGCCCCGGCCCGATGCAGCCGGTCGAACACCCAGGCACTGACGCAGGCGGCATCCGCCTGGACCGCCTTGCCCTCCGCCCCCAGCGCATCGAGCGAGGGCCCGAAGGAATCCGGCGCGAGCGCCGTCACCTCATTGCCGAGATGACGATCCAGCCCCGGCACCAGCTTGCGGTGATCGACGAACAGCTCGACATGGCCGTCGGCGGCAAGCAGTGCCATGCAGAGCGCCAGCGGCGTGTGCGGAACATCGCCGCCGCGGATATTGAGCAGCCAGGCGATCGACTCGGCTGCCGTGATCACGGCCGCATCGACTCCCCGCCCGGCCATCTCGTCGCCGAGCGCATGGCGCTTGTCCCAGGATGTCCGGCCGGCATAGACGATGTCGTGCGGCACCACCGGCGCCAGCGGCCGCGCCGGCTGGCTCGCCCAGATCGCGTCGACCGGATTGTCCTCGACCGGCACCAGGTCGCCGCCGATTTCTTCGGCAACCCGGCGCAATTTTTCCACCCAGCTGACGGTTTGCAGCCAGGGATCGTAACCCAGCCGGCCACCATGCGGCAGATTGGCCTTGACCCAATCGCTATGCGGGTCGTCGACCAGATGCTTGACGACAAAGCAGTCGGTATCGACTTCGCTCGCAACCTGCAGCGTGTAGCGCCCGTCGACGAAGATCGCCGCACTGTCCGCCAGGACGACGGCCAGGCCGGCGGAGCCGGAGAAGCCGGTCAGCCAGCGCAGCCGCTCGGAGCGGGCCGGCAGATTTTCCCCTTGATGCTCGTCGGCGCGCGGAATGACGAAGCCGGTCAGCTCCCGGCGTGCCAGCTCGGCCCGCAAGGCCTGGATGCGCGCATCCGGTGGCGGATCGCCGTCGGGCCGTGGCGCGCCGACGTCCGCCTTCAGCCGGGCGAGGTCGGCAATGACCGCAGCAGGCAGGTCCACCGGCAGCAGCGCCAGCCAGCGGTCGGGATCGCATGCAGCCGGCGCCGCATTCACCCCTTCAAGGAAATCGATCAGGTCGGCCGGACGCCCGCGAAAGCCGGCAGCGCGCGCCAGCTCACCGAGCGCCGCCTCATCGTTGACAAGCGATGTCACGGAAATCCCCCCAGTCACCTGATCCAGACCGTGCGCCGCGCTCACCGCCCCGTCATTGACGTGGCGCAAGCCCCCCATGGCGTGCAGCCGCGCTCAGCGCCGGAACGTCGCCACCAGTTCGACATGCGGCGACCACAGGAACTGGTCCACCGGCATCACGGCCTCCAGCCGAAAGCCGCCGTCGACCAGGATCCGGGCATCGCGGCCGAAACTCGCCGGGTTGCAGGAGATGGCGACGACCAGCGGCACCGCGCTGGCCGCCAGAGCCTCCGCCTGCGCCCGGGCGCCGCGTCGCGGAGGGTCGAACAGGACGGCGTCCAGGCCGGCGAGCTCGCGCCCGGCCAGCGGCGCCCTGTCGAGATCCCGCACGCGGGTTTCCAGGCGGCTTTCGGGTCCGGCCGGGCCGGCGGCATTGACCGCCGCCGCCAGCGCCCCGATGGCCGCCGCATTGCTGTCGATCGCCAGAATCTGCGCCGAGCCGGCAAGCGGCAGGGCGAAGGTGCCGATGCCGCTGAACAGGTCCGCCAGCCGGCGCGCCCCGGCGACAGACCGGGCGGCCTCGGCCTGCAGGATGGCCTCGCCTTCGGCGCTGGCCTGCAGGAAGCCCCCCGGCGGCACCGCGACGGCCAGCCCGGACAGGACCAGGGTCCCGGGCCGGCGATGGGCGATCGGCTCGGGCGCGGCGGCCGAACGCTTCGGCCGCGGCGCCAGAGGACGCCAGGACAGGCGCGCCAGATCCTGCGCCTCGGCAAAGGCGGCCAGGCGCAGCAGATCGTCCAGCTGCGGGGCCCGCGGCAGGCCCAGGACCACATCCAGCCCGTCGTCAAGGCAGGTAACGGAAACCTCGCCCGGCGCGCCTTCGGCCAACAGGGCGATCAATTCGTCGCGCAAGGGCGGCAGAAGCGCGGCAATCTCCGGCCGGACGATCAGGCAGGTCTCAAGGTCGACAATGCGGTTGCCGCGGTGCTCGCTGAAGCCGAGGGCGACGCCGCGCTTCAGCCGCCGGGCCGAGAACGTCGCGCGCCGGCGGCTTTTCGGCGGCGTCGCTCGCAGCGGCGCGACCGGTACCGCGTCCAGGCCGCGGCGCGCCAGCGCCTCGACCACGAGGTTGCGCTTCCACTCCCGATAGGGCGCGTCTGCCAGGTGCTGGAGCAGGCAGCCGCCGCAGGGCCCGAAATGCGGACAGGGCGGCTCCGAACGCTCGGGCCCGGCTTCGAGCAGTTCCAGCGGGACGGCGGCGAAACCGCTGCCGCGCTTCTCCCCGAGCCGCACCCGCAGGCGGTCGCCGGGCGCCGCCTGCGGCACGAAAAGCCGGCTGCCCGCAACGGTGGCGATGCCGTCGCCGGCTGCCCCGACCTCCTCAATGGTGACCGTGTGTTCCGTCACTGCTGTGCGTCCACCGCCTCCGGCTCGTCGAAACCGGGCCCGTTGCGCCTATATAGGGGGAGCGGCCGGGCCGGCCGACCCTGCCTTCCGACGAGAGCCTCCTGCACGATGATCGACCTGTCTGCCGCCCTGACCCGGATGCGGGGCATGATCACGGCACCCGACGCCACAATCGCCGACCACGTCGCGCCGGTGCCACCCTGGACGGTGGTGGCGCGTGAGCATACCGCGCCGCTGCTCATTGGCAGCGCCCTCGTCTCCATCCTGTTGCTGCTGCTGATCCCGCCCGCCGTCGAAGGGGCCCCGGCCCTGACGCTGGTCGATCTTGCCAGCCTGGTCATCGTCCGCGTCGTCGTGAACTTCGTTCTGCTGATGGTCATGGCTGCGGTGCTGGGCTTTTTCGCCGGCCTGTTCCAGGGATCCTCGAACTTCAATGCCGCCTATGTACTGAGCGCCCTGTCGATGACACCGCTTTACATCGGCGAGGCGGTGCTGCCGATCCCGCTGCTCGGGCCGCTGGCGGCGCTGGCCGGCCTCATCTATTCGGTCGTCATTCTCTACAAGGGCGTGCCGCACACCCTGGCGGTCCCGCAGCGGGCGCGCGGCCGGCACTTCATGCTGGCCATGGTCTCGCTGTTCGTCATCTGGATGCTCGCCGGCCTGACCCTCGGGCCGTACCTCATGCCGGAAGCGGGATAAAGCGCCTCAGGCGTCCTTGGCCCGCCAGGGTTCCAGCAGCTCGAGTGCCACCTGCCGGCCGCGGCTGGTGAGAAACAGCATGTCGCCCTGCTGCACGACGAAGCCGAGCCGCAGGCTGCGCGCGACCACGGCCGCAGCCTTGCGCTCGCTCCACATCAGATGGTCGCGCAGGGCGGTGACGGCACTCTCCTCGCCCGCCTCGGGGCGGTTCTCGTGATTGAAGAGGTGGACGGCCAGGGTGCGGCTTTCGTTGACATAGCGCTGCCGCAGCCGGCGCCATTGCTGGGCCACCAGGCCGTAGCGCGGGCCGAAGAGGAAGGCCAGCGTCAGGAACAGCCCCGTCATCACCGCCATCATGCCGCCGATCGACACATCCAGCGCCACCGCGGCATAATAGCCGAGCACGCTGGAGGCGATGGATATGCCGATGCCGATCGCCAGCATGCGCGGCAGCCGGTCGGTCAGCAGATAGGCGGCCGATGGCGGCACGATGACGAAGGCGATGAACAGGATGGCACCGACGGCATCGAAGGCCGCGACGGCCGTGGTGCTGGTCAGCATCAGGAGGACGTAGAACAGCACGCCCGGCGCGAAGCCCAGGGCGCGGGCCAGGGCCGGGTCGAAGGTCGCCAGCTTCAGCTCCTTGAACAGCAGCAGTACGAAAAGGCCGTTGGCCAGCGTCGCCGCCCCCATCCAGACCAGCGCCTGCGGCACCGCATAGCCGCCAATGGCGATCGTATCGAGCCAGACGAAGCCGATCTCGCCGAGCAGCACCGTATGGGTGTCGATGTGGACGTCGCGGGCATAAAGGTTGAGCAGCAGCACGCCGGCCGAGAACAGCGCCGGAAAGACGAGGCCGATGGCGGCGTCGTCCTTGACCTTGCGGGTCGAGACCAGGAGTTCGGTCAGGACGACGGTCAGGAGCCCGGTCAGCGCAGCCCCGATGATCTGCACCGGGCCGCTCTGCTCTGCCGTCAGCAGCCAGACGACGACGATGCCGAAAACGATCGAATGGCTGATGGCGTCCGACAGCATGGAATTGCGGCGCAGGACGAGGAACACGCCGACCAGCGTCGCCGCCGTACCGACCAGCGCCCCCGTCGCCATGATCATCAGCGGGATGTTGTCGAACAAGGCGGCCAGCATCAGTCGGACGACGCTCCCTGCCCGAGCCCCTGCCCGTCCGGGTGCCGGCGCCGCGCCTCGTCGAGGCCGGCATCGGTCAGCACCCAGTGCCGCCCCTCCTCCGGCATGTGCCGGGAAGGCTGGACCAGCCCCCGTTTCGACAGTCGCGACAGCGCCGGCCGGGTCGCCATGCCGTGATAGGCGTCGATCATGCTTTCCTCGGCCGCATAGCGGCGGTCGCGATGATGACTGGCCAGATCGTAGACCGTCGCCAGCACCCGGTCGGCTTCCAGCCGCCGCTCCTGCCGGCGACGCCGCAGCGCGTCCCAGAGGATCCCCCGCTCCGGCGCCAGCAGCATCGAGACGATCACCAGGACCGTGGCGGCGAGGATGATCAACGGGCCGGTGGCCAGGTTGCGGCCGGCCGCGCTGATCAGCGCCCCGACCACGCCGGAGACCACCCCGAACAGCGCGGCCAGCACGACCATCGTCTCCAGCCGCCTGACCCATTGCCGTGCCGCGACAGCCGGGGCGATGACCATCGAGGCCATCAGCACGACGCCGACCATTTGCAGGCCGATCACCACGGCAAAGGCGATGGTGACCGTCAGCACCGTTTCCAGCACCAGGACCGGCAGGCCCAGGGTCGCCGCGAACCCGGGATCGAAGGCGACGAGCTTGAACTCTTTCCACAGGGCGAGCACCAGCGCCAGCGCCAGCGCCGCGATCGCGGCCATGACATAGAGGTCGCTGCGCAGGATCGCCGCCGCCTGCCCGAAGAGGAAGGAGTCCAGCCCGCCTTGGCTGGCGCCGGCCGTGCCCTGGATGTAGGTGAGCAGCACGACGCCGAAAGCAAAGAAGATGCTGAGCGCGATGCCCAGGCCGGCATCGGTCTTCAGCCGGCTGGAGCGTGTCAGGACGAGCATGGCCAGGGCGGCGAGCATCGCCGTGACCAGGGCGCCGCCAAGAATGGCCGGCAACTCCCGCGCCCCGGCGATCAGGAAGCCCAGGCAAATGCCGGGCAGCGCCGCGTGCGACAGCGTATCGCCGAGCAGGCTCTGCTGGCGCAAGACCGCGAAACTGCCGAGCACGCCGCTGACAACGCCGAGGAGGATCGCCCCCAGCAGCACGTTCTGGATGGTGTAGTCGCCGAGAAAGTCGAGAAGCGCACTCACGGATGCCGATCGCCGGCGGCATCGAGCGGCGCCTCCGGTCCCCGCGGTCCGGCCAGCGGGCCCCTGTCGATCAGGGAAATCTGCCCGCCATAGGCCCGGTGCAGGTTCTCCAGCGTGTAGGCCGTGCCGACCGGCCCCTGCGCGATCACCCGGACATTCAGGATGACGATCCAGTCGAAATAGTCCTGCACGGTCTGCAGATCGTGATGGACGACGATGACCGTCTTGCCCCGGTCGCGCAGCATTTGCAGCAGCCCGACAATGGTCCGCTCGGTGGTCGCATCCACCCCGGCCATCGGCTCGTCCAGGAAATAGACGTCGGCCTCCTGTACCAAAGCGCGGGCGAGAAAGACGCGCTGCTGCTGGCCGCCGGACAGCTGGCTGATCTGGCGGTCGGCGAAATCGCGCATTCGCACTTCGTCCAGCGCCGCCAGGGCGCGCGCGCGCTCGTGACGGCCCGGATGGCGGAACCAGCCGAGATGGCCGTAGCGGCCCATCATCACCACGTCGAGCGCCGTGGTCGGAAAGTCCCAGTCGACGCTGGAGCGCTGGGGCACATAGCCGACCTTGCGGCGCTGGCGTTTATAGGGGCGGCCGGAAATGGTGACATGCCCGGCGGTCGGCGGCACGAGACCGAGGATCGCCTTGATCAGCGTGCTCTTGCCGGCGCCGTTGGGTCCGACGATCGCCGCCATGACGCCGGGCGGAATATTGATGTCGATGTCCCAGAGCACGGGCTTGCCCTGATAGCTGACCGTCAGGTCTTCGACATGCACGGCCAGCGCCGGTTCATGCAGCGGATCGTCTGCCGTGCGGCCGGCTGCGGTGAAGACACCCCGCATTCCGCCTACTCCGCCCCGGGCGCGGCCGGGTCGATGCCCCAGCTTTCGGCCCAGCCGGCCAGGGCCTCGGGCAGCGGCGCAGGACTGCCGCCGAGCGCCTCGACGATGGTGACGGTGTTTTCGTACAGCATGCCGATATAGGTGCCGCCGACGGTGCCGGCCTCACCCATGGCGTCGGAATAGAGCTCGCCGCCGATCGTCACCTCATGGCCGCGCTCCGCCGCCGACTCGATGACCGCCCGGATGGTTCGCGGATTGATCGTGCTCTCGATGAAGACGGCCGGCACGCCCCGCTCGACCACCACATCGACCATGTCGCGGATATCGGCGACACCGGCCTCCGATTCGGTGCTGATCCCTTGGATGCCCGCCACCGCGATGTCGTAGGCGCGGCCGTAATAGTTGAAGGCATCATGGGCGGTGACCAGGATGCGTTGCTGGTCCGGGATCGTCGCAATGCTCTCGCGGATCCAGCCGTCGAGGGCCTGGATCTGCACCTGATAGGCTTCTGCCCGCGCCTGCATCGCCGCGTCACAATCGGGCACGATTTCCGCCAACGTCGCGGCGATGACCGGCGCAATCTGCTGCCACAGGCCGGCGTCCATCCACAAATGCGGGTCGATCCCGTAGACGTCCTGCACGGTGATCAGGTTTGCCGGGTCGATGGCGACGGGCGAGACGGCCACGGTCGGCTTTTGGGAAGCCAGCCGTTCCAGGACCGTGCCGAGCTGGCCCTCCAGCGAATAGCCGGAATAAAAGATGGCATCCGCGTCGCGGAACAGCCGGACATCGCCGGCACTGGCCTGATAGAGATGCGGATCGACGCCCGGTCCCATCAGGGCCTCGACCCGGGCACAGTCGCCGGCCACGGTCTCGGCGACATCGGCGATCATGCCTATCGTCGTCACCGCCAGCACCGGTTCCTGGGCGGTCGCCGCCGACCACCCGACTGCGCTGGCCAGCAGGGCTGCCGCAGCCCCCGGCACAATCCTCGCCTTCGCCATTCTGCCTCCCCGCTCCCGCCTGTGCCCGCCTGTGCCCGCCGGACGATGTCCCCGCCCGGGCGCTCATGGAAGTATGGACGCCCTGCTCATGCGTCAACATGCAAAGTTTCTTAGCCCCGACTAATTTATGTTATCCTCCGCGGTATTCGTGGTATGAGCCCGGAGACGAACCCATGCCCCTGCGCGATGCCAAGCGCCAGGCCCGCAGCTTCGAGGAAGTGCGCCGGGCGCATCAATGGGAGGTCGTGGAGGACTATGTCGAATTGATCGCCGACCTTTACGACGCGACCGGGGAAGCGCGGGCGGTCGATCTGGCCGCTCGCCTCGGCGTCACGGCGGCGACGGTCAACAACACCCTTCAACGGCTGGTGCGCGAGGGGCTCGTCCGGAAAGAGCGCTATCGCGCCGTCTTCCTGACCGAACGCGGCCGCGCGCTTGCCGACCGGGCGCGGGCGCGGCACGAAATCGTTCGGGATTTCCTGGTCGCTCTCGGCGTCGACCGCGAGACCGCGGAAATCGACGCCGAAGGCATCGAGCATCATACCAGTGCGGAAACCCTGGACGCCTTCCAGGCCTTTCTCGGCCGGGTCGCCGACGGCGGGACGCCGCCGGACTGAGACCGCGCGACCGCTTACCGCCGCCCGGCCGCCTCGACCAGGGCCTCGCGCAGATCCTTGAGGTGCACCGGCTTCGACATCAGCGTCGGGCTGTGAAGCCCCAGGCCCTGTGCCAATTCCCGTGCACAATGCAGATAGAACGGCGTAAAGCCGCTGATGATGACGATCCGGGCCGTGCATTTCCGACTGGCCAGGTATTCGAGCACCTGCACGCCATCAAGGTCCGGCATAATCATGTCGATGGATACGACGTCCGGCGAGAACTCCTCATAGGCCCGTTTGAATTCATCGCCGCAGTCCGTCGCCCGGACGGCAAAGCCGATATCCTGGGCCACCGACCCGACAAGATTGGCGAAGTCTGCTTCGTCGTCGAGGATCAACAGACGTCCGACATTCGGACCAAGGCCCGCATCGCTCAGCGGTCCGGCACTCTGGGAATCGCACCCCGATGCGGGCATGAGGTCATCGGGTTCTCCCCGGTCTTCCCCGCGTGCCTCTGGCGAATTCAAGACGACCACCTTTCTGGCACCACGCTGGTCCCGACAACCGGGATGCCCACCGTGATCTGCGCCTCTTGATGGGCCTGATGTTATCCCCTCCCTGTAAAGTGGTGATTTGTACGCTGCCAAGTTTTGTAAGATCGGCGGCAATGACCAGGCGAAACCCGCTGCCGAGGCGGAACCGTGTCAGCCCTGCCAACGGTTTCTGCTGCAATCGGCGCCGCAAGACGTGGGCGCGACCAAAGATCGCGGGCCTTTCAGGGCGGTGACGCACCGAACCAGCCTATCTAACGGTAATGTCTTTTGTAAAGCCAGCGTAAAGACTGTTAAAGTTCGCGGAATGACTGCGAAGCGCGCGACAGGACTGGCGGTCCGCCTGACACCTGGACCGATCCGGACGGTTCCGTGCAATCGGAGAGCGCCATGGATGCAACCCACGTTATGGTTGTTGATGACGATCCGGACATCTGCGAGCTTCTCACCACCTATTTGAGCGGCGAGGGGCTGGACGTCAGCATCGCCCGGAACGGCACGGACATGCGGAGCATTCTGCACGGCCGGACGGTGGACCTGATCCTTCTGGACCTTGGTCTCCCGGGCGAGGACGGCCTGCAGCTCTTGCGTGAGCTCCGCCACGGCTCGAATGTCCCGATCATCGTTCTCACAGGAAAGGGGGATGCCGTCGATCGGATCGTCGGGCTGGAGATCGGGGCCGATGACTATGTCACCAAGCCTTTTCACCTGCGCGAACTCCTTGCCCGCATTCGCACGGTTCTCCGGCGATCCGCCGGCATCGCGGAGAAGCCCGCGGAAGAGCCGGAGCCGGCCGGGCGGCGTCCGCCTCGCCTCGCCTTCGAGGGCTGGACCCTGGACCCCGGCGCCCGGACCCTGCGCGCGCCCGACGGGACGGCCGTCGACCTGACGACCATGGAATTCAACCTTCTGACGGCGCTGGTCCAGCATCCCAACCAGGTGCTCACCCGGGAGCAACTGCTCGATGCCTGCACCGGGCGGGAACTCGGACCGATGGACCGCAGCATCGACGTGCATATCGGCAATATCCGCCGCAAGATCGAAGACGACCCCAAGACGCCGCGGCGGATAAAGACCATTCGCGGGGTCGGATATGTTTTCGTACCGGATGTCACGCGACTGCAGTGATCCCAGGCAAGGTGCCCGCAGATGCCCAGGGCGGGCCTGCAATCAATCGCGCATCAGGCGCGGTCCGCAGGGCGCCGGCACCAGGACACGGGTCGGCCGGCGCCAGAGAGATTCGAGAAGAGCGAAGCATGGCGGCGACAGGCTGGTGAAATGAATGGCGACAAAGCCGTCGTCGGCCTGTATTCGCGTGACCGCCCCGGAGAATTCCAGCCAGTCGCCATCCCCGCGTACGAGGCGGAGGCCGCCATTCACGGGATCCCCGCAGGCAAGACCGGCATCAGGACCGCGCGCCGCAAAACCGCCCATCGACCAGTCACGGCTGACATAGCCATCCAGGCCGGCCAGCCTGATTTCAAGGGCCGGCAGAGTGCGGCGATGGTCGCGACGTCGGTTCCGGTGGATGATCTGCGCCATCGCCAAGCCGTCCGGTGATTGAGTGTCCGAGCGATATCGCATAGCCCGGCAGGACTGAACATTTCCTCAACGGACGAGCCGCTGCGCGGTGCCCTGCTGCCGTCTTGAGGACTTCGCTACCTCCGATGGACATAATGCTGCCCAACTATTCGGTCAGCGTCCCTGCCGTCTAAGGGGGCCGGATTTCCGGCCGCCCGCTTCTGCTCCGGACGGGCTCGCATTGGTTCAAGCCTTTCTCAAGCGCATAAACGCCATCGCCGCGGTTACGGCCTTTGCCCTCGCTGCCCTTGTGGGCTCGCAGATCTCCGAATTCATGCAGCAATATACGCAGAACATGGCGGGCCGGCTGGCGGAGGCGCAACTCGCCGTCGACGGCATCATTCACCGGGCCGATTCGGCCGATATGCCCGTCTACGAATATCTCGACGAGTTCACCTCCGCCAAGAACCCCGTCTTTCAGCAGGAGGGAGTGGCCCTGCGCGCCACCATCGACCGCGCCTCCGGCCTGCAGGAGGCCTATCGCGCCATCACCAACGCCGGCATGCTGGAAAAGCCCTTCATCTTCGCCCTGCACGTCAACGGCACCATTGCGGGCGACGTCTTCCGGCATTTCAAGCCGGCCGTCCCGGTCGACACCGCCAGCCTGCTTTACGCCGCAACGACCGGGTTGTTCGGTGTCGTACTCTACGAACTGGCCAAGCTGCTCGGCCTCGTGCCGGTGCGGATGGTGCGGCGGTTTCGCCGGCCTCGCCCGAAAGGCTGATCCGCCGGGCGCGGGTCACTCTCCGCCTGCCGCCCGGCGCAACAGAAACTCCCGGCCGACCTTGACGCGTGGCACGCCGTCATACTCGACGATATCGGCGGTGGCATAGGTCTCCGACCAGCGCTCCGGCAGAAAGCTGCCGGTGCCGACCGTATCGATCGGCGCCTGTGCCAGGGCCATCACGCGGCATTTCGCCGGCCCGAAGCCGGATGAGGCCACGATTTTGACCCGCTCGAAGCCGGCCTCGTCCAGCCGGTCGCGGACATGGTGGATGGCCGCGGCGGAGACGCCGGGACCGATCAGGAAGCGCAACTCCTCGTCCGTCCGGTAGCCGCGAATCGCATCCGGGACATGCCGTTCGAGCACGGCGTAGGAGGTCGGCGGGTCCAGTCCCTCGACGAAGCGGCCGCCGGGCGTGTCCAGCCGGACGGCCAGCCTCCCCTCGGCCGCAAGCCCGGGAAAGCGCCGGCAGACCGCCAGGCTGTCGGTCACCTCCTGTCCGAAATAGTCGACCAGCACGGTCAGCAGCGTCTCCGGATGGGCGGCGTGGAACATTTCGGCCGCACGCACCGTGCTGTTGGCATAGCCGATCAGGGCATGCGGCATGGTGCCGAACCCCTCTTCCCGGCCGAAATAATGCGCTGTCGCGTCCGTGGCGTTGCCGAGGAAGCCGACAGCGCCGTGCTTGCGTTGGGCCCGGGCCGAGCCGACGCTGGCGGCGTACGCCATCTGCTCGGCCATCTCCAGGCCGGCGCAATGCCGGGCGTCCATGGCCAGGAAAGCCACCCGCGGCAGTTCGCAACACATGGCGTACGCGTTGTACGCGGCAACGCAGACGGGGCCGATCTTCTGGAGGAGCAGGGTTTCGGTATCGACCAGATGGTACAGGGGACCGGAGACGTACATCAGCGGATCGCCGGCGCCGACCCATTTCCCTTCCGGAAGGCGCAGGTCGATCGCGATGTCGACATCCCGTTCGGCCGCCACCGCCTGCAGCCAGGTGATGGCCAGACGCGGCGCCGAGACGACCGGCCGCCGCAGGAACACGGCGTAGGTCGCCCGGCAATCGCCGAACCGCCCGATCGTGCTCTTGCTGCGCAGGAAGTACTTATCCGTCCAGCGCGCCAGTTCGCGTTCCAATGGCGCCATGCCCGGCCCCTCGTCACCGACTGCGGCGATTCGCTCACACGTGCAACAGTGCGCCGACCCGGGGTCGGGAATCAACGTCGACCGGTTTGTGGGCAATATGGGCAATCACGGCTTGTGCGCGGGCCGCGGCACGGCCGGCGCCGTCCCCGCCTCCGCCAGGGCAAGAGGCCGGCGCCGGGGCAGCGGCAATTCGGCCAGGCGATCGCCGCCGAGCGGCACGATGACGGCGTCGACACCCTCGCCCTCGCCCTCGGCGGCGGCGGCCACGCCGGCAGTCTCCCCCTCGGCCGCATCGTCGGCCGCATCCCCGGCCTCGTCGCGCACGGCGGCGGCAAGCCCTTCGTCGTCCGGACCTTCGCTCTCCCGGCGCAGATCGGGCCTCCGCGGCGGCGGCGGCACCGCCCGCGCCGCTTCCGGCCGGCCGGCGCCGTCGGCGGCCGGCACGGTCGAATCGAGCAGCCGGAAGAGGCTCTCCGGACCGCTTCGGTCCGTATTGGCGACAAAAAGGGCCGTCAACTCCGCCGCTCGTGATGGCCGCCCGGCAGCAATAGCGTCCGGGCCTCGCTCAGCCGTGCTTCGGCGCGGCGGCAGTGGCACATCGGCCAACGCGGATGGAACCGGCTCGACGGCCGGCGATGCCTCGGACCCGTCGGCGGCGGCCGGCCACTCCGGCCCGTCGCGCCGCGGCGGCACCGGCAGATCGACCAGGTGTCGCGGGAGCGGGGCCGAAGCCGGCGCCGCCACCGGCGCCGCGGCGGTTTGGGAATCGGCAGCCTCGTCCGCCGGCGCCGGGCCGGACTCCGGAGGCCGGCCGGCGACCGCCACGGCGGCACCGCGCCCCTGCGGCAGCCCGGGCGGCGCCGG
>JAAAOG010000128.1 GCA_009909005.1 Alphaproteobacteria bacterium | reverse complement strand
CCGCACCTTGTCGGCGCCCAGGGCATCGACGGCGACGGCGGCGCTCAGGGCGCTGTCGATGCCGCCCGAAAGGCCGATGATCACCCCGGGAAAGCGGTTCTTGCCGACATAGTCGCGCAGGCCCAGCACCAGGGCCCGGTAGATGGCCTCGAGCCCTTCCGGCGGTTCGATGATCTCGCAGTCCCTGCAGTCCCAGCCCTCCGGCGTCCGGAACCACTCGGCCGTGCGCAGCGCCGGGGAGAAGCTCGGCAGCTGCGCCTTCAGTGCCTGGCCGCGGCCGATGATGAAGGACTGGCCGTCGAACACCAATTCGTCCTGGCCGCCGACCTGGTTGACATAGATGAGCGGCAGGCCGGTCTCGCGCGCGCGGGCCCTGGCCAGGTCGCGGCGGACTTCCGGTTTGCCGGCGGAAAAGGGGGAGCCATTGGGCACGACCAGGATCTCCGCCCCTTCCGCCTTCAGCGCCTCGGCCGGGTCGGGAGACCACATGTCCTCGCACACCATCAGGCCCAGCCGCACGCCGCGGAAATCGCTGGGCAGCGGCAGCGCACCCGCCGCGAAGACCCGCTTTTCGTCGAAGACGCCGTAATTCGGCAGGTCGTACTTGAAGCGGACCGCCTTGACGGTGCCGCCGTCGAGCAGCGCCCCGGCATTATAGACCTTGCCGTCCTCCCGCCAGGCCGTGCCGATCACCATCCCGGGCCCGCCATCCGCGGTGTCCTCCGCCAGGGCCTCGACCGCCTGGGCAATCAAATCCAGGAAGAAGGGCTTGAGGATCAGGTCCTCCGGCGGGTAGCCCGGCACGCAGAGTTCCGGGAACACCACGAGGTCGGCACCCTGGGCCGCCGCCTCGCGGCGTGCCGCACGGATGCGCCCGACATTGCCGGCGACGTCGCCCATCACCGGGTCGATCTGGGCAAGCGCGATGGCCAGCCGATCAGCCATGTTTGCCTGCCTGGTCTGCCTGTGCCGCGATCATGTCCTCCGCAAAGCTCGGGAACGGGGGGCGGTCCGGCCGCCTTGCTCGCGGGTTCCTGCGAGCCTCAATAGCGGCCACCCATCTTAAGGAAATAGTTTCGCAATTGTTCCGTATCCAGGCGGGCCTGATCCAGCTGCGCCCGCAGCACGTCCCACATATTCAGGACGCCGCGGAGCGCGCCGTCATCGTCGAGCACCGGCACATGCAGGACGTGACGGTCGTGCATGATCGTAAAGGCGGCCTCCAGCGAGTCGTGAATGGTGCAGGTCGCCACGTCGCCGCTCATGATCTGGCGGACCGGGGTATTCAGCGTCGCGGTGCCGAGGCGGCCGAGCGCCCGGATGATGTCGGCAACCGAGACGACGCCGACGATCTTGCCCGGCCCCGCCCCGGCCTCCTCGACCACGACGATCAGGCCGCGCTTGTGCTCGTTGAAATAGTCCACGGCGACGGAAACCCTGTCGTCCGGGCGCATGGTCAGATGCGCCGTCGGTCCCTTCGGCAACAATACTTCGATGGTCATCAATCACCCTCATGGCAACGGATCGCGCGGCTCCCGGACGCGGCTGTGCGCGTCCGGGCGGTTTCGTAGCCAACTTCCGCTGTCAGGTGAATACCCTTTCTGACCGGTCGGGATGCGGCCTCCGCACCGGCGCGGCTCGATGAAACTTTCCTGACCCGCAGCTGTTGCCCGTCCGAATAGCGAGGTCGTTCCCCGCCCATTGCTTGAGCCGCCACCCACCGTCAAGGAGGGACGCCATGACCATGCCAAGCGTCTTCGCCCGTACCGTGCAGCAATCGCAGACCTGGCTGAAGGAGCTGATCGACGGCACCGTCATCACCGACGAGACCAAAGCCTTCGCGGCGCTCAGGGCCGTCCTCCATCATCTCCGCGACCGGCTGATCGTGCAGGAGGCCGCCCAGCTGGGCGCCCAGCTGCCGACCCTGATCCGCGGCGTCTATTACGAAGGGTGGCGGCCGAACGAAACCCCGAACAAGGACCGCACCGCCGACGCCTTCATCGCCGCCGTCCGCGAAGAGCTGTCGGGCCATCCGGAGATCGACCCGGAGATTGCCGTCCGCGCCGTCTTCGCGCTGTTGAATCGCGAGATTTCACAAGGCGAGATCGAGGATGTCCGGCAAATGCTGCCCGAGAAGGTTCGCGAACTGTGGCCGAAGGCCGCCTGACGCGAAAGGCTCGCCAGCATCACAGTCAGCCTGTGCCCCGGCAGCCTTTGCCGGGGCGCGGGCTGACGCGCACTCCTTCGGATTTGACGCACCGAGGCCATCCGGGCACTTTGCACTGCGAAAGCCGGGCTGGCCGGCGGCTTGATTTTGCCGCCGTCGCGGTACATCTCAAGCGCGTTCGGGCAACGAAGCTTCCCGCCGGATCGGCCAAGGCGAGCGGATCACGCCGGATCACGAAGGACGCATTCTCGATGAGCGATTCGACCGCGACCGCCGGACCTGATGCCGGCCTGGATACGGTGCAACCCGCGCTCCTTCCCTATCGGCTGACGATCTGCGGGCTGGAGGAATTGCCGACCGCGATGGCTGCCGGCGTCAGCCACGTCATTTCCATCCTCGATCCCGACATTCCGGAACCGGCCGTTCTGCAGGGCGTTTTGCCCTCCGACCGTGTCACCTGGCGGTTCGACGATATCATCCGCACGCTGCCCGGCTATGCGGCGCCGGAAGCCCGCGATGTCGAGCGGATCGTCGAACACGGGACGCGGCTGCGCGGGGAGACCGTGAGCCATCTGCTTGTCCACTGCCATGCCGGCGTGTCGCGGTCCACGGCGGCCGCCGCCATCCTGATGTGCCAGGACAAGCCCGGGCGGGAGGAGGATGCCTTCGCCGCCATCCGCCGGATCCGGCCGCGCAGCTGGCCGAACAGCCGGATGATCGCCTTCGCCGACACGCTGCTGGGGCGCGGCGGCGCCTTCAAGGCCGCGCTCGCCCGCCATCTCGAGCACATTGCCCGCGACCATCCCGACCTCGCGGAGCTGGTGCGGCTTCATGGCCGCGCGCATGAGGTGCCGGGTATCGCTCAAGGGCCGGCCCTGGCCACCGCGGGGGAATGACGGCGGTCGCGCAATGACACAGCACCCGGATCGCCGTCTTGTTCTCGCGTGGCTGTCCGTCACGGCGATGGCCGGCGGCTTCGTCGGCAGCCGGGCGCACACGGCCCGCGCCGCCGGCATGCTGCGCATTCTGGTGGTCGGCGATTCGCTGGCGAACCAGATCGGCTGGGGTCTGACCCAGGTGTTGTCCGGCGATGCGCGCTTCGACGTCGTCAATCGCGGCCGGGCCAGCACAGGCCTGGTGCGCGACGATTTCTATGACTGGCCCGCGCATCTGGCACAGCTGCTCGCCGCGCAGCGCTTCGATGCCGTCGTCGTGTCGGTCGGCATGAACGACAGGCAGAACATCGCCCTTCCCGGCACCATCCTGCCGCGCTTCAGCGATGCCTGGCGGGCGGCCTATGCCGAGCGGGTCGACCGCATGATGGCCCTGATCGACGAGGCCGGCGTCCCGGGCTTCTGGATGGGCATGCCGATCGCCCGCAGCGCCGCCTTCTCGCGCGGCATGTCCGTGATCAACGAGGTCTTCGAGAGTGTCGCCGCCCGCCGGGCGAACATCGCCTATGTGCCGATGTGGGACATGACCGCCGACGCCAATGGCGCCTACACCCCCTATGGCCGCACTCCGGACGGCCAGTCCGGCGTCATCCGGACGCAGGACGGCATGCACCTCACCGGCTTCGGCAGCCGGCTGGTCGCGGCCTATCTGATCCGTGAGATGGACACGGTCCTGGAAGTGGCGACCTCGCCCTAGCGACCCGCTTTTTTCCGAATTTCCATATTGAATTTGTGGCCGGCCTGAGCGCTTCATTCGATTGTCATGCCTACCGAGTCGGCCGACGACTTTACCGCATTGCTCTCCCGCGCCCAGGCGGCGGCGGACGCCGGCCGCAGGGCAGAGGCGCTTGCCCTGTGCCGGCATCTGGCCTCGCAGGGATCGGACGACCCGGAGGTCCTGAACGATCTCGGCAACACGCTCGGCAGCCTCGGCTGTCCCGACGAAGCGGTGCCGGTCCTGCAGCGCTCCGCCAACCGCTGTCCGGACGAGCCGGTCATCGCCTACAATCTCGGCAATGCCCTGAACCGGGCGGGCCGCCGTCCGGAGGCCGGAACGCAGTTCCGGCGCGCCCTGGCCCTGTGGCCGGAGTTCGTCGAGGCACACAATAATCTCGGCCTGCTGCTGTTCGACCGCGGCGCCTTCGCCGAGGCGGCATGCTGCTTCTCCAGCGCGGCCCGCCTGCGCCCGGACATGGCCGAGGCGCACGGCAATCTCGGCCTGGCGCTGCTGGAAGCCGGCCAGGCCGATGCCGCCATTACGGCTCTGCGCCGTGCCCTGCACCTGCAGCCGGACGATCCGGCGCTTCTCGGGCGGCTGGGCGAAGCGCTCCGGCGCATCGGCGCCTTGTCCGACGCCCTGCCGCTGGTCCGCCGCGCCGCCGCGCTGGCCGGCAACGATCCGCTGCGGCTGGGCGCCTGGGCGGCCACCCTCGCCGCGCTGCCGGCAGACCAGGCGCCGCGCCTTGCCGACGACTTCTTCGCCTGCCTGAAGGTCCGGGACATCGACCATCAAGCCCTGGCCCGCCATGGCCTTGCCCTTCTGCACAGCAGGCTGGACCTGCCGGCCCTTCTGGCCGAGGTGGAGGAAGGCGGGGCCTGGCCGGCCGGGCTTGCCGATCCGCTGCTGCTCCGCCTGATGCGGTTGGCGATCCTGCCCGACGCCGATATCGAGACCCTTTTGACCCGCTGCCGGGCACGGCTGCTCGGCAATCTGGACGCACCCGGCCCGAACAGCCATCCTCCCGCCTTCGTCCTCGATTTCGCTGCCGCCCTGGCGGCCCAGTGCCACCTGAATGGCCATGTCTACGCCGTCGCCGCCGGCGAGGCCGACGCTGTCGCGACCCTGGCCGAGCGCATTGCGGCGGCACTGGCCGAAGGCCTCGCTTTGCACCCGCTGCCGGTGCTCGTCCTCGCCGCCTACCGCCCGCTGGCGTCGGCCGGCAGGCCGGACGCTCTGCGGCGCTGGGGCGAGAGCAATGACGATCCCGCCATCCGGGACCTGCTCGCCGACTGGCTTGAGGCTCCGGCGAGGCGCGCGGCGCTGGCCGCTGCGATCCCGCAGCTGACGCCGATCGCCGACCGCGTCTCCCGGGCGGTGCAGGCCCAGTACGAAGAAAACCCCTATCCAGCCTGGCGCGGGCTGAACCGGCCGGCGCCCCGCCCCGTCCCGGCCATGCTGCGGTCGCTGTTTCCGGACGCCGTTCTCGAACCGGCCCCGCCCGAGCACCCGGAGATCCTGGTCGCCGGCTGCGGCACCGGCCGGCATGCCGTCGAGACGGCCCTGCGCCATCCCGGCGCCCGGGTGTTGGCAGTCGATCTCAGCCGCCAAGCCCTGGCCTATGGTCGGGACCGGGCCGAGGCGCTGGGCATCCACACCCTGTCATTCGCGCAGGCCGACCTGCTGGCCCTCGCCGAAACCGAGCGCCGCTTCGACCTCGTCGAGGCGGTGGGGGTCCTGCACCATCTGCGCGATCCCGAGGAGGGATGGCGGGCCGTCACCCGCCTGGCCCGGCATGGCGGGCTCCTGCGGCTCGGCCTCTACAGCGCCGCGGCCCGCCGGCCCATCGCGGCGGCCCGGGAGGTGCTGGCCGGACACGGTCTCGCCGCCACACCCGACGGCATCCGGCAGGGGCGGCAGGCCCTGCTGGCCCTGCCGCCCGACCATCCGGCCGCCCCGGTCACCCAGGCAACGGACTTCCATTCGCTGTCCGGCTGCCGCGACCTGCTGTTCCATGTGCAGGAGCACGTCACCACCCTGCCCGACATCGCCCGGCTGCTGAACGAAAACGATCTCGACTTCCTGGGCTTCGAGCTGCCCTCGCGGGCGCTGGCCCAGGCCTATGACGCGGCCTTCCCGGCCGATCCCGGCCGCCGCAACCTCGCCAACTGGACCGCCCTGGAAAACCGCTATCCCGACGCCTTCGCCGGCATGTACCTGTTCTGGGCCCGACGACATTAAGGCGTCGTGCGGCCATCCCGGTCGCCGGCGGGCGAGGACGCCCGCGTTCGCGCGGCTCTACTCTTCGCTATGGTCGCCGACGAGGACTTCGCGTTTGCCGACATGGTTGGCCTTGCCGACCACACCTTCGGCTTCCATGCGGTCGATCAGCCGGGCGGCGCGGTTGTAGCCGATCTGCAGATGGCGCTGCACGAAGCTGGTCGACGCCTTGCGCTCGCGCGCCACCAGTGCCACCGCCTGGTCGTAGAGGTCGTCGCCGGACGAGCCGCCGGCGCCGCCGACGCCGCCACCGGT
>JAAAOG010000186.1 GCA_009909005.1 Alphaproteobacteria bacterium | reverse complement strand
TCCCGTGAAGGGCCGCCAGGACGGCATCGGTTTCCCGGTCCAGCGCCGGGCCGCCGAGCATCAGCACGACGGGGTCGAGATTGCCCTGCAGCACGGTTTGCGATCCCAGGGCCTGCCGGGCCCAGCCGGGCGGAATGCCGGTGTCCATGGCGATGGCATCGACCCCGGTCTCGGCGTGATAGGCCGCAAGATGGGGCCCGCCGCCGCGCGGAAAACCGATGATCGGCACGCCGGGGACATCGCGCCGCAGCCGGTCGACGAGCCGCCTTGTCGGCGCGACGACCCAGCGGGCGAAGGCCGGCGGCGACAGCACGCCGGCCCAGCTGTCGAACAGCTGCAGGACCTCGGCGCCGGCTTCGACCTGGCGGACCAGATAATCGCCGGTCGCATCGACCAGCCTGTCGATCAGGCCGGCAAAGGCCTCCGGATCGCCATAGGCGAGGCGCCGGACCTCGACGAAATCGCGCGAGCCGCCGCCCTCGACCATGTAGCAGGCCACCGTCCAGGGCGCGCCGGCAAAGCCGATCAGCGCCGTCGGGGCCGGCAGCCGGCTCTTCACCGCCGCCACCGTCTCGTAGATCGGGCCCAGAACATCGTGCAGGCGCCGGTCCGACAGGCCGGCCATGTCGGAGGCCGCACGGATGGGCGTCAGCCGCGGACCCTCCCCTTCGACGAACCGGAGATCCTGCCCGAGCGCATAGGGCACCACCAGGATGTCCGAGAACAGGATCGCCGCATCGAAACCGAAGCGCCGGACCGGCTGCAGCGTCACCTCGGCGGCCCGGACGGGATCGAAGACCAGGTCGAGAAAGCCGCCCGCCTCGGCCCGCAAGGCCCGGTATTCCGGCAGGTAGCGTCCGGCCTGCCGCATGAACCAGATGGCCGGCGGCATCCGGCTTTCGCCGCGCAGGACCCGCAGCAGGGCTTTGTCTTCCGGCCGGCCGGCCGCGTTCGCCGTCATGAGAACCTCACAGCCCCACTACCTATTTAAAAAGATAATTTTGGTGGGAGTTGTTGTTGGAGGCAGGCAACATGGGGATTAAAAGCGACACACATCTTGTCCCCAGCCGCATTGCCGGAGAGGGCAAAGCCGTGCCAGTCTGGGGATGGCAGGCAGATAAGCCCGGTCGCGGCCCACTCCAATCCCGGGGAAAAGTGGGATAAAGCCCGGCGCGGTCAACACCGTCCTCATCATGCCGAGCGTTTGAACATGCTTATCCGACAGGGTAAAAGCGCTGGAGAACGGGTTCGCGCCTGTGGGCAGAACCGGCGCAGCCCCGGATCCCTGTTAACGATCCGGTAACCATCCACAGTTTCTTCCCAGACCGGGCACGAGAACGCAGGCATGGCCGAGAGCAAGGTTTTCCACCTCCATCTGGTCTCCGACGCGACCGGGGAGACGATCCACAGCGTCGCCCGCGCCTGTCTGGCCCAGTTCGAAGGCGTGTCGGCGACCGAGCATTTCTGGAACCTGATACGTACGGACCGCCAGCTGGATGCCGTCATCGAGGGCATTTCCGCCAATCCCGGTGTCGTGGTCTTCACCCTTGTCGACGACCATCTGCGCCATCGCCTCCAGGACATGTGCCGGGAGCTGAGTGCCCCCTGCATCTCCGTGCTCGATCCGGTGATCGCCACGCTCGCCAACTATCTCGGTATCCGCAGCCAGAGCCGGCCGGGCCGGCAATACGCTCTCGACGCCGCCTATTTCTCCCGCATGGAGGCTGTGGATTTCGCCCTCACCCATGATGACGGCCAGTCGACCTGGGATCTCCACCAGGCCGATGTCGTCCTGATCGGCGTGTCGCGCACCTCGAAAACGCCGACCTGCCTCTATCTGGCCAATCGCGGCTATAATGCCGCGAACATCCCCTATGTTCCCAACTGTCCGCTGCCGCCGGAAATCAACCAGCTGAGCCGGCCGCTCTTCGTCGGCCTGACGAAGGACCCGGACCAGCTGGTGCAGGTGCGGCGGGCGCGCATGCGCATGCTCAACCAGACGGAGTCCTCGGACTATGTCGATCCGGAATCGGTGCGGGCCGAGGTTCTGGAGGCGCGCCGCTTCTACAACAGCCATGGCTGGCCGGTGATCGACGTCAGCCGCCGGGCGATCGAGGAGACCGCGGCCGAAGTGTTGAGCCTGCTGACCCGACACAAACAGGCGCGGTCCGTCTGATGACCGGGATCGTTCTCGCCTCCGCCAGCCGGGCGCGGCTGGCCATGCTGGAGCGGGCCGGGGTCTCGTGCATCGCGATGCCGGCGGCCGTCGACGAGACCGAGATCAGCCGCGGTCTGGCGGCGGAGGGCGCCGGGCCGGCCGAGATCGCCGAGGCGCTGGCCGAGATCAAGGCGCAGCGCATCAGCCCGAAGGCCGATGGCGCGATGGTCATCGGGGCCGACCAGGTGCTCGACTGCGAGGACACGCTGTTCGGCAAGGCTGCCGACCGGGCGGCCGCCCGCGCCCATCTCCAGGCCCTGAGCGGCAAGACCCACCGGCTGACTTCGGCCGTGGTCTGCGTCCGCGACGGCACGCGGCTCTGGCACCAGACAGACAGTGCCCGGCTGAGCATGCGGACGCTGAGCCCGGCCTTCATCGACGACTATCTCGACCGCATGGGCGACCGCGTGCTGCACACGGTCGGCGGCTATGAAATCGAGGGGCTGGGCGCGCAGCTGTTCACCCGCATCCAGGGCGATGTCTTCACGATCATGGGCATGCCGCTCCTGCCGCTGCTCGGCTTTCTGCGGGTGCACGGGCTGGTGCCGGCATGATCCGGAGTGCCGAAGCCGCGATCGCCGGCGTCATGGGCTGGCCGGTCGGCCATTCGCTGTCGCCCCGCCTGCATGAGCACTGGCTGCAGCGCTATGGGCTGGACGGTGCCTATGTGCCGATGGCCGTGGCTCCGGAGCGCCTGGCCGAGGCGCTGGTCGGGCTGTGGGCGCTCGGCTTCCGCGGCTGCAACATCACGGTGCCGCACAAGGAGGCGGCGCTGGCGCTGGTGGACGACGCCGACGACGCCGCCCGGGCGATCGGGGCGGTGAATACGGTCGTCGCGACGCCGGATGGCCGGCTGGTCGGGCTGAATACCGACGGCTTCGGCTTCCTGGAGAATCTGAGGGCCGGTGCCCCGGGCTGGGACCCGGCAAGCGGTCCGGCCCTGGTGCTGGGGGCCGGCGGCGCGGCCCGGGCGGTGCTGAAAGCCCTGGCCGACTGCGGCGTGCCGGAGCTCCGGCTCGTCAACCGCACGGCCGGGCGGGCCGAGAAAACCGCAAGCGAACTGGGGCCGGCGATCCGTCCGGTCGACTGGGCGGAGCGGGAGGCGGCTCTGGAGGATTGCGCGCTGCTGGTCAACACCACGACGCTCGGCATGACCGGTCAGCCGCCTCTGCCGCTGGACCTCGCAGGCCTGCCGCCGCCGGCCGTGGTCACCGATCTGGTCTATGCGCCGCTCCGGACGCCGCTCCTGCAGGCGGCGGCAGCCCGCGGCAACCCGACGGTCGACGGGCTCGGCATGCTCCTGCACCAGGCACGGCCGGGCTTTGCCGCCTGGTTCGGGATCGAGCCGATGGTCGACGAGGCCCTGCGCGCGGCCGTCCTCGCCGGATGAGGCCGGCATGGTGATTGTGGGCCTCACCGGATCGATCGGCATGGGCAAGAGCACCGCGGCGGCGCTGCTGCGGACCCGCGGGGTGCCTGTGCATGAGTCGGATGCCGCCGTGCACCGGCTGTTCGCGCCGGGCGGTGCGGCCGTGAGGCCGATCGGCGCGGCCTTTCCGGACATCATCCGCGACGGAGCGGTCGACCGCGCCGCGCTCGGCAGCCGGGTGTTCGGCGATGCCGAGGCCCTGGCACGACTGGAGGCGATCGTTCACCCGCTGGTCCGCGCCGACATGACGGTCTTCCTCGCCCGCCGCGCCCGGCTCGGCTATCGGGTCGTGGTGCTCGACGTGCCGCTTCTGCTGGAAGCCGGCTGGTGGGCGCGATGCGACCTCGTTGCCGTCGTCTCGGCCCCGTATCTCGTGCAGCGCCAGCGGGTGCTGGCTCGCCCCGCCATGAGCGAAGCGCGTCTTCAGCAGATTCTGACGCGGCAGATGCCGGATGCCGAGAAACGCCGGCGCGCCGATGTCGTCATACCCAGCGGCCTGGGCAAGGCCCGCACCCTGCGGACGCTCGATGCCCTGCTGGCCCGCGCCCGCCGGACGCCGCCGCGGCACTGGCCGCCCAATCCATTCCCGGAGACCCGCGATGCGCGAAATCGTTCTGGACACTGAGACCACCGGTCTCGACCCCGATCAGGGCGACCGGATCGTCGAGATCGGTTGCGTCGAGCTGGTCAACCATGTCCGGACGAAGCCGCCGGGCGGCATCTTTCACTGTTATATCAATCCCGAACGGCCGATGGCGGCAGCCGCCGCCGCCGTACACGGCCTGACCGACGAGTTTCTCGCCGACAAGCCGGTCTTTGCCGATATCGTCGAGGAATTTCTGACCTTTGTCGGCGAGTCGCCGCTGGTCATCCACAATGCCCCGTTCGACCTGAAGTTCCTGAATGCCGAATTCCGCCGGCTGGGACGGCCGCTCTTCGGGCCGGACCGGGCGATCGACACCCTGGTGATCGCCCGGCAGCGCTATCCCGGTGCCCAGGCGAGCCTGGACGCCCTGTGTCGGCGTTTCGGCGTCGATGGCAGCAGCCGGGTCCTGCACGGCGCGCTGCTCGATACGGAATTGCTGGCCGAAGTCTATCTGGAGCTGCGCGGCGGCCGCCAGCCGGGCTTGGTCCTGATCGAGGACCGGCCGGCCGGCGACGCCGGTCTGGGACGCCCGCGCATCGCCCGGCCCGCGCGGCCGCATGCGCCGACGCCGGATGAGCTGGCGGCGCATGAGGCGTTGCTGGACCAGATCAAGGAGCCGCTCTGGCGGCGCTGAACCGGCGGCCGGGTGCCGAAGCGCCGGATTACTGGGTCGGCGTGTCCGGCTGTTCGCCGGAGGCGGCCTGACGCTGGCGCATCGCCTCGACCTGACGGCGGAACAGGGCAACGAAATCGATCGGCTGGACGAGCAGCGGCGGGTAGCCGCCATTGCGGGTCGCCTCGGCGACGACGGCGCGGGCAAAGGGAAAGAGCAGGCGGGGAACTTCGACATAGAGCGCCGCGGCGGTCTGTTCCTTAGGCAGGTCCGTGAGCTTGATCAGGCCGCCATAGGACAGCTCGATCACGAAGGCCTGCAGCTCGCCGGCCTTGGCATCGCCCTTGATCGTCAGAACCACCTCGTAGGTCGTCTCGTCGATCGTATGGGTCCGGACGTCGACATTGACCGTGACCTGGGGCGAGCCGCTGCGGGTCGCCAAGGTCTGCGCGGCGTTGGGGTTTTCGAAGGACAGGTCCTTGACGTACTGGGCGAGGATCTGGATGGAGCCGGCACCCGGCTGGGCGCCGGCGGCGCCGCCGGCCCCGGCGGGGGCGGCTGAGCTCTCGTCCGTCATGGTTTTTCTCCTGCGAATCGTGCTTTTGATGTGTCCCGGCTAGCACGAAAGACCGCAGGGCGACAACTGACCATCGGCCGGCCGGCCGGCGCGATGGCTCTCAGTCCTCCAGCGTTCCCGTCCCGTCGCCCGTCTCGCCCTTGCGGCCCCAGCGCGACCGGTCGACCGGCGGCAGGTTGGGATCCGGCGCGACCTTCTGGTCCTCGTCGGCCCGGGCGGCCCGCTCCTCGGGTGACGGTTCCGGATCGGGCTCCGGCTCCGGTTCGCGGTCCGGGCGCCGGCGCGGCGGGCTGCCATCGGGTTCCCCCGGTCCCCCTTGCCACTCGCCGGAAATGGTGACGCTGAGATCGGCCCGCTTTTCCAGATGGTGCAGCAGCCGGTCCGCGATCATTTTCCGGACGGGAGGCAGCAACAAGAGGAAGCCGATGGCATCGGTGATGAAGCCCGGGGTCAGAAGCACCAGACCGGCGGCGAACAGGCAAAGCCCGTCGAACAGCGAGCGCATCGGCATGCGGTTCTGCGCCAGCTCGGCCCGGGCCTTGTGCAAGGTCCGCAGGCCCTGCTGGCGCAGCAGAAACCCGCCGATTACCGCGGTGGCCACGACCGCCAGGAGCGTCGGCCACAGCCCGATCAGACTGCCGATCTGGATGAAGGCAGCGATCTCGGCAAGCGGCATGACGATCAGAAGGACAAACAGAATCAGCATGAGTTTTCCTTGCTCTCACAAAGGCAACGGCCTATGTGATGGGGACGCGTTGCCGCGCAGCGCGCGCCGGGCGGCATGCTTGTCATGGCGTGATCGGCGGCTGACCTCACGAGGCACCCTAATGCCGTCCGGTCGGCGGATCCAGGCTGGTGTCCCTTACGCCGTCTGCTTCAGACATCGACCTGTCGAGAAGGGACCATGGGCGACGATTTCGAGCTTCTCCGTATTCTGATTTTTGCGGCGATTGCCGCATTTCTGGTCCTACGCCTGCGCAGCGTCCTGGGCCGGCGGACCGGCGAGGAACAGGAGCGCCGGTCGCCGTTTTCGGGCTCCCGATCGTCCTCCGAGCATAATTCGGAGCGGGAAACCGCCGACCAGCACCACGATAACGTCGTGACCATGCCCGACCGGACGCGCCGCGAAAGCGGTCAGGAGAGCGCCGAGGAGGAGGGGAGCCAGTCGCTGGCAGCGGGGCTCACCCAGATCCGCGTCGCCGATCCCGGTTTCGATGCCGGCCAGTTTGTGCATGGTGCCCGCCGTGCCTTCGCGATGATTGTCGAGGCTTATGCCAAGGGCGACACCGGCACCTTGCGGCCGCTGCTCAGTGACGATCTCTACGACGCCTTCAGCACGGCGATCCGTGAGCGGCTGAACCAGGGCGAGAGCCTGGAGACCCGGGTCCTGCGGATGAAGTCGGCCGACATTCTGGAAGCGCGGATGGAAGGCCGGACCGCCCTGGTCACGGTCAAGTTTGTCACCGACCAGACGAACGTCACGCGGGGCCGCGACGGCGAGATCGTCGAGGGCGACCCGGACGAGCCGAGCGAGGTCGTCGATATCTGGACCTTCGCCCGCAATACCCGCGCCAGCGACCCGAACTGGCTTCTGGTCGAGACCCGTACCCCCAACTGAGCCCGTCGAGCAAGGACCTGCCTTCCGGACCCGGCGGCCGCCGGGGATATGGAAGTGCCACGCTGCTCTTGCCCTGCAGGCCGGAACACCGCATTGTTGCGACTGAAAAGCAATAAGCGTGATCACCGGGGGGACGGCGTCGGGGTGCCGCGATCATCATGAATGAACAGCGTCGAACGGGGTCTGCGGACAGCACCGCGGGCTCCCGGCATGTCGGGTTTTTCGTCACCTGCCTGGTCGATCTGTTCCGGCCGTCGGTCGGGTTCGCGGCGATCGCCCTGCTGGAGAAAGCCGGGTGCCGGGTCGCCGTTCCGAACGCCCAGGTCTGTTGCGGCCAGCCGGCCTATAATGCCGGCGACCGGCGCGATGCGCAGGCGATCGCCCGCAATGTCATCGCCGCTTTCGAGACGTTTCCCTATGTGGTCGCGCCCTCCGGCTCCTGCACCGGCATGATCCGGGAACATTATCCGAAGCTGTTCGCCGAAGACCCGGATATGCGCGGACGCGCCGAGGACCTGGCCGGCCGGACCTGGGAATTGATGTCGTTCCTGGTCGACGTCCTGGGCGTCACGGATACCGATGCCCCGGCCTTTCCCCGCAAAGTCACCTATCACGACAGCTGTTCGGGCTATCGCGAACTCGGCATCAAGGCGCAGCCGCGGCTCCTGCTGGCCGGGGTCCCGGAGATGGAGCTGGCGGAAATTTCGCAGCCGGAGGTGTGCTGCGGCTTCGGCGGCACCTTCTGCGTCAAATACCCCGACATCTCCAACAAGATGGTCACCGACAAGGCCGAGGACATCGCCGGAACCGGCGCCGGAACGGTGCTGGGCGGCGATCTCGGCTGCCTGCTCAACATCGCCGGCAAGCTGAAGCGCATGGGGGCAACGGTCGAGGCCCGGCATGTCGCCGAGGTGCTGGCCGGCATGGCCGACCGGCCGGGCATCGGCGATTCCGAAGGCTGAGCCCGCCCGTTCCCCGCTCTGGAGGCTCGACGCATCATGCAACCCACCAGCCACGCCTTCGTCGAAAACGCCCGCGACGCCCTGGCCAACCCGAAGCTGCACCGCGCGCTGCTGAACATGAAGGCCGGCTTCCAGGGCAAGCGGGCCAAGGCGGTCGCCGGCCTGCCGGAATTCGAGCAGCTGCGCGAGCGGGCCAAGGCGGTGAAGGACCACACGCTCGCCCATCTCGACACCTATCTCGAGCGCTTCGAGGCGAAGGCGACGGCAAGCGGTGCGCAGGTGCACTGGGCCCGCACCGGCGAGGAGGCCTGCGACATCATTCACGGCATCTGCCAGCGGCGCGGCGCGCAGACCGTGACCAAGGGCAAGTCGATGGTCGCCGAGGAGATCGGCCTCAACGCCTATCTGGAGGCGCGCGGCCTGAACCCGGTCGAAACCGACCTGGGCGAGTACATCATCCAGCTGCGGCACGAACTGCCCAGCCACATCATCGCCCCGGCCATCCACCTGAACAAGGAGGAGGTCGCGGACGCCTTCTATGACGCGCACAAGGACCTGCCGCCCGACCGGCCGCTGAGCGAGCCGCGCGAATTGCTGGAGGAGGCGCGCGGCGTGCTGCGGCGGATCTTCCTGGCCTCCGAGGTCGGCATCACCGGCGCCAATTTCATGATCGCCGAGACCGGCACCACGGTGATCGTCACCAATGAGGGCAATGGCGACCTGACCCAGGTGCTGCCCAAGGTGCATGTCGCCGTCGCCTCGATCGACAAGGTCATTCCGACGCTGGAGGACGCGACGCTGATCCTCAGGCTGCTCGCCCGCTCGGCCACGGGGCAGGAGCAGAGCACATACACCACCTTTTCGACCGGCCCGCGCCGGCACGACGACCCGGACGGGCCGGAGGAGTTCCACATCGTCATCGTCGACAATGGCCGCAGCGCCCTGCTCGGCACCGAAGCGCAGGAGACCCTGCGCTGCATCCGCTGCGGGGCCTGCATCAACCATTGCCCGATCTATGCGGCGGTCGGCGGCCATTCCTATGGCTGGGTGGTGCCCGGGCCGATCGGCGCGGCGCTCGACCCCGGGCTGATCGGGCTTGCCGAGGCGCACCACCTGCCCAACGCCTCCAGCTTCTGCGGCCGTTGCGAAAGCGTCTGCCCGATGAAGATCCCGCTGCCCTCGATCATGCGGCACTGGCGCAATGCCGGGTTCGAGGCCGGGCTGGGCGCGCCGTCCTTCCGCTACGGCATCCGCGGCTGGGCCTGGGCGGCCCGGCGGCCCTGGCTCTACCGGGTCGGCGCCCGCCTCGGCCGCTGGAGCCTGCGGCTGCTGGCGCGCGGCAAAGGCCGGCTCACGGCGGCCCCCCTGGCGAATGGCTGGACGAAATGGCGCGACCTGCCGGCGCCGCAGGCCGGCGGCACCTTCCACGACCAGTGGCGCGCGCGGCAGCGGGGCGCGGGCGGCCCTGGCGGGGCGGGGGCCGGGGCATGAACCGGGCGCGGCGCGACATTCTCGACGGCATCCGGCGCGGCCTGCGCGGCGGCCGGGCGCCCGACCCGGAAATGCTGGCGGCGGTGGACGAACGCCTCGCCCGCCACCCCCGCGACCTGATTCCGGCCCGGGTCGACCTGCCGCCGGACAGGCTGGTCACCCTGTTCATGGAGAAGGCGGAGGCGATGGCGGCAACCGTCGGCCGGGTCGCGGATGTCTCCGGGATTCCGGGGGACATCGCCGCCTATCTGGCCGGACACAACCTGCCGCCGGAGATCAAGATCGCGCCCGACCCGGCCCTGACGGGCCTGCCCTGGGAGAGCCGGCCGACCCTCACCGTCAAGAGCGGCGCGGCGCAGGACGGCGATGTGGTCGGGGTGGCGATGGCCCTTGCCGGCATCGCCGAGACCGGCACGCTGATGCTGCACTCCGGGCGGCACGGGCCGACAACACTGAATTTCCTGCCGGATAACCACATTGTCGTGCTGCGCCGCAGCGCCATCGTCGGCCCCTATGAGGACGCCTGGGACCGGGTGCGGGCGGCCGGCGCCCTGCCGCGCACCGTCAACCTGATTACCGGGCCCTCACGCACCGGTGACATCGAGCAGACCATCCAGCTGGGTGCACATGGGCCGCGGCGTCTCCATATCGTGCTGGTGGACGGGGACTAGAGCGCGGCGGGCAGGGAGTCGAGGGCGCCATGGCACGACGGCCGCGACTCCTCACCAACGACGAACGGATGTTGTGGCGCGCGGCGATGAAGACCGTGGCGCCGCTGCCCGGCCGCTCCCTGCCGGAGGAGCCGGAACCTCCCGCGCACAAACCGGTGCCGCAAAGCCCGGAACCCTCGGAAGACCAGGCGGGGAAACAACAGACCGTCAAGCCGCCCGCAAAGCCGGCCCGTCCGGCGGAACCGCCGCCGCTGTCGCCGGGCGCGATGGCCGGGCTCGACCGCCGCAGCGCCGAACGCATCCGCCGCGGCAAGCTGCCGCTCGAGGGGCAGATCGACCTGCACGGCCTGCGGCAGGAGGAGGCCCACCGCGTGCTGGCCGGCTTCATCGACCGCAGCCATCGCGAGGGCAAGCGCGCGGTGCTGGTGATCACCGGCAAGGGCACCGGCCGGGCCGAAGGCAGCGGCGTGCTCAAGGCCAATGTGCCCCGCTGGCTCAACGAACCGCGCCTCCGACCCCTGGTCCTGAGCTTCCACCCCGCCCGCCAACACCACGGCGGCGAAGGCGCCCTGTATGTGCTGCTCAGGCGGAAGCGGTGATTTGCACGGGCGAAGAGGGCGCAAGCCCAAGCACGCCATCTCTGTTGTCGATGAAATAACTGGGTTGCTTCGCCCGGCCTTCAGCCGGGCTCGCAATGACGGTGTATTTCTCTCAATGTCATCATTGCGAGGAGGCCCGAAGGGCCGACGAAGCAACCCATGTTTTTGCTGCGGGGACAGAGCTTCAAAGAAGGTCGTCAAAAAGGTCCCGCCAGGTCGGATTTATGCTCTCAATAAGCCGTATCTTCTTGTCACGAGAGCCACCCTTGATCTGTTTTTCACGGGCAATGGCTGCCAAAATTTCTGCATGTATCTCATAATATGCGAGAGTTTTGCAGCCATACTGCCAGGTAAATCCCCCGAGGATGCCATCACGGTGCTCGCTAATTCGCTTCAATAGATTTGAAGTCACTCCAGTATAGAGAGTACCATAGGGCTTACTGCAGAGTATATAGACAGCTGGCTGTTTCGACATGACTGCTTCACTCACCCGTTGGTCAAGAGACCCATCATTGCGAGGTGGACGCATGTCCTTGGCAAAAATTGGGTTGCTTCGCCCGGCCTTCAGCCGGGCTCGCAATGACGATGTCGTTCTATTGAGGTCGTCATTGCGAGGAGGCCCAAAGGGCCGACGAAGCAACCCATGTTTTTCTGCCGGCACACATATATGAATGGTTCGACGCTTCAAAGAAGGTCGTCAAAATGGTCCCGCCAGGTTGGATTGATGCTCTCAATAAGCCGTATCTTTTTGTCATGAGAGCCACCCTATCGGCCTCCGCCGCGTCGACGGCCTCGGTGACCTGCCGTTCCAGTGCTTCTGTCGGGAGGCCGTCGCCACGCTATTGGAGATCCTTCCCCCTACCCCGGCCTTCTCCGGCACGCTTCAGTCCCGGCCTCAGGCACGGGCAAAGGGGAGCGAAGCCATGGATGCGGGGCTGGTGGCGCGGGCGGCGGCGGCGCTGGATTGCGACGCGGCGGCGGTGGCCGCGGTGATGGAGATCGAGAGCAGCGGGTCGGGCATGGTGGCGCCGGGGCGCTGCACGGTGCGGTTCGAAGGCGCCACCTTCCACCGCCTGACCGGCGGGCGGTTCGATGCGGTGCGGCCGGACCTGTCGATGCCCTCCTGGCGCGACAATGCCGGCTTCGTCCGGGGCGGCCTTGCCGAATGGGAGCGCGTCGAGCAGGCGGCCGATCTCGACCATGAGGGTGCCTACAAATCCGCCTCCTACGGCCTGTTCCAGATCATGGGCTTCAACTATCCGATCGCCGGCTATGCGGCGGTCGACGATTTCGTCAACGAGATGAATGCCGGCGAGGCCGGGCAGGTCACCGCCTTCGTGCGGTTCCTCTGCGGGGCGGGGCTCGACGCCCCCTTGCGCCGACAGGACTGGCGCACCTTCGCCCGCGGCTATAACGGCCCCGGGCAGGTCGACACCTACGCGGACAAGCTTGCCGCCGCCTATGCCCGCCATGCCGGGCGGTGAGGCGCGCGGCCGCGGCAACGCCCTCCGGAAATGGTTATAAGAAAGGCGTTTAGCCTATTTCCTATGCATAGATCTGCCGGCCAGGGATCCCGATTCGGCGGCCCGGCCGTGCAGAGGGGCCTGTCCGGCGTCTTTGCATAAAGGACGGGCAGAGTTCCGGTCGCGCGGCCTCCGGCCGCAGACCGGCGGCCCGGGCCGGCGACACTTGCCGACATACCGGCCAAGTCCCTGAAATTGCCTTGCGAATCGCACCCGGCAAGCCTCGCCGGCTTATCTGCCGCGGCTGGGTCTCTCGCGAAGCGCCGCCGCGCACGACACGGAACGGCCCGGTCGGCCCGGTCGGCTTTGACAGAGGGGACCGGGCTTTGCATGGTGGCTCGTCGGCGTGTGCGGCTGCGAAGACCGGCAAGGCCCGCAGCCCGCGCGCGACCGGAGACGATTCCGCAGGAGAAGGGAACCGTTCACGCATGTGCGGACTGTCCGGCGAAATCCGGTTCGACGGCCGCCCGGCCGATCCGGCGGCGCTCGCCGCCATGACCGACACCCTGGCGCCGCGGGGGCCCGACGGCACCGGCCTGTTCCTGCGCGACCGGGTCGGGCTCGGCCATCGGCGGCTGAAGATCATCGACCTGTCCGACCGCGCCGCCCAGCCGATGGTCGACAGCGATCTCGGCCTGACGCTGGTCTTCAACGGCATCATCTACAATTACCAGGAGCTGCGGGCCGAGCTGCAGCGCGCCGGCCACCGCTTCTTCTCCGGCGGCGATACGGAGGTGGTGCTCAAGGCCTATCACACATGGGGCGAGGCCTGTGTCGAGCGCTTCCACGGCATGTTCGCCTTCGCCATCTGGGAGCGCGACAGCGGCCGGCTGTTCCTGGCCCGCGACCGGCTGGGGATCAAGCCGCTCTACTACGCCGAGACGAACAAGGCGCTGCGCTTCGCCTCCTCGCTGCCGGCCCTGGTCGCTGCCGGCAAGACCGATGGCGGGCTCGACACCGATCTCGATCCCGTCGCGCTCGCCCACTACATGACCTTCCACGCCGTGGTGCCGCCGCCGCACACCATCCTGAACGGCGTGAAAAAGCTGAAGCCGGCCACCACGCTGATGATCGAGCCGGACGGCCGCAAGCGCGAGCGAAATTACTGGCAGCCGGTCTTCGCCCGCGACCCGGCCGATGCCGGCCTCTCCGCCGAGGCCTGGCAGGAGCGGGTGCTGGCCGCCCTGACCAAGGCGGTGCAGCGCCGGCTGGTCGCCGACGTGCCGGTCGGCGTGCTGCTCTCCGGCGGGCTCGATTCGAGCCTTGTGGTCGGCCTGCTGGCGGCGCTCGGCCAGACCGGCCTCAAGACCTTTTCCATCGGGTTCGAGACGGTCGGCAATGAGCGCGGCGACGAGTTCGACTATTCCGACATTGTCGCCCGGCATTTCGGCACCGACCACCGGAAGATCTTCATCCCCGGCGACCGGGCCCTGCCGGCCCTGGAGCCCTGCGTGAAGGCGATGGCCGAGCCGATGGTCAGCCATGACGCCATCGGCTTCTACCTCCTGTCGCAGGAGGTCTCGCAGCACGTCAAGGTCGTGCAGTCCGGCCAGGGTGCCGACGAAATCTTCGCCGGCTATCACTGGTACCCGCCGATGATGGAGAGCCGGGACCCGGTCGCCGACTATGCCCGGGTGTTCTGCGACCGCGACCAGGCGGAGCTGCACCGCGCCATCGATCCGCGCCTGCACCTGGCCGAGGATGTGCCGCGCGACTTCATCGCCGGCCATTTCGCCATGCCGGGGGCCGAGGTGCCGATCGACAAGGCGCTGCGCATCGACACCCACATCATGCTGGTCGACGATCCCGTGAAGCGGGTCGACAACATGACCATGGCCTGGGGGCTGGAGGCGCGCGTCCCCTTCCTCGACCACGAGCTGGTCGAGCTTGCGGCCAAGGTGCCGCCCGAACTGAAGGTCGGCGGCGGCGGCAAGGGCGTGCTGAAAGAGGCGGCACGGCGAGTCATTCCGAACGAGGTGATCGACCGGCCGAAAGGCTACTTCCCGGTCCCGGCTTTGAAATACCTCGAAGGCGACTATCTGGGGCTGGTGAAGGATGTGTTGAGCGCCCGGCGCGCGCGCGAGCGCGGGCTGTTCCAACAGGACTATCTCGACACGCTGCTGGCCGCACCCGACGAGCACATCACGCCCTTGCGCGGCTCCAAGCTCTGGCAGTGCGCCCTGCTCGAATACTGGCTGCAGCTGCATGATCTCTAGGGCGCCGGACGCCGGCAGGACCGACTTCGATCCGATGCACCAACCGCCCCGGCCCGTGACAGCCCGTGAATAACCGGACGTCGGCAGGTAAGGAGTTTTCCCCATGCACCGACCGCCCGAGCCCGAGACCTCCCGCAACGGCCCCTACAGCCCCGACCTCATGCGGCCCTGGCTGCACGACCAGGGCGGCACGCCGCGCCGGGCCAAGAGCAATGTCGCGCTCGACTGCGGCTGGGGCCGGCTGATCTTTGCCCAGACCTTCACCGACAGCCAGGCGCTGCTGGCCGAGATGAAGAAGGAGGAGGCGGGCAAGCGCGACATCGCCTTCTACATCAGCGACCCGCATGTCATCCTGGCCCAGGCGCCGATGGACGTGTTCCTCGATCCGTCGCACACCTACCGGCTGTGGATGAACCGCTACCGGCCGCGTTCGGAGCCGATGCAGGGCTTCCGCATCCGCCGGCTCGGCAGCCTGCACGATGCCGATTCGGTGATGCGCATCTACGCCGCCAACAAGATGGTCACCTGCGATCCCGGCTTCTTCTTCGTCAATCGCGGCGATCCGCGCCTGACCTGGCTGGTGGCCGAGTGCACCGAGACCCATCAGGTCATGGCGGCGGTCACCGGCATCGACCATGTCCATGCCTTCAACGACCCGGAGAACGGCTCCAGCCTCTGGTGCCTGGCGGTCTCGCCGCAGGCGCATTACCCCGGCATCGGCGAGGCGCTGGTGCGCGGCCTGACCGAGCATTATGCCGGGCGCGGCCGGTCCTTCATGGACCTGTCGGTCCTGCACGACAACGACCGGGCGATCTCGCTTTACGAACGCCTGGGCTTCGAGCGGCTGCCGCTCTTCGCCGTCAAGAACAAGAACCCGATCAACGAAAAGCTCTTCGCCGGGCCGCCGATCGAAGAGCAGATGAACCCTTACGCGATGATCATCATCAACGAGGCGCGGCGCCGCGGCATCGCCGCGGAGGTGCTGGACGCCGAGGGCGGCTTCTTCAAGCTCATCTATGGCGGCCGTTCGGTCGCCTGCCGCGAGAGCCTGTCGCAGATGACCGACGCGGTGGCCATGAGCCGCTGCGACGACAAGGCGGTCACACGGCGGGTGCTGGAGGCGGCCGGCCTGCGCGTGCCCGGGCAGATCGCCGTGACCGACCTGGAGCAGGCGAAGAGCGTCCTCGCCAAATACGGCCAGGTGGTGGTCAAGCCGGCCCGCGGCGAGCAGGGCCGCGGCATCAGCGTCGACGTCCGCGACGCGGCGCATCTCGAAGAGGCGATCGAAGCGGCCCGGCAACATTGCGAAACCGTGCTGGTCGAGGAGTTCGTGCAGGGCCAGGATCTCCGCATCATCGTCATCGACTACCGGGTCGTGGCGGCGGCGATCCGCAAGCCGCCGAAGATCGCCGGCAATGACGAGGCGACCGTCCGCGAGCTGATCGAGGGCCTGTCTCGCCGCCGCGCCGCGGCGACCGGCGGCGAAAGCACGATCCCGCTCGATGCCGAGACCGAGCGCTGCATCCGGCTGGCCGGCTATGGCCTGGACGACGTGCTGCCGCAAGGCGAGCAGATCATGGTCCGCAAAACCGCCAATCTGCATACGGGCGGCACCATCCACGACGTCACCGACCGGTTGCACCACCGCGTCGTCGATGCCGCCATTCTCGGGGCCAAGGCGCTCGGCATTCCGGTCGTCGGCTTCGATTTCCTGGTTCCGGATATCACCGGTCCGGAGTACGTTGTCATCGAAGCGAACGAACGCCCCGGCCTGGCCAATCACGAGCCCCAGCCGACGGCGGAACGCTTCATCGACCTGCTCTTCCCACAAACCGCGGCCGACCTGCCGCGGTAACGCGCGACAGAACCGGGCCGGCATGATCATTCCGCGCATCGATACCGAGTATCTGCTTGAAACGCTTGAGACCCTCGTCCGCATGCCCAGCCCCACCGGTTTCACCGACCGCGTGGTGCTGTTTACGTGCCGCGAGCTCGACCGGCTGGGCATCTCCTACGAGCTGACCCGGCGCGGGGCCATCCGGGCCAACCTGCCGGGCCGGCAGAAAAGCCCGGACCGGGCGATGGTCGTGCATCTCGACACGCTCGGGGCGATGGTGCGCGAGCTGAAGCCGAACGGCCGGCTGAGCCTGGCGCCGATCGGCACCTGGTCCTCGCGCTTCGCCGAGGGCGGGCGAATCACCCTGTTCACCGACGACCTGACCTTCCGCGGCACGGTGCTGCCGATCAAGGCGTCCGGCCACACCTATGACGAGGAGGTCGACACGCAGCCGGTCAGCTGGGACCATGTCGAGCTGCGGATCGATGCGCCGGCCCGGTCGGAGGCCGACCTCCGCCGCCTCGGCGTCAACATCGGCGACTATGTCGCCTTCGACCCCGGCTTCGAATTCGACCATGCCTTCGGGTTCATCAATTCCCGCCATCTCGACAACAAGGCGGGGGTGGCGGCGCTGCTGGCCGCCGCCAAGACCATGGTCGACGACGCCATCCCGCTGCCGATCGACTGCCATCTGCTGTTCACCATCAGCGAGGAGGTGGGGTCCGGCGCCTCGGCCATCCTGCACGGCGACGTCGCCGAGATGGTGACCATCGACAACGGCACCGTCGCACCGGGGCAGAACTCCAAGGAGACGGGGGTGACCATCGCCATGCGCGACAGCGTCGGCCCCTTCGACTATCACCTCACCTACCGGCTGCTGAACCTGGCGCGCGAGTTCAACGTGCCGCACCAGCGCGACGCCTTCCGGCATTACCGCTGCGACAGCGCCTCGGCCCTGGAGGCCGGCAACGATATCCGCACCGCCCTGATCTGCTTCGGCATCGACGCCTCGCACGGCTATGAACGCGTGCACCTGGACGCCCTGCGCTGCCTCGCCCAACTCTCGGTCCTCTATATGCAGACCGAACTCACCGTCGCCCGCGACACCGCCCGCCTCGGCCCCGTCGAAGGCTTCCCCGAAGGCCAAGGCGCCTACGACCCGGGCCCGGTGGAGGTGTAGGGTGCGTCGCTGTGCGTGCCGCGGTCCGGGTATGGCTGCTGATACGTGACGCGAACCCTGGTGGCGCTTGAATGCGACCGGGCCAATGCTTGTGACGATTTGGCGTTCCGCCTCATGGCCATGGCGAACGAGCCGTTGGCGGCGGTCCCGGCCAGGAACGGCGTCCCTGGACCCTTGATGATATAGTCCGGCATATTTTTTCGTGAACATGATGTGCAGCGATGCATTATCTTTGACCCACGGTGTCGAATTTGATATGCCTTAGCATATCAGAAGTGTTTATTTATATAATAGAGCATATCAATGGCCTACGCCCTGACCGACATTGCCGGCCGTCTCAAGGCCGCTCGCCGGGCCCGGGGGCTCAGTCAGCGGGCCCTGAGCGATAAGGCCGGCCTGCCGCAGAGCCATATCTCGCGGATCGAAAACGGCGCTGTCGATCTGAAGGTCTCCAGCCTCATCGAGCTGGCCCGCACGCTGGGGCTGGAGCTGATGCTCGTGCCGGCCCGCCATGTGCCGGGCGTCGAGGCCCTGATCGGCCCGGCGGCGGGCGACGGGGACCCCGACGCGGCCCTGCCGGCCTACCGCCTCGATGCTGAGGACGAGGACGCGGCGGAGGACGACGCTGACGATGCCTGAGCCGCCCGTCCTCGACGTTCTGCTCTATGGTGCGCCGATCGGCACGCTTACCCTTCTGCCATCCGGGCAGAGCCTGTTTGCCTTCACCCGTGCCTATATCGGGGACGAAAACCGGCCCACGCTGAGCCTGTCCTACAAGGACACCATGGGCGGGCTGATCACCGACGTGCGCCCGTCGCGCGTCCGCCTGCCAACTTTCTTCTCGAACCTCCTGCCCGAGGGGCCCTTGCGCGCCTATCTGGCCGAACGCGCGGGGGTGAAGGAGAGCAGGGAATTCGCGCTGCTGTCGGTGCTCGGACAGGACCTGCCCGGCGCGATCACCGTCCGCCCGGCCGGCGGTGCCGCGTGGGGAGTGGACGAAGCGGACGACGACAAGCCCGATGCCACACCGGCCCGCCGGGCACAGGCATGGCGCTTTTCACTGGCCGGCGTGCAGCTGAAGTTCTCCGCCGTTCTGGAGGCCGCCGGTGGTCTCACCATTCCGGCGCAGGGTGTCGGCGGCTCCTGGATCGTCAAGCTGCCCTCACCGCAGTTCGCGCGCGTGCCGGAGAACGAGTACGTCATGATGCGTCTGGCCGCGCGGATCGGCATCGCGGTGCCGGAGGTCCGGCTCGTGGCGCTCTCCGACATCGCAGGCCTGCCGCCAGAGACCGCGCGGCTGGAAGGTCCGGCTCTGGCCGTCAAACGCTTTGACCGCCGCGAATACGGAAGCCCCGTCCATATCGAGGATTTCGCACAGGTCTTCGGCGTCTATCCCGAGGACAAGTATGGCAAGGCCAGTTATCGCGATATCGCCCGGGTGCTGTGGGCCGAGACAGGGGAGGCCGGCATTGCCGAATTCATCCGCCGCCTGGTGTTCTGCATCCTGACCGGCAATGGCGACATGCACCTCAAGAACTGGTCGCTGATCTACCCCGACCGCCGCACGCCGGCGCTTTCCCCGGGCTATGATTTCGTCTCGATCATCCCCTATGTTCCGGACGACATGCTCGCCCTGAAACTCGGCCGCTCCCGGCGCATGGACCTGCCGAGCCGCGATCAGCTCTCCTATTTCGCGGCAAAGGCCCGCCTGCCCGAACGCCTCGTCCTGCGCACAGCCGAGGAGACCGTCGACGCCTTCCGCGCCGCCTGGCCCGAGGAAAGCCGCGCCCTTCCGCACGCGGTGCTTGTGGCGCTCGAGGCGCATGTCTCACGAGTTGCTTCCGTTAAGGCAACATCCTGAGCCACTGTGCTATATTTGCAGATCAGCGTCATAATTGATCATCCACAACGCGCACGTCTTGCCGTAGAATACCCGCATGACAAAGGCGGTGTTCATCACCAAAATCAATTCGATCTATGACGATCTGCCGGAGGAGCGGTATCACTTTCCCCGGCAGTATCTCAGCCGTGTTCAGGCCACGATCGGCGACTGGATCATCTATTACGAATCCAGACGGGATAGGGGTCGCCAAGTCTATTTCGCCACCGGACAGGTGATCGATGTCCGACCGGATGAACGCCAGCCGGGCCATTATTACGCGCTTATTGATCATTATCTCGAATTCGAGATTCCGGTGCCCTTCAGGGAGCGCGGCCAATACTACGAAACATCACTTTTAAAACCCGATGGGTCTATCAATCCGGGATTAGCGCAAAGCGCGGTTCATCACATCACCGAGACAGAATATCAGCTGATCCTGCAGGCCGGTTTCACCCACGTCCTGGCTCAGGAATCCCAGAGACCTGCAGATCAGCTGGAATGGCCAGGTCTCGGCGAAGGGCCCCAGGCCCCATTCGAGCGGCCTATGGTCGAGACGATCCTGAACCGCCCTTTCCGCGATCATGCATTCGCATCGGCCGTGAAGACCGCCTACGACAAGACCTGTGCGATGACCGGGCTACGGATCATCAACGGCGGCGGCCGTGCCGAAGTCCAAGCCGCGCATATTCAGCCGGTTGCCCAACACGGACCGGACTCCGTTCGGAACGGTCTTGCGTTGTGTGGAACCGTGCACTGGATGTTCGATCGCGGACTGATTTCGCTCAACGACGAGTACAAGATTCTCAAAGCGCGATCAGGAATTCCTGAAGCCATGGATCGGATGCTCTTGCCGGATGGCTATCTTCACCCACCCGACAGGCCGGACATGCGGCCGCATCCTCATTTTTTGGAGTTTCACAGGGAGCGTATTTTTAAGGGGGCATGAAAAGTGTGATATAGACGTCAAGAACGTTACTATTTTATGAGATATTCTGATCTCTCCTGCCTCAACCCGTCACCCCCGTCCCGCGATAGCTCTTCGCGTCAGGCGCAGGATAAAAAGAGACTTTAGACAAGGATTGCTCTCATGAAAAACCGCAGCGTTCTCTTGATCACCGGTGGCAGTCGGGGGATTGGGGCGGCGACGGCGCGGTTGGCGGCGTCTCGCGGGTATGATGTCTGCTTGAGCTATGCCAGCCGGCCCGAGGCGGCCGAAGAGGTCGCCGCCGAGGTGCGGGCGGCGGGTGGGCGGGGGCTGGCGGTGCGGGCGGATTGTGGGCGGGCGGAGGATATCGACGGGCTGTTTGCGGTGCTCGACGCGGAATTCGGCCGGCTCGACGTGCTGGTCAACAATGCCGGCTATCTCGACCGCGCGGCGCCGATCGAGGAGATCACCGCCGAGCGGCTCGCGCGGCTATTCGCGGTGAATGTTGCCGGCTGTTTCCTCTGCGCCCGGCAGGCGGTGCTGCGCATGGCGCCGCGCCATGGCGGCCGGGGCGGGGCGATCGTCACCGTGTCCTCGCGGGCGGCGAGCCTCGGCGGCACCGGCGGGCTGATCGACTATGCGGCGACCAAGGGCGCGCTCGATACCTTCACCATCGGCTTGGCGAAGGAATTGGCCGGCGACGGCATCCGGGTCAACGCCGTGCGGCCGGGTCTTGTCGACACCGATATCCATGAAAACAGCGGCGTGCCCGGCCGGATGGCGCAGCTGGTGCCCAGTGTGCCGCTGGGCCGCGCCGGCACGGCAGAGGAGGTGGCGGAGGCCATCCTCTGGCTCGCCTCCGACGCCGCCTCCTATTGCACCGGCATGCTGCTCGACGTCGCCGGCGGCCGGTAACGGCCCCTTGGCCCTATTCCGCGGCTTCACGGACCGCCGGTTCCGGCGAGAACTGTTCGCCGGCGACGCGGCCGGCCCAGAAGCTGTCCTTGTGGATGCGGCGGCTACCGGCCTGCTTCTCTTCGAAGGTCATGCCCAGCGCGTCCAGATCCGCCTCGATGGCCGCGGTCTTGACCGGCACCAGGCTGCGGCCCGCCGTCGACTGCACATGTTCGGCCCGCGCCGCCCGCAGCGCGTCCAGCTTGTCGGCGATCCCATAGCCGAGGCCCAGCTGGAACGAGCGCGTCGCGCCGGCCTTGCGCGTGCGCGGCAGGCCCCGATAGGTGGCGGAGCCCTTGAACCGCCAGAGTTCCGTCTCGAAGGTCTCGGACACCAGCGCGTAAAGACACTCGGCCGCCGCGAGATCGGCCGGCAACCCGAAAAACACATGGTCCTTCAGGCCATCAGGGCGCTCCTGGACCCAGGCCCGGCAATCGCAAAAGGCGGCGATCGCCGGCAGGCAATCGTCGAGTGGGCTGGATTGCTTGCGGCCGGTGGCGAAAGAGCGGCCCCGGCAGCGCTGGTTGCGCAGGCTCACCGCGTCAAGCGACAGCTCGTAGCGCTGCAAGAGCTCCGAGACCTTCTCGGCAGCGGCCATGGCTTCGGCTTCGGTGCATCCCTGCTCCACTGTCTTCGCCTGCAGCGCCCGAATGCGTTCGAGAACGGCCACCAAGTCGACGTCCGGACCACCGGCCTCCCGTCCCTCGTCGCTGCTGCCGAGTGATCGGGACAGCCGGCGGAAGATGTCCATGGCACGGCTGCTGCTGGCCTGCGCGAGTGTGTCGCCAATCGTCCCCAGCACATCCACGCCGCCGCTCAGACCGAGGACCTGGCGCCGATGCAGGGCGTCGAGCTGCACCGCCGCCATGCGCTCGAGCGCCGGCGCGCGCGGCCCGCCCGGCTTCAGCCTCGCCGCCCCGTCGATGAGAAAGACCACGACACCGACAGTCGCAGCATGACGCAGCTGCCGGATATCGGGATGATCCGCCTCCTCCACCGGGACGGGGCCGGCGGCCGCCCAGCGCTCGGCCATGGCGAGCAGCGAGTGATAGATGGCCGGCGCATCGTCCGGCACGGTCAGCTTCTCGCAGCCGGCATCGCCGCCGTCCGTCCCGGGCCCGACATCGTCGTCGGGATCGTCTTCAATCCTCAGCCTGAGGCCGGTGCCGGCGATAAACGCGGCCAGCGGCACGCCGATCTCAAACGCTTCGGCAATTGCCGCCCGGCACAGGGCTTCGGCCGTGCGATGCGGATTCCGGAGCGTGCGGCCATCCGCCTTCAGCGATCCGGGCGGGATCTCCGGACCGAATTCGGGAAGCAGCAGGATCGTGCCGGCTGCAACGACGCGTCCATCCTCCAGCGTCGCCAGGCGGCCGGCAAACCGGCCCCCTGCGGCCGCTTCAAGGACGGATCCGGTGCCGCGTAGCGTTTCTCCCGTCAGCGCGTCGAGGATTGCGATTCCCTCGGCGTCCGACCGAGCCTCCACGCGGCCGACGCTATACCGGCTGCGCTTCATCAAGGCGAGAGCGTGGACAGCCTCGGCATCCAGGCTTTGTCCGCGCATCTTTTCCAACCGGTCGAGAGCGGTGCGTCCATTGACCGACGGCATGTGCACGACGAGCTCCACGGCCAGGGCCGCGGCGAAGGCCAGCTCGATGTCGGGCATCGTCGCCGAGGCTTCGCGTCCCGGCAGCAGACGCTTCAGCTGCTGATCGACGCGCATCGGCGCCACGGCCTCAGCTGCCGCCTCCCAGACGGCCAGGACACCGCGCAGGATGGGATCCTCCGGCTGCTCCGGCCCCTGCTCCCTATCCTTTAGGCCCAGGTCATGCTGCATCACGGCCTCCTTGCGTATCTCCGTCACGCCCCGTCGAACAAATCAAAATCTGGGAACGAATCACGATACAATGACGATATAAGGTATCAGGAGCGAAGCGGTGGGGCAAGGGCGGCGGCTGCCCGCGCTGGCCGTCCGGGCATGCTGTGGGGGATCAAGTGTCCCGCCCGATGATGGCGCGGAGGGCGGCCAGGCCGTCGGTCAGGGCCGCCGGGCCGGGCTGCAGGATCAGCGGCGCCTTGATCTCGTAGAGCGCGCCGCGGCGCACCGCCGTCACCCGGTCGAAGCCGGGCCGGGCGCGCACCTTGTCGGGGGCGAAGCGCTTGCCGCACCAGGAGCCGATGATGATCTCCGGATCGGCGGCGACGACGTCCTCGGGCGCGACGATCCGGTCGCGTGCCGCGCCGGCCGCGGCGCGGTCGGCGAAGACATCGGTGCCGCCGGCAATCCCGACCAGCTCGGACGCCCAGCCGATGCCGCTGATCAGCGGCTCGTCCCATTCCTCGAACAGCACGCGCGGCCGGTGCGGCAGCGCGGCCGCCAGGGTTCGCGCTTCGTCCAGGCCGGCGACCAGCCTGGCGATCAATGCCGTCGCCGCTTCCTCCGCCCCGACCAGGGCGCCCAGCGTCCGGATCATGGCGAGAATCCCGGCCACGTCGCGCTGATTGAAGGCGTGGACGGCGATGCCGGCGCGGATCAGCGCCGCGGCGATATCCGCCTGCAGGTCCGAGAAGGTGAGGACGAGGTCCGGCTGCAGGGCGACGATCTCGTCGATCTTCGCCGAGGTGAAGGCGCCGACCCGCTTCTTTTCCTGCCGCACCCGGGGCGGCCGCACGGCATAGCCCGTCACCCCGACAATGCGGTCCTGCTCGCCGAGCAGATAGAGCGTCTCGACCGTCTCCTCGGTCAGGCAGACGAGGCGCTCGGGAATGCCGACGCCGATCATCGATTCGCCTCCCCTCCGGCCCGTTGGTAGATCACCGACAGATTGTTCGAGGGCATGGCCACCTGCCGCGCGAAGGCCAGGCCATGCCCGGCGGCGGCCGCCGTCACCGCGTCGAGGTCGCGCACGCCGTAATCCGGGTCCGTCAGTCGCAATTGTGCATCGAACGCCGCGTTGGACGGCGCCGTATGCGCCCCGTCCACCTTGAACGGCCCGTAGAGCATCAGCCGCCCCCCCGGCCGGAGCGCCCGGGCGGCCGTGCCCATCAGCGCCGGACACACCGCCCAGGGCGCGATATGGATCAGGTTGACGGCCAGCACCAGGTCGAAACCGCCTTCCAGCGCCGCCGGCAGCGGCCCGGCGGTAACGTCGAGATCCACGGGCGGGCACAGGTTCGGGCTGTCCGCTTCGGCTGCCCAGGCGGCGATGCTGGCCCGGCCGGCCGGGTCCGGGTCGCTCGGCTGCCAGGTGACGCCCGGAAAGGCGCCGGCGAAGGCGGCCGCGTGTTCGCCGGTGCCGGACCCGATCTCCAGCACCGCCATGCCGTCGGTGAGCAGTTCGGCCAGCACCCTGCGGATCGGTTCGCGATTGCGGAGCGTGGCCGGTGCATGGCGCTTGTCGGTCATCCTCGCCCCTCTTGCCGTGTCTCGCGGGACCATAGGCGGCGGCCGGCGCTGTGGCCATAGGCGGCGGCCGGCGCTGTGGAAAGTCGTCGCGCCGCGTCGAAGCCCCGAGATCGGACGTTGACAGCCGGCCCGCAAGCGCGAAACACTGCCCCGATCGTGCCGGTGCCCGTCCGCGACGGGCCGAAAGAGGGAATCCGGTGCGCCCTGCCCGGCCGCTGCGGCCGCAAGCGGGGCAAGGCCGGAGCTGTCCCCGCAACTGTCGGCGGCGAGCGTCGTTCACTTCCCCTGATGCCACTGGGCAGACAGCCCGGGAAGGCCCGTGAGCGATGCCGGGACCCGCGAGCCAGGAGACCTGCCGGCACGCCGTCGCCAGACCGTTGGGCGGGGCTTCCCGGCGGCACGGACCGTTCCCGTGACGAGCGACGACCATGCGATCGACCGCTTGTGACGGAGGGGTATTTCCGTGTCCGCGTCCCGTTCCACAGTCCGGCTTTCGGCGCCCGTCGTCGCGGCGTTCTGGCTGCTGGCGAGCGGTCCCGCTGCCGCCCAGGCGGCGCCGGAGAACCCGGCCGCCGCCGATCCGGAAATCACCATCGACCTCAACCGGCTCGACCCGAGCGAACGTGGTTGCCGTGTCCATCTGGTGATCGCCAATGACACGCCGCACGATTTCAGCCGGTTCGAAGTCGACTGGGTGTTCTTCGACGGCGACGGCGTGATCAGCGAGCGCACTGCCCTGGAGGTGGCGCCGCTTCTCGCCCGCCGCACCTCCGTGAAACAGTTCGTCATCGACAGGCTGGACTGCGCCGCCATCGACAGCGCCCTGATCAACGGCGTCACGGTCTGCGACTCGGCCGAGGGGCCGGTCGCCGACTGCCTGCGCCTTGTCGAGCCGATGTCGCGCGGCGGCGTCACCCTGCGGCGTTAGGCGGAGGCGGGGCCATGGACGAAACGATGCCTCCCCTCGCCGCCGGCACCCCGGGCCCGGGCGAAGCGGCCCCTCCGGCGCCGGAGGCGGCGCCCGACCTTTTGGCACAGCTGCTGGACCTCGCCGGGGCGGGCGGGCCGGTGCTGCTCATCCTTCTCGGCCTGTCGCTGGTCGGCGTCACGCTGGTGCTGATCAAGGCCGGGCAGCTGATCCGCCTGCGCCTCTGGGACCGCCGGCCGCTGCGCGCCGCGCTCGCCGCCTGGAGGGAGGGCCGGCGCAATGAAGCGGTCGCGGCACTCGACGGCGTGCCGCATCCGGTGGCCGGGCCGCTCGCCTATGCCATGGCCGAGACGGCGCGCGGCGACACGGCCGACGCCGCCATCCGCGAGGAGGTCGAGCGCCGCGGCGAGGCAGTGCTGGAGGATCTGCGCGGCCAGCAGCGACCCCTGGAGATCATCGCCGGGATCAGCCCGCTGCTCGGCCTGCTCGGCACGGTGCTCGGCATGATCGAGGCCTTCCGCCAGCTGGAGCGGGCCGGGGCGGCGGCCGACCCGGCCATCCTCTCCGGCGGCATCTGGGAGGCGCTGCTGACCACCGCCGCCGGGCTGGCGATCGCCGTGCCGGCGGTGATCGCCGTACAGGTGCTCGACCGCCTGGTCGACCGCGTCCGGCACGAGCTGGGCGATGCCGTCACCCGGGTCTTCACCCAGGCCGGCCAGCGGGCCGGTCCGGCCGGTGCCGCAACCGCGCCGGCGCGCGAGGTCGGCCGTGCGGCTTGAGGTGCGGCGCCCGGCCCGGCGGCTGGTCAGCCTGACGCCGCTGATCGACGTCGTGTTCATTCTGCTGCTGTTCTTCATGCTGGCGACCCGCTTCGAGCATTGGCAGGAGCTGCCGCTTTCCGCCGCCGAGGCCGGCACCGGCCTAGCGGAGCGCGGCGCGGTGCTGGTGCGGCTGGGCCCGGATGGCCGGGTCGATCTCAACGGCCGGCCGGTCCTCCGGGAGGCGCTCGAGGCTGAGATTGCCGCGCGGCTGGCCGGCAATCCCGACAGGCGCTTTCTCGTCCAGGCCGCCCCGGGCGTGCCCTTGCAGCAGGCCGTGGCGGTGCTCGACCGCCTGGACGCCGCCGGCGCCCGCGACGCGATGCTGCTGGCCGCCCCCGGCAGCGCCCGGGAGGCCGGGCGATGAGACTCGCCGCCCGCCGCCTCGGCCCCGCCGACGAGCCGGTCATCCCGCTGGTCAATATCGTGCTGCTGCTGCTGATCTTCTTTCTGCTCAGCGGGACGCTGGCGGAGCCCGAGCCCGTGCCGGTTACCCCGCCGGTCTCGGCGCGCGACCTGCCGGAGGGCGGAGGGCCGCTGACCATCTGGGTCGGCGCCGACGGCCGGCCGGCGCTGGCCGACGGCCCGCTCGATCGCGAGGCCCTGGCAGCGCACGTCCGCGCGCGCCTTGCCGGCAACGCGCAGACCGGTGTGCGGCTGGTCGCCGATGCCGAGGCCGATACCGCCACCATCGTGGCGCTGGCCGCATGGCTGCAGGAGGCCGGCGCGGCCCCCATCGCTCTTGTCACCCGGCGGGGGCCGCCATGAGGCCGCGCGGACGTCACTGGCTGGCCGCCGGGGCCGCCTCGCTGGCGCTGCATGCGATCGCCGCCTGGGCCCTGGTCGGCA
>JAAAOG010000031.1 GCA_009909005.1 Alphaproteobacteria bacterium | reverse complement strand
TGCGCCGCCGCCCGGCTCAGTCCCTCTGTGCCGCCGGGAACCGGCCCGGGACCTGTCGGGGTCGCTTGGTCTGCCATCGAGGATCTGCGCGTGAGTCACGGCTCTTGATTGCCAACAGGATTGCGGCCTGCGAGTTCCTCCCCGCCGCACCGGGACAGAAAGGCGTAGAAGCAATCCAGAAAACTTTGCTATGATCATAGTGGGTGGCAGTTTCGCTCGGACGGCGGAAAAGCCTTGCCATTCGGCCGCACCCGCAACATGTTTAAGGGCCTGCGTAGGGAGGAGGTCTGATATGATGAACATGGATAAGGATTATGGTTTCTGAGATGGGGAGCCAGACAGGTCGGGTCACCCCCTTGGTGGCCCGTCTCTCTTTTAAACAGGCAAATTTCACATTCATCGTATAAAAAATGTTGGATTGGTTCTTTCAGACACCGACACCCCTTTTGATTCTACTGAGCGCGTTGGCGGCAGTTTATGGCTGGTTCCATACAACAAGAAATCACAGGAAAATATCGAGATCTCAACACACTTTCAATGCTTTGATGAGCATTACTTTAAGCAAAGATTGGTTCGATCATATAAACAGAGTTCGGCCTTATGTAAAGGACATGACTTGCCCTGACCTTGATAGTGTCGACAACGAGGAACTTTATGACTCATATCGAACAATACTCAATACATACGAAGCTCTTGCCGCGGGCGTGCGACTGGGAGACATATCTGAAGACTTGTTCAAGGCTAGCGAAAAGACGGTGTTGATCAAGTTCTATGGGTCCGTAGAGGAATACATAAGAAAAAGACGCCAGAAAGAGGGTCATGAGACCTATCATGAGCACATTGAATGGCTGATAAATCGCTGGAAAAGAAATCCACCAAGTATGTTCCGCAGGTTCGTTGAAGATTTACACGGAAGACCGTTACCAAAAGGCGATCATTGGAAATTTTTCTTCTGGAGACTGTTTCTACTTTCTGTTATTTGTTCTGCCATATTCGGTATTGTATACCTCTTAATGCAAGGAATCTGAGGAATATATCACGTCACATCCCCGTAAACCGGCATAAGACAGCTTTTGCGCGAATTATCGCCTTTACCCCCACTCGTCGCCGGCTGGTTTGGCCAGCGGGGCTGGCAGCCGCACGATCACCAGCTGGCCATGGTCGCCGCCGCACAGGCCGGCGAGAGCGCGCTGCTGATCGCGCCGACCGGGGGCGGCAAGACGCTGGCCGGCTTTCTGCCCTCGCTGATCGAGCTGTCGGAGCGGCCGCGGCCCGGCCTGCACACGCTCTACATCTCGCCGCTGAAGGCGCTGGCCGTCGACATCCACCGCAATCTCGACGCGCCGATCGCCGAGATGCGGCTGCCGATCCGGCATGAGACCCGCACCGGCGACACCCCGGCGGCCCGGCGCGAGCGCCAGCGCCGCCACCCGCCCAATCTCCTGATGACGACGCCGGAGAGCCTGGCTTTGCTGCTCTCCTATCCCGATGCGCCGGCGATCTTCGGGTCTTTGCGCTGCGTGGTGATCGACGAGCTGCACGCCCTGGCCGGCACCAAGCGCGGCGATCTGCTGGCGCTGGGTCTGGCGCGGCTGGCCGGGCTGGCGCCTTTTGCCCGCCGGGTCGGACTCTCGGCGACGGTGCGCGACCCCGAGGCCCTGCGCGCCTGGCTCTCCGCCTCCGGCCGCGATCCCGGTTCGGTGCGGCTGATCGAGGGCCGGGCCGGCGCCCGGGCGGTGGTCGAGATCCTGCGCACCCGCGAGCGCCTGCCCTGGGCCGGGCATATGGGCACCCATGCCCTGCCCGAGATCTACGACCGCATCCGGGAGGCCGGCACCACCCTGGTCTTCGTCAACACCCGCGCCCAGGCCGAGATCGTCTTCCAGGAGCTCTGGCGGCTGAACGAAGACACGCTGCCCATCGCCCTGCACCATGGCAGCCTGGCGGTCGAGCAGCGCCGCAAGGTCGAGGCGGCGATGGCCCGCGGCGCGTTGCGGGCGGTGGTCGCCACCTCCTCGCTCGACCTCGGCATCGACTGGGCCGCCGTCGACCTGGTCATCCAGATCGGCGCGCCCAAGGGCGTCAGCCGGCTGCTGCAGCGCATCGGCCGGGCCAATCACCGGCTGGACGCGCCGTCGCGGGCGCTGCTGGTGCCCGGCAACCGTTTCGAGGTGCTGGAGTGCCGGGCGGCGGTCGACGGCGTCGCGGCGATGACGCTGGACGGCGAGCCGGCGCCGCCCGGCGGGCTCGACGTGCTGGCCCAGCACATTCTCGGCACCGCCTGCGCCGGGCCGGTCGACGCCGACGCGCTCTATGCCGAGGTCGCCCGCGCCGCCCCCTATGCCGGCCTGGCGCGGGCCGATTTCGACGCGGTGCTCGACTTCGTCGCCACCGGCGGCTATGCGCTCGGCAGCTATGACCGATTCCGCAAGCTGAAGCAGGGGGCGGACGGGCTGTGGCGGCTGGCCGGCCGCGGCACCGCCCAGCGCTACCGCATGAATGTCGGCACCATCGTCGAGGCGGTGACGCTGAAGGTGCAGCTGAAGCGCGGCCGCGTCCTCGGCGAGGTCGAGGAATATTTCATCCAGGGGCTGGTACCCGGCGACACGTTCATCTTCTCGGGCCAGCTGCTGCGCTTCGAGGGCCTGCACGAGACCACCGCAATGGTGACGCGCGCCGCCGGCCCGGCCGAGCCGAAGATCCCCGCCTATGCCGGCGGCCGGCTGCCGCTCTCCACCCATCTCGCCGACCGGGTGCGCGCCATGCTGTCCGACCCGGCCGCCTGGCCCGATCTGCCGGAGCCGGTGCGCGAATGGCTGCGGCTGCAGCACTGGCGCTCGGTGCTGCCGGGGCGGGACAATCTGCTGGTCGAGACCTTCCCGCGCGGCGGCAAATGGTTCCTCGTCGCCTATTGCTTCGAGGGCCGCTACGCCCACCAGACGCTCGGCATGCTGCTGACCCGGCGGCTGGAGCGGGCCGGGGCGGCACCGCTCGGCTTCGTCGCCACCGACTATGTGCTGGCCATCTGGGGCCTCTACGAGCCGGTCGACATCCCCGGCCTGTTCGACCGCGACATGCTGGGCGACGATCTGGAGGCCTGGATGGACGAGTCGAGCCTGCTGCGCCGGACCTTCCGCAATGTCGCGGTGATTTCCGGGCTGATCGAGCGCCGCACGCCGGGCGCGGAGAAGACCGGCCGGCAGATGACCGTCAACACCGACCTGATCTACGACGTGCTGCGCCGGCACGAGCCCGGCCATGTGCTGCTGCGCGCCACACGGGCCGATGCGGCGCGCGGCCTGATCGACCTCGGCCGGGTCGCCGGCCTACTGGCCCGCGCCGAGGGCCGGCTGGTCCACCGCCGCCTCGACCGCATCTCCCCCCTGGCCATCCCGGTCCTCCTGGAAATCGGCCGAGAGCAGGTCTCCGGCAGCGCCTTCGACACCCTCCTCGAAGAAGCGGCAGAGGACCTCATCGCCGAAGCCATGCCAACAACCCAATCGGAACTGCCCCTATAGCCCGACCGTAGGGCATGCACACGTGCATGCCAATCGGCGCCGCCGGCATCGGACGAGTTCAGTCCAATGAGGTGCCAATCTGAAATTGCCATTTCTGGTCACGGATGAACTGCAGAACATCGATGCACCGCAAATCTTCCTGATCGCAGACATAAGGCATTTTCGGTTTTTTTGCCGATCCGCCTTTTTCTTCCGTTACGACAACCAGTTTCGGATTATGGGAAAGGAGGGAGGACATCCGGCGGATAGGCCCTCACCCAGGCATGGATCAGAGCGCTTGTGTCAATGCAGTAGATGAACTCGCTATCCGCCATGCGCGCTTACCCTGTCCCGACCGTCATTTCAATCCGGGGCAGATGTTTCACGCGCACGCCGAGATAGGCGGAAACATCACTCAGGGTAATGCGGTTCTGATAGTAGTTGTTCAGAACAAGCCGCACAAAAGGCCTGCCGTTCTCAAGCACGGTATCGCGCGCAGGGTTCTTGCGGAACTCCTTGTCCCTGTATTTCTCCCGCTCCGCTGCTTGACGTGCCTGATGCTCAGCGGCATATTGCGCGCGCTTTTTCCGGTAGAAACGGTCCGTTGTCCGGCTAAAATTCAGGAGCCGCCGAACGACCGCTTCGCGGCTGACGCTGTAATGCCTGGACAATTCTTCAATGGTATCGTCAGGCCATTCGATTGCGCCTGCCGACGCGCTTTGCACGGCGCTTTCGGCAAGGAAGCGCTCCTTGGGCATGAGGGCCGCAGCGGCAACCTGATTGCAGAAAACCTCAACCCGCGCATCTTCAGGCGGACGCGCGCCATCAACGTCCAGATCGGACGCGCCGCTGACGCGCAGCATCAAATGTGCAAATTCATGCAGCAGCGAGAAAGTCCGCCGGTTATAGACATCCTTGCGATTTACCGCCAGAACCGGCAGAACATCGCTCGAAAGCGCGAAGCCGGACACTTCGCCGGTTTCCACCCGGGACATCTGAAAGACCAGAACGCCGGAATTTTCGATGCGCTCCCGCCAGGCATTAAAGGCGACGCGCCCCTCTCGCCATTTGATTTGCTCGCCGTAGGTGATACCGAGCGCTTTGCGGATTCTCTCACCGAGAGATTCCGGATCATCATCCAGTGACGCCATCAAATCAAATTGTGATGGGTCTTCATCAAGATCATCAAGCAACTCAAGCGCCAGTTCCCGCCTTTGCTGAGCCGTGCGCATTTCATAAACAAGGCCGGGGGAATATTCGCGCAAACCTGTCTCCGGAAGACGCCTCAGGTCCCGCATTACTTTGAAGCTGATGGGAATTTCAGACAAATAAAAGACGCTCACCGGCCTCTTGTAGAGATCGGCAATTCTCCGGAGCTGCTTGATGGTCGGGACGTCCTCACCGTCCTCCCAGGAGGCCAGACGTTCCGGTTTAACCTGCAAACGCTTTGCGGCAAGTTCCCGCGAGAAGCCCGCGGTTTCCCTTGCCCATGCCAGCAGTTCCTTCCTTATTTTCGCTTTTGGTGACTTCATGGGTCCCGCCTTTGTCAATTTGATCATATAGCGCGTTCAAATTTCAGGGAATCCCCTTACGCGCCCGGCGGATGTCTCTTTTCGTTCGTGCCGGAGGCCATGACCCCTCCATCGCCAACATACCCCCACCGTTCCTTGCGCCGGGCCGTCCTGAGCCCGGCCGTCACCCCTTCGCTCTCGCATGCGAACCAGCTTTCCCCCACCCGGCCCCCAGGCCGCCCCGGAGCCGCAGAGGACCTCATCGCCGAAGCCATGCCAACAGCCTAATCGGAACTGCCCCTATAGCGCGACCGGAGCGTCGGCGTCCCGCCGACGCCCATAGCCGCTGCGCCAGCTTCGTTATTTGGCATCTATTAAATTCTTCGCAGTGTTTCGGAGAGGGCAATCTGGTCGCGTGCCCCGTGGACGACGCGCACGATGGATCAAAGCGGTTTCCGTCGTCCCGGTAGCAGATCACAGACCTTTCGTGGAAATGGATCCGCCAAACCCGGCGCCAGGCTGTGGCGGGCCGGCCCCATCTCCGGCTGGTGACGCAGGGGCTCGAAGGTCTCTTCGATCCGGCGCACGAAGGCATCTGCGGCCTTGCGACCCATGGCAGCCCTCCAATCGATCACACGAATACCAGATCACACGCGTTCCGGCGATTTCAAGCCGCCTGCCGAGAGGCTGTCTCCCGACCCATCCCGCACGCCGGCCGCTCCGGCAGCGCCTTCGACGGCATGGGCAGCGACATGCAGCAAGCTGCATGCCCTTGTCTTTTTGGGATTGGTTATTGTCATTGGTGAATTTGCGAGGGAATTCACGAGGGTGAGGGATCAAGGGCCTGAACGGGCAGGGCGATTGACGCATCTCCATGAAGACGTGTTGTCTGGTGGCATTGCGGCGCTGGCCTTGCCGGCCGCGCCTGGAGCGCGGGCCGCCAGCTGGCCAGGACACGGCGATGCAGTTCGACTGGGATGAAAAGAAACGCCTCGCAAAGAAGGCCGAACGCCGCATCGACTTTGCCGATGCAGGGCGCTTCTTTCGCAGTTTCGTCTACGAATATCCCAGCCCCAGAGATGGCGAAGACCGCATGGTTGCGGTCGGTATGCTCGATGGCCAATATATCTCTTATGTCTATGTCGACCGCGACGGCACCCGTCGCATCGTCACAAGCCGCCGCGCTTGGCCGAAGGAGATCCGGGCTTATGAGCGAGCGAAACATCACGCGGGCTAAGGGCCTCAACGGCAAGATGTATGCCCAACAGGACGACGGCTCCTGGCAGGAGCTCGTCAGTCAGACCGACTGGGATGCCGTCAACGCCCTGACCGATGAGGAGGTCGAGCAACAGGCCCGCGAAGACGGCACCTACGACGCCGACATCAGCAAGGGCCGGATGGTGTTCTATCCCGACCGGCCCGACCGGGATGACGACGATCATGCGGCGAAGAAGCCCGACGCGGCCGAATAAACCGCCCCATCCGCC
>JAAAOG010000054.1 GCA_009909005.1 Alphaproteobacteria bacterium | reverse complement strand
AGGAAGCGGATGAAACATCGGCGAAAAACACGTCGAGCCGGTTGGGGTTCCTAATGCCGCGCTTATCAGGAAGCGGATGAAACGGGGGCGGTGTCGCCCTGGTAGATGACGATGTCGAGGTTCCTAATGCCGCGCTTATCAGGAAGCGGATGAAACGCAGCGAGCGCTGCCATGCCCGCCATCAGGAGGGTTCCTAATGCCGCGCTTATCAGGAAGCGGATGAAACATCAACACTCGTCACCTTGTCGAGAGAACGAGCGTTCCTAATGCCGCGCTTATCAGGAAGCGGATGAAACTGTCAGGGTTGCGCCGTCAGCTCCTGCTGGCGTTCCTAATGCCGCGCTTATCAGGAAGCGGATGAAACACCGCGCCGGCGGCGCAATACTCCGTGGCGTGGCGGTTCCTAATGCCGCGCTTATCAGGAAGCGGATGAAACTTCTACGAAACCGCCGTCGACGGTGATGGCGGCGAGTTCCTAATGCCGCGCTTATCAGGAAGCGGATGAAACAGGAGCGCGGGCCTCTGGCCCGCCCGACAGCCTCAGCTGCCACACTCTTCCGGGGCAAATGGAACCAGGGCGGGCAGGATGCCCGCGCTCCGAATACGGGACAGATGAAACCAGGGCGGGCAGGATGCCCGCGCTCCGGCGCGTTCAATGACTTGAATCGCCGGGCACCGCCCTCTATCAATGCGTAGGCTCACAGCCGCGCCGAGTCAGTCATGTCCCCATCACCCCCAAAGCCGATCGCGCTCCTCCTGTCCCGCAACGACCTCGAGGCGGTCACCGCCGCGGATCTCGCCGAAAGGCATGGTGTCCGCGTCCTGGACCTGCGGCTGAAATGGGGCGAGCGGCCGGAAGCGGCGCCGGGTCGCGTGGATATTGAGAGCCTGCCGCCGACGGTCATCCTGATGGAGACACCCGGCCGGCTGGAGCAGACGTTGCGCGACACGGGCCGGACCGTCCATCGCATCGACCACCATGCCTATGTCGACCCGCTGACCCGGCATTTGGATGACCGCACCAGCCCGCTTGCCTCGCTGGAACAATTGGCAGCGCTGCTCGGCGCTCCGCTCTCCCCCCTGGAAAGCTGGATTGCCGCCAATGACCGCGGCTTCTGGGCCGGTCTCCGGGCGGCCATCCGGCCGCGCGAAGCGGCTCGCCTGGTTGAGCGGGCGGCGGATCCGGCCCAGGGCGACGCCCCGGCCTGGCTGGGGGCGGGCCGCGACTTTCTCAACCGGCTTTCCGATCTTCCCAAGGCGGTCGCCGACCCACTTTCCGCAAAAGGCGGGCCGACCCATTCGCTGGGCGCGCAAAGCCAGGCCGGGGCGGTGGCCTGTCTTGCCGCTGCGCTCGCCATCCGCCTGCGCGAGCATGCGGTGTGCCGCGCCTTCGGCGCCGACCGGACGGCCGATGAGCTTATGGCCGACGCGGCGGGCGAGCTTCGGACCGCTTTGGCGTGGGTCGACGAGCACCGGGACGGCGAATCCGGGCGCCTGCTGGAACTCGGCGACCGGTGCGGCTCTGACAAGAACGGATGGCACAAGCAAAGCCTCTGGCTGGCCGCCGCGCCGCCCGAGATAGCCCCCAGGCTTCCCGATGCCTTGTGCCTGCGAACCGCGATCGATGCCATCGGCGAAGGCCACGCACCCAGGCCGGTCCAGGCCTTGTGCCTCACCGTACCTGGGGGCAACCCAGGTGCGGAACCAACCGAAGTCTTCTGGTCGGGCGGTGCCGGCGATTGGCCGCTGGTGCGCGAGCTGATCCGCTCGATCGCCGACCCGGAGGATGAGGGCATGCCGGCCCATCTCGCCCGGCTGACGGTCTTTGGCGGCGGCTCGGCCGACAGCTGCTTCTGGGGCGCAAAGGCGCCGCCGATTGCCGGCGATGGCGCGGAGACGGGCAGTGAGGCGCTGTCGGAACTGGCCGATCTCTGGCTGGACAATGTGATCGGGCTGGCAAGGCCTTTGCGGAGATGGTCGCTTCGCTTCTTCCAGGTGCTCGACTACGATCCGATGTCGCCGGTCGACGGATCGACCGGCGAACCCCGGCCGCCTGTCGACCCACGGCCGACATGCTGGGCGCACGCGCTGTTGCAGCCCTATGAGCTGGAGGAAGACGAACGCCTGTTCCTCTATCCGCATCTGCGGCGTTATTTTGCGCCAAAGCCGCAGCAGAAAGCGGAGGATGACGGCGCCAAGGCGGGCGGCATCCCGAACCTCGAACCCGATCGGCCGGTGGACGGCGGAGAGCTGCCGATCCTGTCCTACGCGGTCCGCAAGAAGCGGTACCAGGCGCTGATGCCGGCTTTGGCCGTCGCCTTCGGCACCCCGCGGGCAGACGAACATGCGTTCGGTAGCGGGGACACCCGCCGGATCATCGAGGTGCCGGTCAGCGAACTGATTGTGCATTTCTGCTTCAACCGGCTCGTCGTGCTGGAATGGGCGGCGCAGGATTGCTGGGACGGCTACGACAACCTCGGAAAGCCTAAGGGGACGACCGATCGACCTGCGCGGCACTGGCGCCGGCTGCTTCAGTCCCCGTTACGCCTGCACTGGGCGAATACTTCCGACCGATCGCTCCGGACCTTCGGCCAGCTGCTCGATTTTTCCCATGCGGCGCGGCAATGCTATTCTCCCTATAAGAGTAACAGCCCCACGCAACAGATCGGCCTCAGGTTCTATGGTCAGTGGACGACGCTCGTCTTCACCAGGGCCCTTCCGGCGAAGAGCGAGCGGCCGGAAGGCTGGTTCGCCGCGCTGGTCGAAACCCTCCTCGGCCCGTTCCGTCTGGGCGATGTGCGGATCATCGGCGATGAGCGGGCCCGGGTAATGATCGGCGCCGGCGTCGGCGGGTGCACGCCGACGCTCCCCACCGCGATCCGGCGCCGCGACGCGATGATGGCCCGACTGGCCGATGTGACGGCAGCAGGGATGGATTATCCGTACTCGCCTCCTTTCAACAAAGAGGTGATGGCGGAGATCGGCTATCGCCGGTTCGATGTGTCCGGTGGCGGCGACGGAACACTCTTTGCCGTCGACGATCACGCGGTGGTGTGCCTGACATATGGGGGGTTCGGGAGTAATTATATCGTTGCCAGACACATGAATACCGTCTACCGCCGGCTTTATCTTATCGCACAGTTTCATGCCGCGGTCTTTCATAAGTTTTCGAGGACCATCGCCACGCTTTCCAGCCTGCGCCTGCAAGTCAAATCCGAAGGACAGGCGGACGGCCGCGATAAAGTCGCGTCTCGTTTGTCCGATGCCGTCCGGGACAGGATCGAAAAAGCCGTTCCCGAAGCTGTCGAAGACCTCAGGCTCCGATTTCTCGGGTTCGCCAACGGGCTCTGGTTTGAAGACGTCAGCCCGCAGATGCAAGGGCGGGACCTTTTCAGCCGCATGCAGAATCGCCTCCAGGTTCGTCCGCTTTACCAGGAAATGCAGGACGAACTCGAACGCACGAACGCCATCGAGCAGCGCGAAAAGGCCGCGCGCAATGAATCGCGTTTTGAAGTCATTTCGAGCTTTGCTGCATTATTCGCCTTTGCCTATGCCGTTTTTGACGTTCTTGATATACTGGCCCTGCCCTCTGAGGCTGGATTTTGGTGGAGAGTTCTCGCTCTCCTTGGCAGTCTGGTTGCTGGATACTTGGCCGCTGTCATTACTCATTGCAGGATCACCGGTGATACGTTCGGAGAAGGCGCTGCCGCAATGTGGAGAAAGATCGGCAAACTGGTCCCGCGCCTATGTAGAGCGCGCTAAGGTCCAACGACCATGACCGCAACTCAACTGAGGCCGCGCTTCGCCCCGAGGTCCTTCTCATTGTCCGCCGCTGTACGCTGAGGGGATCGGGCCCGTGCGCAGTTGGCGCCAGGACCTGCAGCTTTCCCGGCGCGAAGCAAATACGCCTTTTTGTAGTTCATTCGTTCAATGAGTCGTTTTATAGTCGAGCGTTGGCTTTGTCGAGTGATTGATCCGAGTCCAGCGTCTCGGCTTTGAAGCAACGCAGACGCTTGCCGTGGGATCACGGCGGTGCGCTTGAGGTCCAAGAGCCGCGACAAATCGGTCGCCCCCTGAGGCAGCTGAAAAAGTAATCTTTCCGTAATAACGAAGAGCAGTTTCCGGAGCCTCTTCCGAGAAAGAACAAGCGAAGCGCGTCGCTCTCGTCTATGGTGCAGGGAATCGGGCGCTGCAGCGAAGGGCAGAGGGGCGGGGATGGCGAATAACCTGGGGGCGATAGACGGGCAGGTGCTGGACGACTGGGCCGGGGTGGTCGGCGCCGACCATGTCCTGACGGACACCGACACTCTGGCGCGCTATGGCCGCTCGACCCTGCCGCAGGCGCACGCGCCCGTCGGCGTGGTGCGGCCGGCCTCGACCGACGAGGTCGCCGCGGTCGTGCGCATCGCCGGCCGGCACGGCGTGCCGCTCTACCCGATCAGCCGGGGCAAGAACTGGGGCTATGGCGATGCCTGTCCGTCCGGCCCCGGCCAGGTGGTGCTCGACCTCGCCCGCATGGACCGCATCGTCGAGGTCGACGAGCGCCTCGCCTATGCCGTGGTCGAGCCCGGCGTCACCCAGGGCCAGCTGGCCGCGTATCTGCGCGAGACCGGCGCGCGGCTCTGGCTCGACTGCACCGGCGCCGGCCCGGAGGCCAGCCTGATCGGCAATGTCGTCGAGCGCGGCTTCGGCCACACCCCCTATGGCAATCGCATCCACACCCTGTCCGGCCTGCAGGTGGTGCTGGGCGACGGGCAGGTGATCGAGACCGGCTTCGGCGCCCATCCGAACACCCGGACGCAGAGCCTCTATCCCTATGGCGTCGGCCCCTGGCTCGACGGCATTTTCACGCAGTCGAATTACGGCGTGGTCACCCGCCTCGGCCTGTGGCTGATGCCCGAGCCCGAGGCCTTCACCCTGGTCGTCGGCATTCTCGACAGCCACGAGGATGTGGCGCCGGTGGTCGACGCCCTGCGCCGGCTCCGGCTCGACGGCACGGTGCGCTCGGTCGTGCATATCGGCAATGATCTGCGGCTGATCTCCAGCGGCCGGCCCTTCCCGCGCGACCGGGCCGGCGCGCCGCCGCTGTCGCCCGACATGCGCAAGGCGCTGCAGCGCGAGGTGGGCTTCGGCGCCTGGGCCTTTTCCGGCGGGCTCTATGGCCGGCGCGACCAGGTCGCCGCCGCCCGCCGCGCGGTCAAGCGCGAACTCGGCGGCCCCGGCCGGACGCTGGTGTTCCTCGACGACCGCACGCTGGCGCTGGGCCATCGGGTCGCCGGGCTGCTCGGCTTCACCGGCTGGGGCAAGCGCACCGCGGAGAAGCTGCGGCGCTCCCGCCCGCTCTACGACCTGCACCGCGGCGTGCCCAGCGGCCATTTCCTGGCCGGCGCCTATTGGCGCCACCGCGACGGCCTGCCGCCGGACTTCGCCACCAATGCCGAGCCGGCCCGCGACCAGTGCGGTCTGTTGTGGATCGCGCCGGTGATCCCGGCGACGGGGGAGGCGGCCCTGGAGCTCGACCGGCTGGTGGCGCCGATTTTTGCGGCGCACGGTTTCGACCTTCTGGTCACCCTCAGCACGGTGACCGAGCGAGCGCTCGATGCTGTGCTGACCATTGCCTATGACAAGAGCGATCCGGACGAGACCGCCCGCGCCCGGGCCTGCGCCGAGGCGGTGATCACGGCGGTGCTGGCGGCCGGCTTCGTGCCCTATCGGGTCGGCATTCCCTTCATGCCGCAGGTGATGGGCAATGCGCCGACGCTGGCGCCGGCGCTGACGGCGATCAAGGCGGCGCTCGACCCGCACGGCATCCTCGCCCCCGGCCGCTACGACCCGCCGATGTGACGGGTTGGCGACAGCCTCCTGACTTCGGGGACTCGGCCTGTCCGGCTTGGCGTGGGCACGGCGACAATGACAACCCATGAGCGCGAGCCGCAACTAGAACGATATCTTTGATTTTTTACACCCGTTAAAGACGAGGCTCCCACAAAAGTACGATTGTATGGTTCTGTGACGATGAACGGCTTTTCTATTGAAACGCTTTTGTGTTTCAAATATTTGTCGGTTTCACAGCTCTTCATTGATCGTGAGCCTGTCAGGAAATTCTAAAAATGCTTGTCTCAGTCTCGTGCAAGCATGAAGGAGCGAAGCACCAATGTCTCGTTTTCCTGTGGGGAGAAAATTGGTCGGCGAATTGCCTTGGCAGACCCAATCTGTCGCCAGCGGAGTTTTTTGCCGCGCTCAGCGATCGAGGCGGCAGCAGAGACCATCTCCCCGCTCAGGGGTCGAGGGCGATCCGCTGAGCGCCTCGGGCGAAGCGCGGAAACGGCTGAGCCTCAGGACGCAAGGGCCCTCGAGGATATCGGGTTAAGAAATCTTGCTCACGACGAGGATTCGCCTGCCGCTTTGGCAGCAAGGGATATCCCCGGTGAATTCGAATATCATAAACAGATCGGCGCCACATCTGCATATTTCTCTCAAACGGCTCATATGGAACGAGCGATTGACAGGCTTTCATCAGACTATGTGTTCATTCGAGATTTCCAGATGTCCTTGCCAACGCCCATAAAGGTCGATGCGGATGAAGGCCCGTCGACAGAGCCCCCGGATGATGCCAGTGATCTCGCATGGCGTGATGCTGCCGGCATAAACAAAGCCCAGAAGGACGGCTATACCGGACAGGGGATCCTCTTGGGAATGCTCGATACGGGTATCGATGCCGATCATACAGAATTTCGGGTCGGTCAGAGATACATTACCCACGGTTACGTCCCGATTCTGCCGCGCAAGCCCGTTCGGCGTGTTCGCGGGTTCGACACCGATGGCCATGGAACTCATGTCGCCGGCATCCTCTTTGGGCGGCGCCTCGGCATAGCCCCGGGTAGCCAACTCCTCGTCGGCGGCGTTATCGAATCCGAAACGGTCAGGACCTCGTTTATGCGGGTTGTGAAGGGCGTTGATTGGCTCTTGAGGGCATTCTCCAAACCGGACGTCGCAGATCGACCCGCTATTGTGAATATGTCGCTGGGATTTCCGCCCGCAGTGCCACCGGGTATGAGTAATGATGAGTATCAGGTCTTGGAGCGTGCGCTGAGGCACTCCATTGGCCAACTTGTTCGTGCCGATGTTCTCGTCGTAGCGGCTATCGGGAACGACGGATATGGCCATTACCGGCTCCCGGCGATGTACCCTGAGGTCCTCGCCGTCGGGGCAGTTGATTACCAAAATGATATTGCCTCTTTTTCGGGCTGCTCTCCAAACCCGGCCGACGGCAAGCCAAACCTCGTAGGCTATGGTGTTGGGGTATATTCAGCTTATCAACGCAATATAAGGGGCCGAAGCCAATATGCAGCGCTCAGCGGGACAAGTATGGCCTCTCCTTATGCGGCGGGGATTGCTGCTCTTCTTTGGTCTAAGAACCCACATCTGGATTCGCAATCTCTTCGTGATATATTGATAGAGTCAGCGTCACACATCTCGGGTCCTCAGCCAGAGCGCTTTGGAGCCGGTCTCGCCGTTTATAGCTAAGTTGCAGAAGCAACGCCACGGAAACGAGTGGGTTCTATCGTGAATACCGCCGAAAATTCCGCTCCGCAGGAGCACAGAAGTTACATCGTCTCCTTGGAGCCCGATGAGGTCGACAAGGGAGGTGATCGCCGGGCGCGGCGTTTAGGCGTTGTGAAAATGAATGCGCTGGCGGGCCAGGATTTCCGGGATCGGTTGGCCGAGGCGGTGTCACGGAAGGGGCTTCAGCACGACGTGTCATATGTTGGAGAGCCGATGTCCGTACCTTTCGTTTTGGTTGTGGGTACACCCCGGCTTGCGGACGAAATGCGACATATGCAAGGGGTGAGTGGCGTGATCGAGGACGAGAAGACAGAAGGCTTGTTCGACATTTTTCGGCCTGTCGAAGATTTCTGACTTACGCCTTTGGCTATTCGATCCAACTAAATTTCAATTTTGTATCGTTGAAGTCACTTTTTAGAGTGGCACGTGTCGGATTTACAATGGCGGTTGTTCCCAAATTGAAAAGGCGTGGAAGGCTCCCGCGCTCAAGGATCGACCCGTTCGCATGGCGCGGCGACGGGCCGCGCGGCGCTATGGTGCGATGCAGTATAATCATTTCCGAACCATGACGTTTATGGTATGGTCCCTTTCCATGAGGGCGACCATTTAGACCGAATCGGCTTGCCTTAGCGGCCCGTTCCGGGTCTCCCGGCCGGCTGCCCATTCGCGACATCGTCCACAAAAAGGGTTTGGAGGAGTTTCCCGTGGTTACCATCGCTGCCCCGACCGTCGAAGACGACGCCGCCCCCCCGATCGTGCTGTCCGATCTCGTCGCCACCTGCGAACAGGCGCTGAAGGCGGCCGACCAGCTCAATACCGCCGTGCGCAAGGCGGTGGCCGCAACCGTGATGCGCGACGGCAAAGTGAATGCCGGGCTGCTCGACGAGAACCAGTTCGTCGCCCATGGCTATGCCTGGTTCGCCACCTATGTCGAATCGCTGCGCGAAATGCTGGGCTGGGTGGCCCGGCTGCAGGAGCAGCATCATTTCGGCGAATTGGAAGCGCTGATCCTGCAATGCGCCTTCGGCGAATATCTGGCGCAGATGATCGGCGGCATCCCGATGAGCCAGGTGGAGATGGTGCGGGCCGGCGATTTCGGCGTGTCCGACGACGCCATCCACGCCTTCTACACGCCGGAAGTGTCCAGGCTGATCCGCGAGGGCAACAGCCCGGCCGTCCGCCAGCGCATTGCCGAGTATATCGTCAACGGCGTCGACACCGGCAATTTCGGTGCCCTGGGCCTGGGCGACGAAAGCCTGGAGATGGTGCGCGACCAGTTTCGCCGCTTCGTCGCCGACAAGGTCGTCCCCTATGCCCATGAGTGGCACCTGAAGGACGAGCTGGTGCCGATCGAGCTGATCACCGAGATGGCCGAGCTGGGCGTCTTCGGCCTGACGATTCCGGAAGAGTATGGCGGCCTCGGCATGGACAAGATGGCCATGTGCGTGGTCACCGAGGAGCTCTCGCGCGGCTATATCGGCGTCGGCTCGCTGGGGACGCGTTCGGAGATCGCCGCCGAGCTCATCCGCCTGGGCGGCACCGAAGAGCAGAAGCAGCATTTCCTGCCGCTGCTGGCTTCCGGCGACATCCTGCCGACCGCGGTGTTCACCGAGCCGAACACCGGCTCCGACCTCGCCTCGCTGCGCACCCGCGCGGTGAAGCATGGCGATGTCTACAAGGTGACCGGCAACAAGACCTGGATCACCCATGCCGCCCGCACCGACCTGATGACCCTGCTGGCCCGCACCAAGCCGGACGATCTGAGCTATCGCGGCCTCAGCATGTTCCTGGCCGAAAAGCCGCGCGGCACCGACGAGCATCCCTTCCCGGCCCCCGGCATGAGCGGCGGCGAGATCGAGGTGCTCGGCTATCGCGGCATGAAGGAGTACGAGCTGGCCTTCGACGAGTTCGAGGTGAAGGCGGAAAACCTGCTCGGCCAGACGGAAGGCCAGGGCTTCAAGCAGCTGATGGAGACCTTCGAGTCCGCCCGCATCCAGACCGCGGCGCGGGCCGTCGGCGTCGCCCAGAACGCCCTGGAAATCGGCCTGCGCTATGCCAATGAGCGGGTGCAGTTCGGCCGCCCGATCTTCGACTTTCCGCGCGTCTCCGGCAAGCTGGCGATCATGGCGGTGGAGACCATGATCGCCCGGCAGCTGACCTATTTTGCGGCGCGGGAGAAGGACGCCGATATCCGTTGCGATATCGAGGCCGGCATGGCCAAGCTGCTCGGCGCCCGGGTCGCCTTCGCGTCGGCCGATGCCGCCCTGCAGATCCATGGCGGCAATGGCTACGCCCTCGAGTATCCGATCAGCCGGGTGCTCTGCGATGCCCGCATTCTCAATATCTTCGAGGGGGCTGCGGAAATCCAGGCGCAGGTCATCACCCGCGGTCTGCTGACCCGGCGCGACTGACCCCGCCGGCCGTCCCGGCCCGGTGCCGTTGCGGCCCGGGCCGGCCCCTTTCCGGCTCGCGCCGGGCTGGGCGGCCGTCGGCCTTCGGTCGGGCGGTTCGGCTGGCTGCGGCTTTCTTAACCCTGCCTTTTGTGCGAGTATAGACGAGGGCCAGACGGCGTGATACGCCCGTCGCCGCGAGGAGGATCACCACCCATGGACATGAGCGTCGCCGTCAAGCGGGATAAGCCCTGGCTGATGCGGACCTATTCCGGCCACAGCTCGGCCCGGGCCTCGAACGAGCTTTACCGGACCAACCTGTCGCGCGGCCAGACCGGCCTGTCGGTGGCCTTCGACCTGCCGACCCAGACCGGCTATGATTCCGACCACCCGCTGGCCCGCGGCGAGGTCGGCAAGGTCGGTGTGCCGATCAGCCATATCGGCGATATGGAGCTGCTGTTCGACCAGATCCCGCTCGCCAAGATGAACACCTCGATGACCATTAACGCGACGGCGGCCTGGCTGCTGGCGCTGTACATCGCGGTGGCGGAGCGCCAGGGGGCGAAGCACGAGGAGCTGACCGGGACCACCCAGAACGACATCATCAAGGAATATCTCTCGCGCGGCACCTATATTTTCCCGCCGGCGGAGTCGGTCCGCCTCACCACCGATATTATCTGCTATACCGTCAATCACATTCCGAAGTGGAATCCGATCAATATCTGCAGCTATCACCTGCAGGAGGCGGGGGCGACGCCGGTTCAGGAGATCGCCTATGCCCTGTCGAATGCCATGATGATCCTCGACTCGATCAAGGAGTCCGGACAGATCGAAGAAAAGGGCTTCGACAAGGTGGTCGGCCGGATGTCGTTCTTCGTCAATGCCGGTATCCGCTTCATCGAAGAAATGTGCAAGATGCGCGCCTTCACCCATCTCTGGGACCGGCTGTGCGTCGAGCGCTACGGGGTCCACGACCACAATCTTCGCCGCTTCCGCTATGGCGTCCAGGTCAATTCCCTCGGCCTGACCGAGCAGCAGCCGGAGAACAACGTCCAGCGCATCGTGCTGGAGATGCTGGCGGTCACGCTGTCCAAGCATGCGAGGGCACGGGCGCTGCAGCTGCCGGCCTGGAACGAGGCGCTCGGCCTGCCGCGGCCCTGGGACCAGCAATGGGCCCTGCGCATGCAGCAGGTGCTGGCTTACGAGACCGACCTGCTGGAATACAATGATATCTTCGAAGGCTCGCCGGTCATCGCCGAAAAGGTCGAGCGGCTGGTTGAAGGCGCCGACGAGGAGGTCGAGGCGGTCAATGAGCATGGCGGCATGATCGCCGCCGTTCAGAACGGCTATGTGAAGCGCGAGCTGGTCGCCAGCCACACCCGGCGCATCCGCGCCATCGAAAGCGGCGACCTGAAGATCGTCGGCGTCAACTGCTTCGAGCAGACCGCCCCCTCGCCGCTGACCACCGGCACCGACAGCGGCATCATGAAGGTCGACCCGGCTGCCGAACGGGCGCAGGTGGAGTCTCTCCAGGCCTTCCGTGCCAGCCGCAACAATGACGAGGTCGGCGCCGCCCTGGACGGCCTGGCCGAGGCGGCCCGCACCGGGCAGAACATCATGCCGGCCTCGATCCGCTGCGCCCATGCCGGCGTCACCACCGGCGAATGGGCCGGGCGGCTGCGCGAGGTGTTCGGCGAATATCGGGCGCCGACCGGCATCGACATCACCACCCATGACACCACGCCGTCGGAGCTGGTCGAGGCGATCCGCGGCCGCACCCGCCGCACGGGCGAGGAGCTGGGCCGGCCGCTTCGCCTGCTGCTCGGCAAGCCGGGTCTCGACGGCCACAGCAACGGCGCCGAACAGATCGCCGTGAAGGCGCGCGATTGCGGCTTCGAGATCGTCTATGACGGCATCCGCCTGACGCCGGAGCAGATTGCCAAGGCGGCCCAGGAGGAAGGCGTGCACATGGTCGGCCTGTCGGTGCTGTCGGGCAGCCATATCGAACTGGTCGAAGACATCTTTGACAAGATGCGCGGCGTCGGGCTGAGCGACATCCCGATCGTCCTCGGCGGCATCATTCCGGAAGAGGACGGCAGGCAGCTGAAAGAGCGCGGCATCGCCGCGGTCTACACGCCGAAGGACATCGACCTCAACCGGATCATGCTGGACATGGTCGACATCATCCGCACCTCGAACGGCCTCCAGCCTTATGGTGCCCTGCAATGACGGGACAGCGCCGGGCGCTCCCCGACCCCGAGACGCTGGCCGGCTCGGTCACGGCAAAAGACCGGGCGGCGGTGGCCACGGCGCTGAACCTGTTGGATGACACACGGCCGGAGGCGCGGCGCGTCGCCTCGCAGATGCTGGCGACGCTGCCGGAAGAGAAGCTCGACACCGAAGCCCATCTCATCGGCATCACCGGCCCGCCGGGGGTGGGCAAGTCCTCGCTGACGGCGGCGCTGATCAATGTCTGGCGGCGGCAGGGCAAGCGGATCGGCATTCTCGCCGTCGATCCGTCGAGCCCGCTCTCCGGCGGTGCCCTGCTCGGCGACCGGCTGCGGATGATGGCCGGCGAAGGCATCGCCGACAACAGTGTCTTCGTCCGCTCGCTGGCCAATCGCGGTGCCTTTGGCGGGTTGTCGGCCGAGGTCTGGCCGATGAGCCTGGTGATGCTGGCCGCCTTCGACATCGTGCTGATCGAGACGGTCGGCGTCGGCCAGCGCGAGGTCGATGTCTCCAAGCTGTCGGACACCACCGTTTTCGTCGCCCAGCCCGCCTCGGGCGACAGCATCCAGTTCCTCAAGGCCGGAATCATGGAGGTGCCGCACGTCCTTGTCGTCAACAAGGCCGATATCGGGGCCGCCGCCCGGCGCATGCTGGCCGAGCTTAGGACCACCCTCGGCCATCGTATCGACCCCGATGGCTGGGAAATCCCGGCCGTCTCCGCCAGCGCCACCAAGAATATCGGCATCGAAGAGCTGGCCGAGACCATCGACGCGCACCGGCAATGGCTGCTGTCGAAAGGCCGGCTGGCCGACCGCCGGCGGCGCTTCCAGGCGGAGTGGATCATCCGCCGCCTTCTGGACGAGTTCGGCCGCTTCGGCGTCGCGCAGTTGGGCGGCGAGGACGGCCTGTTCAGGCAGCTGACCCAAAGGGCCGGCTCGCCTTTCGATCAGTTCGATGAGCTGCGGGACGGGTTCCTCGCTCATCTGAAAACGTCGCCAGGCACATGAATCAAGACAACACAGTAGGGAGAATGAGATGCCAAAGGACCTGTACGATGTCGGCGAAGCGCCGCCGATCGGCGAGGTTCCCCAGAAAATGCATGCCTGGCTCGTGCGGCCCGAACGCTTCGGTCCGCCGACCCAGGGCTTCCAGGTCGAGACGATCGATGTGCCCGCGATCAAGGACGACGAGGTCCTTGTCTACGTCATGGCCGCCGGCATCAACTACAACAATGTCTGGGCGTCGCTCGGCATCCCGGTGAACGTGATCGCCGCCCGCCAGAAGCAGGGCGAGAAGGAGGATTTCCACGTCGGCGGCTCGGATGCCTCCGGCATCGTCTACAAGGTCGGCAAGGACGTCACCTGGCCGAAGGTCGGCGACGAGGTGGTGATCCATTGCGGCCAGTGGAGCCGGGACTGCCCGCATGTGCTGTCCGGCGGCGACCCGATGTATTCGCCGACCTTCCGCATCTGGGGCTATGAGACCAATTACGGCAGCTTCGCCCAGTTCACCAAGGTCCAGGCCCATCAGTGCCTGCCCAAGCCGAAGCACCTGAGCTGGGAAGCGGCCTCCAGCTATCTTCTGGTCGCCGCGACCGCCTACCGCATGCTGCGCGGCTGGGAGGAACACGCCGTCAAGAAGGGCGACGTCGTGCTGGTCTGGGGCGGCGCCGGCGGCCTCGGCTCCATGGCCATCCAGATGTGCCGCGCCGTGGGAGCCATCCCGATCGCGGTGATCTCCGGCGAGGACAAGGTCGACTATTGCAAGAGCCTCGGTGCCAAGGGCTGCATCAACCGCAAGGAGTTCGAGCACTGGGGCATGCTGCCGCACTGGAAGGACAATGTCGGCTACGGCCAGTGGCTGAAGGGCGCCCGGGCCTTTGGTTCGAAGATCTGGGAGGTCCTCGGCGAGAAAAAGGCGCCGCGCCTTGTCTTCGAACATCCGGGCGAGACGACGATCCCGACCTCGATGTTCGTCTGCGACTCGGGCGGTATGGTGGTCATTTGCGCCGGCACGACCGGGTACAATGCCACCGTCGATCTGCGCTATCTCTGGATGCGCCAGAAGCGGGTGCAGGGATCGCACTTCGCCAATGACGAACAGGCGCAGGGCGCCAATGACTTCGTGCTCAAGGGGCTTGTCGACCCCTGCATGTCGCGGGCCTTCAGCTGGGACGAGCTGCCGCAATCGCACCAGCTGATGTACGAGAACAAGCACCCGCACGGGAACATGGCGGTGCTGATCGGGGCCACCGACTTCGGCACCGGCGCGACCGCGGCCGACCCGCACCTGGCCGACCACCTGCCGATCCCCGAAGGCGACACCCATGAAGGCGACACCCGGGTGACCCCTCTGGACATGCCGCAGATGGGCCTCGACAAACAGCCCTTCGAAGCGGCGGAAGAGGCCGAGATTGCCTCCGACGGCATCCGGGTGCGCGAGCTGATGCATGTCGGGCTGATCTCCGCCAATCCCGAGTCCAGCGTCCACGAGGCGGCGCTGCTCATGCTGCGCAGTGGCATCCATGCCGTGGTCGTGGTCGAGAACGAACAGGCCATCGGGGTTCTCACGCAGACCGACATGGCGCTGGCCCGCCAGGGCCGCTCGAAAGAGGAGGCCCGCCAGGTCAAGGTGCGCGACGCGATGACGCCGGAATGCATGAGCTGCGACGCCGACACGCCGGTCAGCGAAGCGATCAGCATCATGACCACCCATCGGGCCGACCGCATCGTCGTCACCGAGAAAAAGGGCGGCCGCGATGTGCCGACCGGCATCCTGTCGATGACCGACGTCATTCGCAAGGCCATCGCCGAAGACGTGTAGTATCAAGCTTGAGCGTTTGAGTCTTCGAGGCACAGAGACAGAGAGTCTTCCAGCAGAATACTCGGGATGAGACAGATACCCTGTTCTCCTGTTTTCTGCGTGAAAGCCCCTTCTGTCTCTGTGCTTATTTTTTTCCGGGCAGGAATTTACGGCATCAGGCGGGCCGGGCCCGCCGCAAATCGGCCGACCCACCGGACGCCGGAATCGCGAAAATTATAAGCACATTTCTAATGTGGTCTTTCTCGGTTTCTTCGGGGCTCCCTGCACCTGATTGCGAGACAGTTTCGGGTGTGCCTGCCGGATCTGGACAGATGACCGCAGCGCATCTTATACTGCGGCGCAATATAATGGCCTGACAGTCGATACGGGGCCACGGGCCGGCCGGGAGGATGCCTTCCAGGCCCTGGAGGTTATCCCATGCTCACAACGGATCCTGCTGCCGGCCTGTCGGGACGGATCGCCGGTCTTCGCATCCGCCCTGTGCTGCCGGTTCCGGCCGGCACCTGCGGTCGGGCCGTTGCCGTGCACTGCCGATCGTCCGTACGCGCACCGACCCGGATGGCCGGGCGGCGCTCGCCGCAACACCGCCGCCACGGGAGACTCGGCAGTGACGCGCCGGTGTCCCGGCAAGCCGTTCGCCGCGTCCGGGACAGGTGTCTCGCAGTTTTCGAGTCGTCACCGCGCAGCGGGACCATGACAACGCAATAGGGGGTAAAAGATGGCCAAGGACCTGTACGATCTCGGTGAGGCGCCGCCGCTCGGTGAGGTTCCGCGGAAAATGCACGCCTGGACGGTCCGCGCCGAACGCTTCGGCCCGCCGGAACAGGCCTTTCAGGTCGAGACCGTCGATGTTCCGGAACTCAAGGACGACGAGGTCCTCCTCTACGTCATGGCCGCCGGCGTGAATTACAACAATGTCTGGGCCTCGCTCGGCATCCCGGTGAACGTCATCGCCGCCCGCCAGAAACAGGGCGAGCCGGAGGACTTCCATGTCGGCGGCTCCGACGCGGCCGGCATCGTCTACAAGGTCGGCAAGGACGTCACCTGGCCGCAGGTCGGCGACGAGGTGGTGATCCATTGCGGCCATTGGGACCGCAACTGCCCGGTCGTGCGGTCCGGCGAAGACCCGATGTATTCGCCCACCTTCCGGACCTGGGGCTTCGAGACGAATTATGGCGGCTTCGCCCAGTTCGCCAAGGTGCAGGCGCACCAGTGCCTGCCCAAGCCGAAGCACCTGACCTGGGAGGCCTCGGCCAGCTACCTTCTGGTGGCCGCCACCGCCTATCGCATGCTGCGCCGCTGGGACGAACACGGCGTGAAAAAGGACGACGTCGTGCTGGTCTGGGGCGGGGCCGGCGGCCTCGGCTCCATGGCCATCCAGATCTGCCGGGCCGTCGGGGCCGTCCCCATCGCCGTCGTTTCGGGCGAGGACAAGATCGAATACTGCAAGAGCCTCGGGGCCAAGGGTTGCATAAACCGCAAGGAATTCGACCACTGGGGAATGCTGCCGCACTGGAAGGACAATGTCGGGTACGGCAAGTGGCTGAAGGGCGCCCGGGCCTTCGGTGCCAAGATCTGGGACGTGCTCGGCGAGAAGAAGGCGCCACGCCTCATTTTCGAGCACCCGGGCGAGACCACCATCCCGACCTCGCTCTTCGTCTGCGACACGGGCGGCATGGTGGTGATCTGCGCCGGCACGACCGGATACAACGCCACGGTCGATCTCCGCTATCTCTGGATGCGGCAGAAGCGGGTCCAGGGCTCGCACTTCGCCAATGACGAGCAGGCTCAGGGCGCCAACGACCTGGTGTTGAAGGGGCTCGTCGACCCGTGCCTGTCGCGGGCCTTCAGCTTCGACGAGTTGCCGCTCGCTCACCAGCTGATGTACGAGAACAAGCATCCGCACGGCAATATGGCAATCCTGATCGGCGCCACCGAGTTCGGCACCGGCGCCACCGCAGCCGACCCGCATCTGGCCGATCACCTGCCGCTGCCGGAAGGCGATACGCATGAGGACAATGGTGTCCGGGTGACGCCGCAGGCGATGCCGCAGCTGGGCCTCGACAGCCAGCCTTTCGAGGGCACCGAGGAGCCGGCGATTCCGTCGGACGGCACCAGGGTGCGCGACCTGATGCATGTCGGGCTGATCTCCGCCAAGCCCGACTCGACCGTCCAGGAGGCGGCGATGATGATGCTGCGCAGCGGCATCCACGCCGTGGTGGTGGTCGAGAACGAGCAGGCGGTCGGCATTCTCACGCAAACCGACATGGTGCTGGCACGCCAGGGCCGCGCGAAGGACGAGGCCCGGCAGGTCAAGGTGCGCGACGCGATGACGCCGGAATGCATGACCTGCGATGCCGACACGCCGCTGAGCGACGCCATTGCCACCATGACCACCCATAGGGCCGACCGCATCGTCGTCACCGAGAAGAAGGGCGGCCGCGACGTGCCGACCGGCATCCTGTCGATGACGGATGTCATCCGCAAGGCGATCGCCGAAGACGCGTGAGAACGGGCATGACCGGGAGGGGACCGGGCCATAGCGCCCGGTCCGCGACCGCTTATCGGGACGGAAGGTCCGGCAGCGTGCCGCGGAAGGGAAAGGCATAGCCGCCGGTCATCAGCACATGCCCGTTGGCGGCCCATTCGATGCCCAGGGTGCCGCCGTCGAGCACCACGTCGACCCGGCGCCCGGCGAGTCCGCGGCGATGCGCCGCCACCGCCGCGGCACAGGCGCCGGTGCCGCAGGCCCGGGTGATCCCCGCACCGCGCTCCCAGACGCGCATGCGCAGCCGGTCGGGGCCCGGAAGCGAAACGAACTCGACATTGGTGCGCTCCGGGAACAGCGGGTGGTGTTCCAGCGCCGGACCCAGGCCGGCGACGTCCACCGCCTCGGCATCGGCCACGAAGAACACGCAGTGCGGATTGCCGATATTCACCGCCACCGGCTCGCCCACCGGCCCGGCGACGATGGGCAGAAAATCGGTATCGGCCGGCTCGGCCAGCGGGATCTCCGCCCAGCCCTTGCGCGCCGGCCCCATATCGACGGTCACACCGCCTGCTCCCGCCCGGGTGCAGAGCAGCGGCCCCGCCGCCGTCTCCAGCCGCACGGCGTCGCTGCCGGCCTCGTCCATCATGAGGGCGGCGACGCAGCGGCTGGCATTGCCGCAGGCCGACACCTCGCCGCCGTCGCCGTTCCAGATGCGCATGCGGGCGGCGGCGGCCAGGTCCGCCGCGGTCGACACGACGATCAACTGGTCGCAACCGACACCCTGACGCCGGTCGGCAATCGCCCGCACCAGCGCCGGGTCGGGGACAAACCCGCTCCGCCGGCCGTCGATGATGACGAAGTCGTTGCCGAGGCCGTGCCCCTTGACGAAGTCCAGCGCCATGGCGGCTCAGGCGCCGGCGTCGAGGCCGACGGTGCCGGTCAGATCGGCATCGGTCAGGTCGCAGTTCTCCAGCGTCGCTTCGGTCAGATCGGCATTGGCGAGATTGGCCCCGGCCAGATTGGCGCCGGCGAGATTGGCCCGCATCAGGCTGGCCCCGGGCAGCTGGGCCCCGTGCAGGTCCGCCTCCGAGAGGTCCGCGTCGTTCAGCCGCGCCCGCAGCAGATTGGCCTGCCAGATGAAGGCGGTGCTGCCGTTGATCTGCAGGGGGGCGAGCAATGCGCCTTTCAGTTTGGCGCCCGAGAGGCTGGCGCGCTGCAGATTGGCGCCGCGCAGATCGGCCTTGGTGAGATCGGCATCGCGCAAATCGGCAAGGCTGAGGTCGACCATGGCGAGACCGGCCTTCGAGAGCCGGGCGCCCCGCAGCACCGTCGCCCGCATGATCGATGCCGACAGATTCTTGCCGTCAAGGTCCTGTAAAGAAAGATCGATTTCCGAAAGATCGGCCCGCTCGCCGGCCTTGCCGTTCGACTCGACCCAGACGAGGTGGTCGCGCAGCACGCCGTCCAGCGGATGACGCAGCGTCTCGATCGACCGCGCGACCTTGGTGTTGGTCAGGTCGGCGGTAGTCAGCGCCGCTTCCTCGTAGATGGCGCCGTTCAGATTGGCATTGGCGAAGTTGGTGCGGTGCAGCGTCGCGCCGCTGAGATCGGCGCCCTGGAGGATGGCTCCGGAGAGATTGGCCTCGGTCAGGTCGGCGCCTTCGAGGATGCAACTGGTCAGGTCGGAATTGGAGAGGTTGGTGCGGACCAGCTTGGCGTCGCGCAGCACCGAATCGGTCATATCGGTTTGCATGACGAAGGCATTGGCCAGCTTCGCCCGGGTCAGGTTGACGCCATTGGCCTTGGCGCAGGTCAGCTCGGTGATGTTCTCGTCGAAGCTGAGCGGCTTCAGCTCGCCGTCGTCGCCGGGCGTCACGATGACCCCGTCGCGCAGGTCGGTCTCGACCATGGTGGCGCCGGTCAGCACCGCGCCGCGCAGGCAGGCGCCGCGCATATCGGCCAGCGACAGCTTGGAATGCTTCAGATTGGCGAGCCGGAGGTCGACGCTGTAGAGCGTGGCACGGACCAGCGTCGTGCCGATCAGCCGGGCGCCATAGAGCTTGGCGCCGGTCAAATCGGCTTCCGAGAGATCCTCTTCAGAGAGATCAAGATGCGACAGGTCGCAGAAGCGCAGATTGGCCCGCTGGCCGTTTCTTTGCCGTTTCAGGAAGGCAGCATGGGCACGCACGATCCCTGCAAGCTGTTGCTGGGTCAGCTTCCGGCGCAAGAGATCGTTATGACTCGTCGATTTCGACATATGCCGCCTCGCATTCTGCGAACTACGGAGACTGTGGCCGCATACCACAAAAAAACGGTTAACCTTAGTCGCTGAAAGCCATGCCTGAAAAGTGCTTCGTCATCGAAGCCTAATTAACCATCTTTATAGCCGGGGAAAGCTCACGACGATCTGAACACCACGCCCACCCCGGCAGACGGCCACCTCTTGACATGCCGGGGGCCGGCAGCCCGCTGACGACTGCCGTGCCGCCGGAATCATCCGTGGCAGGCTGGGCGGGCGGTTGACTTCCGCGGCTGCGGGCCTTTATGTGACCAGGACTTGGACGATTTTTTGTCTGTCCGCCCGAGGGCGCCCCCGGTCCGCGAGTCTCGCGCACCGGGATCACTGCGTTGTGTACACCCGTCTCTCCACGCGGAGCGCCGGAATTGCGAGGAAGGACATATGTTCGAGGGCCTGAGCAACCGGCTGGGCGACATATTCGGGCGCATCAAGCGCCGCGGTGCCCTCAGCGAGGCCGACATCAACACGGCGCTCAGGGAGGTGCGGGTTGCCCTTCTGGAAGCCGATGTGGCGCTGCCGGTCGTCAAGGACTTCATTGGCCGGGTCAAGGAGCGGGCGGTCGGGCAGGAGGTCCTGCGCTCGGTGACGCCCGGCCAGCAGGTCGTCAAGATCGTCCACGACAATCTTGTCGAGATGCTCGGCGGCGAGGCCCAGGAGGCGGAGACGGCGCTCAATCTGAACGCCGCACCGCCGGTGCCGATCCTGATGGTCGGCCTGCAGGGTTCGGGCAAGACGACGACCACCGGCAAGATCGGCCTCAGGCTGAAGACCAAAGAGCGCAAAAAGGTCCTGCTCGCCTCGCTCGACACCCGCCGGCCGGCGGCGCAGGAGCAGCTGGAGGTGATCGGCACCCAGGCCGGCGTGCCCAGCCTGCCGATCGTCAAGGGCCAGTCGGTGGTCGACATCACCCGCCGGGCGATGGAGACGGCGCGCCTGGAAGGCTATGACGTGGTGCTGCTCGACACCGGCGGCCGCCTGGCCATCGACGAAGAGCTGATGGCCGAGGTCGCGGCGGTGCGGGACATCGCGCGGCCGGTCGAAACCCTCCTGGTCACCGATGCCATGACGGGCCAGGACGCCGTCACCGTCGCCCGGAACTTCCACGAAAAGGTCGGCCTGACCGGCATCGTGCTGACCCGCGTCGACGGCGACGCCCGCGGCGGTGCGGCCCTGTCGATGCGGGCCGTGACCGGCCAGCCGATCAAGCTGATGGGCACCGGCGAGAAGCTGGAGGCGCTGGAAGGCTTTCACCCGGAACGCGTCGCCAGCCGCATTCTCGGCATGGGCGACGTCGTCAGCCTGGTGGAGAAGGCCGCCGAGACCATTGAAAAGGAAGACGCCGAAAAGCTGGCGGCCAAGATTCAGAAGGGCTCCTTCGATCTCGACGACATGGCGGCGCAGTACCGGCAGATGCGCAAGATGGGCGGCATGTCCGGCATGCTCGGCCTGCTGCCGGGCGTCGGCAAGATCAAGGAGCAGTTGAAGGACGCCAATATCGACGACGGCATGCTGAAGCGCCAGGAGGCGATTATCCTGTCCATGACCCGGCAGGAGCGCCGCAATCCGCGGCTGATCATGGCCTCGCGCAAGCGCCGCATCGCCGCCGGCTCCGGCACCAGCGTGCAGGACGTCAACAAGCTGCTGAAGCAGTACCAGCAGATGTCCGACATGATGAAACGCATGAAAAAGCTCGGCAAGAAGGGCATGACCCGGCAGGGCCTGCAGGGGTTGCTGCCGCCGGGGATGAACCTGCCGCCGGGCGCCATGAAGTGAGACCCGGCCGCCCCCGGCCCTTCACCCGTTCCTTGCCGGCACCGGGCCCGTCCCGCCGGCCAAGCAGAGGAGATCGCGCGTTCCCATGAGTGTGAAAATCCGCCTGGCCCGAGGCGGCGCCAAAAAGCGCCCCTTCTACCACATCGTTATCGCCGACAGCCGCACGCCGCGTGACGGGCGCTTTATCGAGCGCGTCGGCTATTACAACCCGATGCTGCCGAAGGAGGCGGAAGGCCGGATCAAGCTGAAGGAAGACCGCATCCGCCACTGGCTGAGCGTCGGCGCCCAGCCGACCGACCGGGTGGCGCGCTTTCTCGGCCAGGCGGAGCTGATCCCGACGGCCGCCCGGCGCGAGACGCCCAAAAAGTCGGCGCCCAAGGCCAAGGCCCAGGAACGCCTGAAACAGCAGCAGCAAGCCGCCGAAGCGGCCGCCGCGGCCGGCGGCGGCGAGAGCGGCTGAGCTTCGCCTGTCTGACATGCCCGCCCCGGTGCCGCCGCCATGCCCACCCGCCCTATCCCGCCGCCGGATGACCGCCGCCTGGTCTGCCTCGGGCAGATCAGCGGGGCGCATGGCGTGCGCGGGCTGGTCAAGGTGCGCAGCTTCACCGAAGAGCCGGAGGGACTGGTCGCCTATGGGCCGCTGACCGACGCGGGCGGGCGCCGCATCTTCGCGCTCAGCCTTCTGTCGCCGCACAAGGGCCAGTTCCTCGCCCGCATCGACGGTCTGACGGACCGCGAGGCGGCGGCGGCGCTGGCCGGTACGCGGCTCTATGTCCCGCGCGAGCGGCTGCCGCCGCCCGACGAGGCGGATGCGTTCTACCAGGCCGACCTGATCGGCCTGGAGGCCGTCGATGCGGCGGGCACCTCTCTCGGGCAGGTGGTTGCGGTGCATGATTTCGGCGCCGGCGACGTGCTCGAAGTGGCGCTGGCAGCGGGCGGACCGGCCGGCGGACGCGGTTCCCTGCTGCTGCCCTTTACCCGGACTGTGGTGCCGGAGGTCGACCTCGGGGCCGGGCGGCTGGTGGTGGAGCCGCCGGTCGAGGCGGTGGAAGAGGGGCCGGACGAGCCGGCCGAGCCGGCAAGCGATCGCGAAGCCGGTGAAATAGGGCGGGAGGCGCGGAGCGACGGCCCGCGGGCCGGCCGATGAGCGGGAGTCACGCAAGCACCGGGGCGGCGATGGCGCCGGTGGCGGCACCCGGCCGGCCGTGGACGGCGCGGGTGGTCACGCTGTTTCCGGAGATGTTTCCCGGGCCGCTCGGCGTCAGCCTCGCCGGCAAGGCCCTGGCGCGCGGCGACTGGGCGCTGGAGACGGTCAATATCCGCGACTTCGCCGGCGACCGCCACCGCACCGTCGACGACGCCCCGGCCGGCGGCGGCGCCGGCATGGTGATGCGCCCGGACGTGGTCGATGCCGCCCTCGATGCGGCAAAGGGTGCGGCGTTCGATCCGGTCCGCGACCGGCTGATCCACCTGTCGCCGCGCGGCCGGCCGTTCGACCAGGCGCTCGCGCACGACCTGGCCGGAGCGGGAACGGTCGTGCTGCTCTGCGGCCGCTATGAGGGCGTCGACCAGCGGGTGCTCGACGCCCATGACGCGGAGGAGATCAGCATCGGCGATTTCGTGCTGTCCGGCGGCGAGCCGGCGGCGTTCTGCATCATCGATGCAATCGTCCGGCTGCTGCCCGGCGTGATGGGCAATGTCGACAGCGCCGCGGAGGAGAGCTTCGGCAGCGGGGCGCGGGCGCACCTTCTGGAACACCCGCATTACACGCGCCCGGCCCGGTGGATCGACCGGGAGGGGCGGGAGCGCCCGGTCCCGGAGGTGCTGCTCTCCGGCCATCACGCCCGGGTCCGCGCCTGGCGGCTGGCCGAGGCCGAACGGATCACCCGGCTGCGCCGGCCCGACCTCTGGCAGCGCTATCTCGCCGCAGCCGGCCGGCCGGCCGAAACCCTCGACAGACCCTAGCGACAGGCCGGAATTCCACGAAGACAATTCCACGAAGATTCCGAACCTTCTGACACGCTTCCTCTCAGCAAGCCGCAAAGGCACGAAAACCGGAAAGGCAAGACGGGCCATGAACATCATCGATCAGCTGGAGCGCGAGCACATCGCCGAGCTCACCAGCAGCAAGACCATCCCGGCGTTCCAGCCGGGGGACACGGTGCGGGTCAACGTCAAGGTCGTCGAGGGCAACCGCGAGCGTATCCAGGCCTATGAAGGCGTTGTCATCGCCCGCAAGAATGCCGGGATCAACAGCGCCTTCACCGTGCGGAAGATCTCTTACGGCGAGGGGGTGGAGCGTATCTTCCCCCTCTTCAGTCCGCGCATCGATTCCATTGTCGTCATCCGGCGCGGTGCGGTCCGGCGGGCCAAGCTCTATTACCTCCGCTCGCGGCGCGGCAAGGCGGCCCGCATCAAGGAGCGGCGCGATACCCGTCCCGACAAGGGCGGCGCCCGCGGCTGAGTCCGGCAAGCCACGTCGCCACATCGGCGTCATGATGGCCGGGCACGGTCCTGCCGCCGGCAGGAGGCGGGTCATTGCCGCCCGCACGGTTGCCACAGGCCGGGACGGGACGGTGAGGGACACGGGCCATGATGAACGTCGCTGCGGATGAGGTGACTTTTCAGGACGCGACGCCGGGGATCAATCCGGCCTTCGATCTGATCGGGCTGACCGCATTGCGCAATGATCCCCGTTTCGAGGGGATCGACGGCGACGGCGTCAGTGTCGCGGTGATCGACACCGGGCTCGACGGCAGCCACCCGCTGCTTGCGCCCAATGTCGTGGCCGGGCGGGATTTCGTCTTCGGCGGCGAGAACCCGGTCGACCGGTTCGGGCACGGCACCCATGTCGCCGGCACGATCGGCGCCACCGACCAGAATATCGGCGTGGCGCCGTCGGTCGACCTGATCGGCCTGCAGGTCTTCCAGGCCGGCGGCACGGCCGCCAATACGACGATCGAGGCGGCGCTGGAATGGGTGCAGGCGAACCGGCAGGACCTCAATATCGTCGCCGTGAACATGTCGCTCGGCTCCGGTTTCTTTACGTCGGAGACGCAGGCGACCGCCAGCATCCTGTTCGACGATATCCAGAGGCTGGAACAGGCCGGGGTGACGGTCGTCTCGGCCGGCGGCAACAGCTTCAAGGACAATGAATTCCAGAATTTCGGCGCCCCGGCGGTGATCAGCACCCTGGGCGTCGGCGCGGTCTGGCAGGATGACAGCCTGCCCTCGGCGCGCTGGGGGGACGGCGCCGTCGATTTTTCCACCGGCGCCGACCGGCTGGTCAGCTTCACCCAGCGCCTGGATGCGCCGAACACGGTCTTCGCGCCCGGCGCCCTGATCCGCAGCACCGTGCCCGGCGGCGGCCTGGAGGACAAGGCCGGCACGTCCATGGCCTCGCCCATTGTCGCCGGCGTCGTCGCTTTGATGCAGGACGCCGCGCTGGAATTCGGCGAGCGCCTGCTGCAGCCGGCCGAGATCGTCGAGATCCTGCGCAGCACCGCCGACGGGGTGTTCGACGGCGACGACGAGGACGACAATGTCGCCAACACCAGTGTCAGCTATCCGCGGATCGACGCCTTCGCGGCGATCGAGGCGGTCTGGCAACGCTTCGGCGGCAGCGATGACGGCGGCGACGGTGGCGGCGGCGACATCAACGCCACCCTGGCCACGGCCATTCCCGGCCCGCGGCTCGACGGTTCCGGGACGGAGGTTCTCAACGGCCGGATCGGCGATGACGGCAGCAACAATGCGGTCGGGGCAGCCGATGTCGACCTCTATCGGATCGAGCTGCTCTCGCCCGGTACGCTGATCGTCAATACCCAGGCGCCGTCCGGCGGCGGCCCCATTCTGGATACCGTCCTGCGGCTGTTCGACGCCGCCGGCAACCAGATCGCCCTCAACAACGACATCGCGCCGGGCACGAACCCGGCCTCGCGCCTGGCCGTCGACCTGCCGGCCGGCATCGTCTATGCCGGTGTCAGCGCCTCCGACAACAGCACCTACGACCCGCGCGTGGCCGGCAGCGGCCGGCCCGGGCAGGAGACCGGCGACTATGCCCTGCGCTTCGCCCTGTCGAACGAGGACCCGAACGGGCTGATCAGCGGCGCGGTGCCGGTCAATATCGATACCGACGAGGCGGCGCTGCTGCAGGGCCTGATCGGGTCCGACAATGGCGCACCGGTCGGGCCCGGCGATGTCGACCTGTTCGAGATCGTCGCGCCCGATAACGGCTTCCTGCTGATCGACACCGACACGCCGTTCTCGGACAATTTCGTCGACTCGTTCCTCCGGGTCTTCGATGCCGCCGGCAATCAGCTTGCCGCCAGCAACAACGATCTGGCCGTCAATTCCGCCGGGCAGCCGGTGGAGTTCACCGATGCGCGGTTTCCGGGACTGGTTTTCCAGGATCCCGTCGACCGGCAGTTCTTCTTCGGCCACACCACCGACAGCTTCCTGGCGGTGCCGGTGGAAAGCGGCGTGACCTATTACGCCGGTGTCTCGGATGCCGCCAATCCCGGCTACAGCCCGACGCAGCTCGGCAACCGGTCCGAGGCCGGCACCGGCGGTGCCTATGACCTGTTCGTCGATTTCGTCAATAACGACATCAACGGCAGCATTCCCCAGGCCGTCAGCGACGTGCCGCTGCCGCTCATCGGCCAGCCGGGGACCATCGGCTCCGACAGCGACCCGGCGACGGGCCAGGCTCTGCCGGTCGGCGGCCGGGATGTCGACTTCGTCCGCTTCCGCCCCGATCGCGACGGCCTGCTGCAGATCGACGTGGACTCCGTCTCCGGTACGAATTTCTTCGACCCGGTGGACAGCGTGCTCTTCGTGTTCGACGGGTCCGGCAATGTCCTGACGGAGAACGACGACAGCGACTCCTTCGACCCGTTCGTGCAGCTGCCCGTCCGGGCCGGCACGGATTACTATGTCGCGGTGACCGGGTACGGAAACGACAGCTTCGATCCCTTCCAGCTGGCCAGCGGCTCGCCGGGCGATACGGGCGACTATCGCATCAGCGCCACCCTGCGCGCCGCCCAGGATGCCCGGCTGCTGGCCGACGATACCATCGGCAGCGGTGCGATCGACCGGGTGACCATCGGCAGCGTTGTCTTCGGCGAGATCGGCGTCGACGGCGCCCTGCAGGTCGGTCCGGACGACATCGACCTCTACCGCTTTACAGCGCCGGCCGATCTGCGGGTCGGGATCGCCGCCGTCACCAATGAGGAATTCAGCGCCGATACGGTTCTCCGGGTGTTCGACACTGCCGGTCGCGAGATTGCCTTCAACGACGATGCCAACGCCAACACGCGCGGCAGCGCGCTCAGCCTCGACGTCGCGGCCGGGCAGGAGCTGTTCATCGGCATCAATGGCTACAGCCCGCAGGCGCGGGACTACGACCCGATCACCGGCGAGGGGGCGGCCCCCGGCGTTCCCGGCGTCTATACGCTGCTGATCCGGGAGGCCGACGGCGGCGGCCCGCCGGCCGTCTTCCGCTTTTTCAACACGGACACCGGTGCCCATTTCTATACCGCCAGCGAGGCGGAACGCGACCGGGTCATCACCAGCCTGGACGCGTTCGACTTTGAAGGACCGTCCTTCGGCTTCGCACCGGGCGACGATCCGGCGTCCGAGCCGGTTTTCCGCTTTTTCAACAGCGAGACCGGCGTGCATTTCTACACGATTTCGGAGGAGGAGCGGGACTTCATCATCTCGACGCTGCCGCGTTTCCAGTTCGAGGGGGAAGCCTATGCCGCCTATGAAGCGCCGGCCGACGGCACCATTCCGCTCTACCGCTTCTTCAACACGGACACGGGCACGCATTTTTACACGCCGTCCGAGGCCGAACGGGCAGCAGTGATCGACACGCTGCCGCAATTCGAGCCGGAGGGCATTGCCTATTACGTGAATCCCCTGGGATAAGTGTGGCAGGCCAGGGGAATCGGGTGAAGAGATCATCTGGCAATGACGTTTGCGAGGAAGTCGTCATCCCAGGCGGCAACCTTGCGCCTGAGGCGTAAGGAGTCTTTCCCGGGAG
>JAAAOG010000076.1 GCA_009909005.1 Alphaproteobacteria bacterium | reverse complement strand
CGACATTGATGGTCCACATGAACATCAAATACATCAGCGCGAAGAAGATCGGGATGCCGAGCGCCCGGTGCAGCACCACCCGGTCGATGCGGTCGGACACGGTGCGCGGCAGCCGCCCGGCCCGCTTGACCACGTCCCCGGTCAGCGCATGAATGAAGGCGTAGCGGCCGTCGGCCAGCAGAATGTCGATATCCTCGTCGCCCGCCTCTTCGATGGCCGCGGCGGCCTCCCGTGCCTTGCCAGCGATCTCCGGCCCGACCCGGGCGGCGAGGTCCGGATCACCCTCCAGCAGCTGCACCGCCACCCAGCGATGGCTGTAGGGCAGGCCGGGGGCGGCTTCGTCCAGCGCCTTCGTCACCGCCGCGATCGCCTCTTCGATCTCCGGGCGATAGCGTACGGGCTCGGGTACGGCGCGGGCCGGTTCGGCGGCCGTGCGGGCGATCTCGCTCTTCAGCCGGTCGATGCCTTCGCCGCGCGAGGCGACCAGCGAGACCACCGGACAGCCGAGCCGGCGTTCCAGCGCCTCGGGATCGATGCGGATGCCGCGCTCGCGCGCCACGTCGAGCATGTTGAGGGCGACGACGACGGGCGCCCCCATCTCGCGCAGCTGCGTCGTCATGTAGAGATTGCGCTCAAGATTCGCGGCGTCGACGATGTTGACGACCAGCTCGGCCTCGCCGCTGGCGACATAGTCGCGCGCCAGCTTTTCGTCGAGTGAGGTCTCGGCCGCGCCGAGGGCGTAGGAGCCCGGCAGGTCGACGACCGTCCAGGCCTCGCCATCATGGCGATAATGGCCGATCTTGCGCTCGACGGTGACGCCCGGCCAGTTGCCGACCCGCTGGCGCGATCCGGTCAGGGCGTTGAAGACCGTGGTCTTGCCGGCATTGGGATTGCCGACCATGGCGATGGTCCGCGCCGCCGCCGTACCGGCCTCGACATGGGGTGTTTCTGTGCTCATGTGGACCCCCTTCCCGCCCTTGCCGGGCCGCGACTATAGAGCGGTCCCGTGCGGGCGCATTGGTCCGGTCAGGGGCCATGTCGACAACGCGACACCGACCCGCCCGCCCGTTCTCTTGAGGTGTAATAAAGCAAAACGCGTACCGCCCGATTTCGCGGGCCGGGGCTCAGTCCCAAGGCGGCGGGCTGGCCTCGATCTTCAGTATCTCGGCTTCGTCCTTCCGCAGGCTCAGATCGAAGCCCCGCACCCGGATCTCGACCGGGTCGCCCAACGGCGCCATGCGCGTCACCTCGAATTCCGTGCCCGGGGTCAGGCCCATGGACAGCAGGCGCTGGCGATAGGCCGAGGAGCGACCGCGCTCGAAGCCGACGATGCGGCCGCGCTGGCCGACGCCGAGGGTGGCGAGACCGGCGCTCATTCCGCGGCCTCCCCGATCGGGGCGACCAGCACCTTGTGGGCCATGCCGCGGCCGAGGCCGAGGCGCATGTCGGACACGGCGATCAGCAGCGGGCCTTCGCCGCCGCCCTGCACCAGGGTGATTTCACTGCCGACGGTGATACCCATCTCGACCAGCCGGCGATCGGCGGCACGGCCGGCCCGCAAGCCGACGACGCGCAGGCGCTCGCCCTCATTCGCCATGGGGAGGGGGAAGCCGGTGGCATGTCGGGTCACGGCCGCCTGGCCCGTTCGTTCATGCGCCGTCTCGTCGCGCCGTGTGTCGATCCCAGCCGGGGCGATGTCGTCCCAGGTCAGGGCATCGGATGTTCCGGGCATCGCCACCTCCTTCTGCCGCCTTGCGTGTCGCAAACAGGAGCGATGCTACCGCGAAGCATTTGCAGAACATTGAGCCACGTCAAGCCCCTTGTGCGACATTTCGGCACTGCAGCACGACCGACGCGCTGGGAATTTCCGTAAGCGCCGAAAAATTCACTGAAATTTCCCACCCAAGTCACGACATGGCTGTTGGATAGGGACCGCACAACCGGCTCAGGAAAGGCCTGACATCCATGATGGAAATTATTCTGGCGATCGGGGTTCATCTGCTCTTGATTGGTGTCGTGGTCTGGGCCGCGCGCCGCGGCTCGTTTTCCGATGCGTTCACCGTGACCTGCCCCAGCTGTCAGGCGACGCTGGGCAAGAGCGATTTTGCCTGTGCCCAATGCGGCAATGGCGGTCTGCGCCTCGTCAAGGTCAAGGGCGAAAAGTTCCTCTGGTGCCCGGCCTGCCGCCGCTACACGCCGATGTACTGCCCGGTCAATGGCTGCGACACGACCATCAAGGAACCGCTGAAAGACGCCGCATGACATGCCGGGGGCTCCGGCCTGCCATATTGCGCGTCCGGCAGATCGACCAGCCGGACAGTGATTTCGAAAAGCCCGCCCGTGACGGTTCCGACATCCGGTTTTGACTGCCGGCGAAACCTTTTCTGAGGGCGGGCTGTTCTGGAATTCGATCCGCCGTCATCGCTGTGCAGAATTGCTGTGTTGAGATTATGCTCGACACCTGAGTCGGCCTTGGTTTATATTGTCTTTCTTAATATCCTCATATGCAGAATATCATCGTCATTCCGATAGCCGGCCGATTCTGCCGAAGACGTAACCTTCGGCAAAAGATGAACGCCCGGCACGCTGTCGGTATCGGACTTCGTCGCGAGATCACCAGGACCCTATGTGCGATGTCCCAGTTCACGGAGATTTCCGAAGACACGCTCATCGATATGGCGCGGCAGCGGTCTCGGGAATCGCGGAGCCGGTTGTTCGAGAATATCGCCGATCTTTTCATGTCGGATGCTGGCCGCCTGAGCGATCGGGAACGCGCCTTGATCAACGGGATTCTCAACAAGTTGCTGCACTCCGTCGAGCGGGACGTGCGCCTGGCACTCGCGGAGAGGCTCCGCATGAGTGACCAGGCGCCGCCGGAACTCGTCGCCCTGCTGGCCAATGATGATTTCGAGATCGCCCGCCCGATCCTGCGTGACAGCCCGCTCCTGCGAGACGGCGATCTGATTGCCGTGATCAAGGACCGCAGCCAGGAGCACCGGCTGGCGATCGCCGCGCGCCGCCACCTTTCCCCGGATGTCGGCGATGCGCTGATCGAAACCGGCGATCCCGACGTCATCGAGGAGCTTCTGCGAAATTCCGACTCGGCGCTTTCGCAACACGCCATGTCGTATCTGGTCGCCGAGGCGCATCGGACCGACCGCTTCCATGAGCCGCTCCTGCAGCGATCCGAATTGCCGCCGCAGCTGGCGCACAAGCTCTACTGGGTCGTGTCGGCGGCGCTGCGTCGCCGCATTCTCCAGACCTTCCGCTTCCCGGAGGCCGTCTTCGACGAGATGATGGAAGCCTCGACGGAAGGGCTGCTCTCCGGCTCGGTCGAGCCCTCGATCCAAGCGCTGTCCGCCGACCTCGCGGCCGGCCTCGATCGCAGCGGCCGGATTACGCCCGAACTTCTGGTGAACCTGCTCCGCCGCGCGCACGTTCCGGCCTTCCTTTCGACCTTTGCCCGCTATGTGCCGTGCCCGGATACCCTCATCCGGCGCGTTGTCTTTACGCGCGACAGCGAGAGTCTGACAGTCCTTTGTAAATCCAGTCGGATGGACCGTAAGGAATTTGCAGATCTTTTCGTTGTCCTGCAGACGGTGACATATGGCTTAAGGCCGATGTCTCCGCAGCTTCTGCGCGATACCCTGACGTTTTACGATGGCTTGACCGTTGAAAAGGCAGAGGCGGCACGCCGCCACTGGAGCCTCAACACCGATTATCTGGCGGCGATCGATTCGCTGGCCGAAGATCGTTGGTCCAGGCCCGGCCCGGCGCCGGCCGGCGCAGTCGGGGGCGCTTATGGGTGACCCCGTCGCCGCCTCCAGGACAGCAACGGGCGAGGCCTTGCCGTGCGAACCGGATCTCAAGGGTGAGATGGCAAATGCCGCGCCTGCCGGCGGAGATGGTCTGCTCGCTCGCGCCTTTTCACACATGCTGATTCCTTTTGCGCTCTATGATGAGAAGGGCGTGCCGGTTTTCGAATATGGCGGCTTTCTGGGCAAGACTTCGGCAAGCCGGCAGAGCCCGCTTTTTTCGGCCGCTTTGATTAATCTTAAAAAGATGTTTTATAATGAAGAATTTCAAAAAGACTCGCCGAGGCATAGCCTGGAATTTTCCGATCAAGAAAAATTATTCAAGGTTCTCTTGCAGTTTGTTTCCCTCTCCGACTCCCGCTTCATCCTTGCGACACTTCACGATGTGACCCAGGAGAACCAGGCTCTGGAAAAAGCCCGGCGGGCCGAGAAAAAGCTGAAGGATTTCGTCGGCTGTTCATCGGAATGGGCCTGGGAGACCGACACCAAGGGGCGTTTCCGGATGATCTCGGCGCAGCTCGGCCGATTGATCGGGAAATCCCCCGCCTCCTTGCTCGGCCGCCGGTTCCAGGACATCGGCGCCTTTACCGATACGCCCCTTGTGGAATTGAGCGAAAGCGAGGCATTTCGATTGCGTCAGCCGCTGGGCCCCTGGCGCTTCGATCTCGAAACCGGGGATGGCAAGACGGTCGCCCATAATATCAGTGCGGTGCCGGTCTTCGACGAGCCGGGCGGCGGCTTCCTGGGCTATCGCGGCACCGGAACCGATATCTCCCGGCGCCTGGAGGCGACCGAGGCACTGAGAGCCTGCAAGAGGGAACTCAGCCATGCCCTGAGTGCCCTGCAGGACAAGAATACCCGCCTCCAGGAAGCCTTTGCTGCAGCGGAATCGGGCAATCGAACGAAAGAGGCATTTCTCCGTAGTATCGACCACGAAGTGCAGGAGCCTCTGCACTGGATCCTGAGCTGCTCGGACGCAATACGGAAAGAGACTTCGGGCCCGGTGGGGAATCCCAAATACCTGGATTATTGCGAGGACATCAATAAGAGTGCCCGCCACCTCCTCGAGCTGGTCAGCGGCGTCCTCTATCTTGCCGGATCGGAGTCTCCGGACGTCTATGTTCCCAAGGTCGTCGATCTGGTCGACGAGAGCCGTTTTGCGGTTCGGCTGATCGAAGCCGAGGCGGCTGCCAAGGCCCAAAAACTGTCGGTGACGTCCTCGGAGCCGCAGGTCTTCATCAGGTCGAACCCCCCGATCCTGCGCCAGATCCTGGGGAATCTTCTGACAAACGCGGTGAAATTCACGCCGCCGGGCGGCACGATCGGCGTCGAGGTCGATCACGATCAGGACAAGTCCCGGGTGCGTGTGTGCGATACCGGGATCGGCATTCCGAAAGAGGATTTGGAGCGGGTGTTCGAGCCTTTCGAGAGGAGCAGCCTGTCCTATGTTCGCGATCAAGCCGGCAGCGGCCTGGGGCTCGCCCTTTGCAAGAGGCTGACGGCGCTTGTCGGCGGCGAGCTTTCCTTGGAAAGCACGGAAGGCCGGGGCACGATCGCAACCCTCTGTCTGCCGGCGGCCGACATCGGGAATCGCCGATTGTGATTCTCGCCTGTCGCCGTGACGCTTTGCCCACACAGTTGGTGCCCCCTGCCGGACTCGAACCGGCACTTCCTTCCGGAAAACGGATTTTAAGTCCGTTGCGTCTACCAGATTCCGCCAAGGGGGCTGCGGCTGCGCCGCCCCTAAGATGCACGCGCCCTGACGAAATTCCAATCATGGCCGCAGGGGCCTGAACAGTCATCGCCGGCCGCGAGCGGGCGTCCTATTCGGCCGGCTCGAGTTCCGCGCTGTCTTCTTCGACGGCCGACCCGGCCTCGGCCTCGGTCTCGGTCTCGACGGTATCGGCATCGGCCGCCATATCCGCCCCCGGCTCCGGCTCCTCTTCCGGCTCCTGCGAATCCTCCGCCTGCGAGATCAGCGAGGTGATGATGCGCCGGGTCGCGTCGGCACCGAGGATTTCGCGCAGGGCTTCCAGGAATTCCTCCTCGTCGAAGCACTCATAGCCGGCATTGGTAATGTATTGGTTGGTCGAAATGGTCAGCGGGTACAGCATCATCCCATGCCGGACCGAGAACAGCGGGAATTCGATCTCGCCCAGGCAGGGCGCCAGGATGACGAAGCTGTGCTGCAGCAGGGCATTGCTGCCGGAGCCGCTCGTCCGCACCTCGGCACTCAGCCAGCCGTCCGACAGCTTCGCCAGCTGCCGGGCCTGTTTGCGCATCACCGCCAGCGGGGTCGAGACCCGCTGCCGGCCGAGATCCCCGGGCCACAAATTCGGCGTCATCCCTGTCCTCCGCCGCGTCCGTTGAGAGCCGGCATTGTCGCCAAATCCGGGCTGGGGGAAAAGCCGGATTCCGGCGATGTCGGCCCTGCGGCCGAGGCACCGGCCGGTGCCTTCGACGACGGCGATCACCTTGTCTTGCGAATAGGTCGCGGTTCGTGCTTTTCTCCCGCGATTGTCGAGACTTGCCGAACCGGGACGGACGCCGACGCCATGACCGCCTTTGCGACAGCCGATCTTTGCGACCAATACGTAGAGGCCGTAAAGGTCTGCCAGCCGATCTTTCAGGATTTCGGCGGCACGCCCGCCTTTCACGGCCCGATCCTCACGGTCAGCACCTTCGAGGATAACGGCCTGTTCCGCGACCTCCTGCA
>JAAAOG010000059.1 GCA_009909005.1 Alphaproteobacteria bacterium | reverse complement strand
GCCTCGTCTTCGATGCCCGGACGCAGATGCGCCGGCAGTTCGCGGGCCTTGACCGCCTTGATGATTGCCCGTCCGCTCGCTCTGTCCATCGCCTTCTGCCCCCCGACCAAAGACCCGCTGTCCTGCTCCGTATATAGGGGCTGAGCGCGGGCGTGCACGGTCGCCCGCTACCAGAACAGGGCGATCAGGACGGCCATGGCCGAAAGCAGCAGGGCGGAGAGCAGCCGATCGTCGGCCAGCCAGGCCAGCCGTCCGGACCGGGCGGCGACCGCCAGATCCGCCGGGCGGAAGGTCAGCCCCAACTGGCGGGCGTCCGGCGCCGCCCGGTCGACAACGCTGCCGATCACCAGAATCGCCAGGGCGAGGGCGAAGAGGATCTGGGCGGTATAGGTGTAATGCAGGCCCGGCAGGCCGGCCGCCTCCCACAGCCCCGTCACCTCGCGCAGCACGAACAGGCCGAGCCCGAGGCTCATGCCGACGGCGAGCGCCCAAAAGGCGGCCCCGGCCGTTACCCGCCGGCCGAACAGTCCGGCCAGATAGACGGCAACGATGGGCGGGACGATATAGGACAAGGTCGCCTGGAAGTACTCGAACAGCGTGTCGAACTGCCCGGCGATAAAGGGCGTGTAGGCCGTCGCCGCGACCATCAGCACCAGCGTGAACAGCCGCCCGATGACCACCAGCCGGCGGTCCGGCATCTGCGGACGGGCGGTCCGGACCAGGTCCATGGTGAAGACCGAGGCGGCGGCGTTCAGGGCGCTGTCGAGGCTCGACATGATCGCCGCAACCAGGGCGACCAGGATCAGCCCGCGCAGGCCCGCCGGCAGCAGCAGTTCGACCAGGCGGGGAAAGGCTTCGTCCGGCCGGTCGAGCCCGGGCAGCAGGGCGACGGCCAGCAGTCCCGGCACGATCATCAGCAGGATGTTGGGCAGTTTCAGAAGGCCGCCGAACAGCGCTCCCTTTCGGCCGTGATCCAGCGAGCGCGCCGCCAGCGGCCGCTGCACAAAATACTGGTTCAGCGTCCAGTAATAGAAGCCGAGCAGCACCACCGTGCCCAGGCCCGGCCAGGGCAGCACAGGGTCGTCGGGCGGCTTGACCAGGTGGCGGTGGCCCTCGTCGACCGCCGCCATCATCGCCTGCCAGCCGCCCAGGCGCTCCAGCCCGATCGCCACCAGGATCCCGGCGCCGATGATCAGCAGAACCGCCTGCAGGACGTCGGTGACCACCACCGCCCGCAACCCGCCGAACAGCGTGTAGAGCCCGGCCAGTACGGCGAGGCCGGCGCTCGCCTGCCAGGGAGCAATGCCGGGCGACAGGGTGCTGATCACCACCCCGCCGGCATAGAGCGCCCCGGCGATGTCGATCAGGATCAGGGTCAGCAGCGTGACGACGGCGTAGAGCAGACGGGAGCGCCGGTCGAACCGCGCCTCGAGGTATTCCGGCAGGGTGAACAGCCGGGCGCGCAGAAAGACCGGCAGCATGAACAGGGCGAACACGACCAGGACCAGCGTCGCCGTCCATTCGTAGTTGAAAATGACCATGCCATGCTGGTAGGCGCCGCCGATCAGGCCGACGAAACTCGCCCCGGACATGTTGGAGGCATAGTAGGAGAATCCGATCAGGGGCCAGGTCAGCCCGCGCCCGGCAAGGAAATAGTCCTCCGCCGACTTGCCGCCGCGCCCCAGCCACACGCCGATCGCGGCGATCAGCAGCACATAGCCGCCGACAATGACGAGATCGAGCGTGCTCAGGCCGGTCATGGTCTGGAGACTCTCGGAACTCCGGTGTTTCGTTGCCGGTTGCCTGCCCCGACGTTGCAGCTAATTGTGCATGCTAAAGCCTGTGACGCCAAGCGCTGGTATCGAACACCATGGACGGCGTGTGCGACGAAGCCCCCGGCCCGAACCCGCGAAGAGTTGACCGGCCGCGCCGCATGGTCCCCTTGGCAAGCCGGCCCTGCCTATTGTAGCAAGGCGGGATGCCGGCGGGCCGATGCCCGCGAACGGACATAAACCCCCGTTTCCCGTGTTATCGAGGGTTCGAAGCCCCCGGGGAGCGGGTCCGGCGCCGCAGGAACGGCTTTGCCCGGGTCGGCGGCGGCGCTCAGCCGGACCGCGCCTCGTTCTTGCGACCCCACCCGCGACGAATAGGATCCGACATGCCCGTCTCCACGCCGCTGCTCGACCAGGTCCGGACCCCGGCCGATCTCCGCACGCTGAAAACCGAGCAGCTGCGGCAACTCGCCGACGAGCTGCGCGCGGAAACGGTCGATGCGGTCTCGGTGACCGGCGGGCATCTCGGCGCCGGGCTGGGTGTGGTCGAGCTGACCGTGGCCATTCACTATGTCTTCGACACGCCGGCCGACCGGCTCATCTGGGATGTCGGGCACCAGTGCTACCCGCACAAGATTCTCACGGGCCGGCGGGATCGCATCCGCACCCTGCGCCAGGGCGGCGGCCTGTCGGGCTTCACGAGGCGGACAGAGAGCGCGTACGACCCCTTCGGCGCCGCTCACAGCTCGACCTCGATTTCGGCCGGGCTGGGCATGGCGGTCGCCCGTGACCTGACGGGCGGCAGCAACAATATCGTCTGCGTCATCGGCGATGGGGCGATGAGCGCGGGCATGGCCTATGAGGCGATGAACAATGCCGGCTCGACCGATACGCGGCTGATCGTCATTCTCAACGACAACGACATGTCGATCGCGCCGCCGGTCGGGGCGATGAGCGCCTATCTGTCGCGGCTGATCTCCTCGCACTCCTATCGCTCGCTGCGGCACCTGATGAAGGATGTGTCGCAGAAATTTCCGCGGCCGCTGCAGAACGCGGCGCGCCGGGCGGAGGAATATGCCCGCGGCCTGGTCACCGGCGGCACCCTGTTCGAGGAGCTGGGCTTTTTCTATATCGGCCCGATCGACGGCCACAATCTCGACCATCTGCTGCCGGTGCTGGCCAATATCCGCGACGCGGCGGAAGGGCCGATCCTGGTCCATGCGGTCACCCAGAAGGGCAAGGGCTATGAGCCGGCCGAGCAGGCGGCCGACAAGTATCACGGCGTCAGCAAGTTCGACGTGGTCACCGGCACCCAGGCGAAGCCCAAGGCCAATGCGCCCTCCTACACCAAGGTCTTCGCCCAGTCGCTGATCGGCGAGGCCGAGCGCGACCCGGCGATTGTCGCGGTGACCGCGGCGATGCCCGAGGGCACCGGCCTCAATCTCTTCGAAAAGCGCTTTCCCGAGCGCTGCTTCGATGTCGGAATCGCCGAGCAGCATGCCGTGACCTTCGCCGCCGGCATGGCGGCCGAAGGCCTGAAGCCCTTTGCCGCCATCTACTCGACCTTCCTGCAGCGCGCCTATGACCAGGTGGTGCACGACGTCGCCATCCAGCGCCTGCCTGTGCGCTTCGCCATCGACCGGGCCGGCGTGGTCGGCGCCGACGGGGCGACCCATGCCGGTTCTTTCGACATCGGCTTTCTCGGCAGCCTGCCGGGGTTCGTGCTGATGGCGGCGGGCGACGAGGCGGACCTGATGCACATGGTCGCCACCGCCCGGGCGATCGAGGACCGGCCCTCGGCCGTGCGCTATCCGCGCGGCGAGGGCATCGGCATGGACCTGCCGGAGATCGGCGAGCCGTTGGAAATCGGCCGTGGCCGGGTTCTGCGCGAGGGCTCCAAGATCGCCCTGCTCAGCTATGGCGGACGGCTGCAGGAGTGCCTGCAGGCGGCGGAAGACCTGGCGGCGCGGGGGCTCAGCACCACCGTTGCCGATGCCCGCTTCGCCAAGCCGCTCGACGGCGACCTGATCCGCCGTCTGGCCCGCGACCATGAGGTGATGATCACCATCGAGGAGGGGGCGACCGGCGGCTTTGCCGCCTTCGTGCTGCAGTTCCTCGCTCTGCAGGGGCTGCTGGACCAGGGCCTGAAGATCCGGCCGATGGTGCTGCCGGACGTCTTCCTCGACCAGGACAGGCCGGAGAAGCAATATGAGCAGGCCGGGCTCGACGCCGCCCATATCGTCGCCACCGCCCTGACGGCGCTCGGCAACGCCGCCGCCCTGGAAACGGCGGTGCGGGCCTGACGCCCTCTCATCGAGAGCAACCCCATGGATGACGTGCTGGTTCGCGACGAAGCCGAAGAGGAATCAGAGGACAAGAATGTTATCGACGAAGCCGCTCGCGAACCAAGCGAGCCGGTCATTTTCGGCATTTCAAGCTACGGGGCTGACTATACGGCCGAGCTTTTGGTGAAGCGCATGCGAACGGGGGTCTATATCGTTCCCCCGTTTCAGCGCGCCTATGTATGGCCTCTGAGAATGGCATCGCGATTTATTGAGTCGCTCATGCTTGGCTTGCCAGTCCCAAGCATATTTCTTTATAAGGAAGAAGATACTGGGAAGCATCTAATAATAGATGGCCATCAAAGACTCAAGACACTTCAATATTTTTTCGACGGCACGATTGGTGAGAAGCGTTTCCGATTGATGGATGTACAAAAACGTTGGGTTGGGAAAACTTATGAAGATCTCGATGAAATTGACCGTCAGAATTTGGACGATGCCTTGATCCATATGATAATTTTTAAACAGGATGCGCCATCAGAAGATAATACGAGTATATATCATGTGTTCGAGCGACTGAACACTGGAGGTACGAAATTATATTCACAAGAAATTCGTAATTGTGTAAGTCATGGAGCTTTCGTGGGGCTTCTGGAAGAGTTGAACAAGATTGACGAATGGAGGTCGATATATGGACCAATTAATAAGCGCCTTAAGGATCAGGAGCTTATTCTAAGATTTCTCGGTCTATATTTCGAGATTGAGAGCTATAAGAGGCCGATGAATGAGTTCTTGAATAGATTTATGAAGAAACATCGAAAGATGAGTGAAGAGACTGCTGCAAGTTTCACCCAGGTATTCACGCACACCATTGGCTATGCCCATCGTGTTTTGGGTTCGCGCGCATTCCGGCCCGAGCGGTCACTCAATGCCGCAGTCTACGACTCGGTCATGGTTGGTCTCGCCCGTCGCCTCGACAATCCTGTTGATCCGGACCCTGAGGCAATACAGGCGGCTTATCAAAGGCTCCTTAAGAACCAGCAATACAAGGATGCATTCACGCGTTCGACAGCCGACGAAGAGTCTGTTGCAACACGATTAAAATTGGCGACAGAAGCATTTTGTGAGGCGTGATCATGCTTCGTGACCTTCACGATGAGGCGCAGAGGGTCAATTACATTTTCCATACCGATCACATCTCCTCGGTGAATGAATTTCTTATACCTCATTGGACAAAATATTTGTCGATTGTATCTGCAGGATTTATCGAGTTTTCCGTCAGGGTGATTTTTCAGGAATATGTGCGGCGCAATAGCAACGCGAATGTTTACAACTATGCCATGTCCCAGCTGAAAGGGTTGCAAAATCCCAATCCACAACGGATTGAAAGTCTGGTTGCTGCTTTTAACCAAGATTGGCTGCGCGCCTTGAATGAATATTGGGACGGCGAGCGAAGAGACGCAGTGGCGAGCATCATGAACAATCGGAATAACGCCGCACATGGACGGCATATGGGAACATCAATCGGCCAAATCGTCCGATATCACCAGAAGGTAACGGAAGTAATCACGTTTCTTCACGATCTCGTTTTAGATAACCGGCCTAGCAATTAAGGCGGCAATTTTTACTTAGTTCGCCTCCGGCGGAGCGTGAATTTTCCCACATCCACGCTCCTTTTCATACATAACCCCCGACGATTTACCCGACGCTGGCTTTGGACGCCCGATCGTGCATGTGGTCGTTGACCGGTGGCTCGCCATAGAGTTCGTGGGCCCGCGTTTCGAAGGCGCCGACCATGCGCTGCACCGCTTCGTTGAACAGCACGCCGATCAGCTTCTGCAGCATTTTCGAGTGGAACTCGAAATCGATGTAAAAGTCGATCAGGCAGCCTTCCGGGTGCGGCCTGAACACCCAGTGATTGTTCAGATAGCGTAGCGGGCCTTGCGTGTACTCGACGTCGATCCGATTGGGGCGCGTCAAGGTCACATGGCTGGTAAACCGCTCCTTGACCATGCGGAAGCCAATGATCAGGTCGCCGATCAGCAGGTTCCCCTGGCGTTTGCGGATGCGTGCCGCCTTGCACCAGGGCAGGAACTCGGGGTACCGCTCGATATCCGCTACGAGATCGAACACCTGCGTCGGGGTATAGGGGACTACCCTCTTCTCCGCATGTGTCGGCATGGATGCTCTCTCTTTCTCCGCGTCAGCCGCGTCAGCCAGGGTAAGGCCGGATCGTCACCATCGTCTTACTGTGCCGCCCGTCCGGCCATATCGGCCAGCACCAGCGAGTCCAGACCCTGCAGGGAGGCCTGCCGGGCGGCCCGCAATTTCTCGAAATCCTCTCCCGCCATATAGGACGACCGGGTCAGCGGCGAGGCCGAGACCATCAGGAAGCCCTTGCCGCGCGCAACGCGCTCATAGGCGGCGAACGTATCCGGCGGCACGAAGCGGTCGACGGCCGCATGTTTGACGGTCGGCTGCAGATACTGCCC
>JAAAOG010000082.1 GCA_009909005.1 Alphaproteobacteria bacterium | reverse complement strand
TAAGGGGGTACACCCATATCCTTAAAACTCCGTAAGCGCGAAAGGCTCATCTGACATTAAACTAAAATTTGCGACGTTTGCGGTGGAAGCCGGCCGCGGCACAGCCCCTGCGACCGCCCGCCGCTGCAGAGATTCGATGCGCCGAAGGCTGCGACCCCTTCGCAAACGCCCGAACCATTGTTATGTTGCAATGCAACGGAACAAGGTCCACGCACACACCGAACACGGGATAGGTAACATTATGGCGTCTTTCTCAAACGTCCTTTCGCCGTGCGTCGGGGTCTGCCAGCTGGACCCGGAAACGGGCTATTGCATCGGCTGCCAGCGGACCGGCGACGAGATCATGGCGTGGCCGTCGGCCAGCGACGGCGAACGGCGGGAGATCCTGGATCGGGCCGATCACCGCCGGGACTCCGGCGGCGAGACGGCGCGCCGGGAACACGACAGGCGGCGCCGCACCGGCAGCGCCTGGCGGACCGAATTGCGGCACGAGCCGCAGTCTCAATAGTCCCGCGTTGCGCGGGTCCGGGCTCGCTCACGCCACGCTGACCTCCGGAACAGCCTCGGCGAGGATGCGGCGGGTCAGGCCGGCCAGATGGCAATAGTCCGCCTCACGCGCCGCCGTGCGCCGCCAGACGAGACCAATGGTCCGTGCCGCTCTCGGACCGCATGGTGGTGGACGACCTCGCCGCCCGGGGGGACGCCGGGCGGAGCGCAGAAAAAGCGGACACGCGGGACGGGCCGCTTGACCCCGCCGAAGAGAAGTCTGATTCCGCCCAGAGGCCGGGTTCATCGCGAGACATCGGTCATGCACCCGCTCCGGTGGCTTTGCCGCGGCGCACGCTTGTGGCTCGCCACCCTTGTGCTGGCGCTTTGCGCCGGCGTTGTCGGTCTGGGACTGTCCGGGGGCCGGGCGGAGGACGCCGGGCTCTCGACGCCGCCCCCGGCCGGCGGGGCGACGACCGTTTTCGGCCCGCGCGACCGTCATATCCTGACCCGTCCGGCCGCCAACCTGCCGCAACGTGCGCGGCTCGACTTTCATGTCGGCCAGGCGGTGTTCGAGCGGTCCTGGGTCCCCGCCCCGGCCGAGGCTCGCGCCACCGACGGCCTCGGGCCCTTGTTCAATGCCGAGGCCTGCAGCAGCTGCCATCCCCGCAATGGCCGCGGTGATGGCCCGCCGGCAGCGGGCGGGCGGCTCGCCCGGCCGGGCCTGGTCCTGCAGCTGCATCCGGCGGATGGCGAGGACAGTGGCGAGACCGACCGCGGCGACCCGGTCTATGGCCGCCAGATCCAGACCGCGGCGCTGCCGGGCCTGAGTCCGGAAGCGCGGGTGGTGGTGGTCTGGGAGAGCCGCGCGGTTGCTCTGACCGACGGCACGGTCGTCCGGCTGCGCGCGCCGCGATTCGCGCCGGCCGATCCGGCCTACGGCCCGCTGGCACCCGGCATGGTCGCCGCGCCGCGCCAGGCGCCGGCGCTGATCGGTCTCGGCCTGCTCGACGCCGTGCCGGCCGCCGCGATCCTGGCCGCCGCCGACCCGCTGGATGCCGATGGCGACGGCATATCCGGCCGGCCGAACCTGGTGCGCGGGCCGGAGGGCGGCCTGCGGATCGGCCGTTTCGGCTGGAAGGCGGGGGCGGCCACGCTCGACCAGCAGATCGCCCGCGCCTTCCGGGACGATCTCGGCCTGTCGACGCCGCTGCTGCCCGAGGCCGCCGGCGACTGCACCGCCGCCCAGCCCGATTGCCGCGCCGGCCCGCACGGCACTGGCCCGGATGAAGCGGTCGAGGTCGGGCCGGACCTGTTCGCCGCCATTGCCTATGCGCAGGCCCATGGCGCGGTGCCGGGGCCGGACGGACCGCCCTCCGAAGAGGCGGCGCGCGGCCGGGCGCTGTTCGACGACATCGGCTGCGCCGCCTGCCACCGCCCGGCCCTGGCGACCGCGACACACGGCGTGCCCGCCGCCCTGGCCGGACAGGCGATCCGGCCTTACACGGACCTGTTGCTGCACGATATGGGACCGGGCCTCGCCGACGGGGCCCGCCAGGGCCTGGCGACGGGGCAGGAATGGCGCACCCCGCCGCTCTGGGGCCTCGGGGCATGGCGGACGCTGGCGCCGGAAGCCGGGCTGCTGCACGACGGCCGCGCCCGCACCATCACGGAGGCAATCCTCTGGCATGGCGGCGAGGCGGCCGCCGCCCGCAAGACCTTCCGCGCTTTGCCGGCTGCCGACCGCGCCGCCCTGCTGGCGTTTCTCGACCGTCTGTAAGGGCGCGGGCATCGCTTGCCGCACCGCGCAGACTGCGGCATATAGAAAGAGCCATGACCTCCGCCGTGCAACTCTACGAGGCGCTGACGACCGCGCCCGACGACAAGGCCCGCGCCCGGCTGATCGCCGAGGCGTTCGAGGCACTCGAGGAACGGGATCCCGTATCAGCTGCCCTCGCCGTCCGCACCGAACTTCGGGAGGTGGAGGGCCGGCTGACCATCGAAATCGAAAAAATCCGCGTGGAGGTTGCAGCCACCGAACTGCGGCTGCGGAAGGAAATCGAGGAAGTCAAGGTTGCCGGCCTTGAAACCCGAGAGATGCTGCGGAAGGAAATCGAGGAGGTCAAGGGTGCCGGCCTTGAAACCCGGGAGATGCTGCGGAAGGAAATCGAGGAGGTCAAGGGTGCCGGCCTTGAAACCCGAGAGATGCTGCAAAAGGAAATTGCCATGATCCGTGGCGAGATCCAGAAGGACATCGCCATCGTTCGCGGCCAGATTGAAAAAGAGACGGCTCTTGTCCGCGGAGAGTTACAGAAAGAGATGACTCTTATTCGTGCGGATCTTCATCAAACCGAATTGCGTCTGACCAAAGACATTGAAGGGGTCCGTCTTATGGTACAGCAAGTCAATTCGAACATGATGAGATGGATCGTTGGTGCAATCGGCGTGCAGACCATCACCATCATTGCAGCGGTGATCGCATCGATCACGATGTTGGTTTGATTGCGTTCCACCATCGCCGGGTCTTTGCTCCCGGCAGTAGCCTCGCGCCTCGGGACCCGGCGGCCCAAGACGGCTTGGCTCAGGTGAGAAGCAGCCAGGCACGAGGGGTAGACGCCGGAGGCCGCCGTCGGGCCATAATTCAGGCCGCACGGCGGCAATAGACCCGCACGGAAGCGAGGAGGCCCCGATGATCACGCTGTATCGCCATGAACTCTCCGGCCATGCCCATCGGGTCGCGCTGTTTCTGTCGCTGATCGGCGTGCCCTATGAGCAGGTCGACGTCGATCTGCAGGCCGGCGACCAGAAGCGGCCGGAATTTCTGGCAAAGAACGTCTTCGGCCAGGTACCCGTAATCGACGATGACGGCACCGTGGTCGCGGACTCCCTGGCCATCCTGGTCTATCTGGCGCTGACCTATGCCGAGGAGCGGTGGTATCCGCGCGATCCCGCCGGCGCCGCGGCCGTGCAGCGCTGGCTGTCGGTGGCCGCCGGGCAGATCAACAACGGCCCGGCGGCAGCCCGCCGAGCCCTGGTCTTCGGCACCAAGGTCGACCTCGCCCAGGCGCAGCGGACCGCCGTCAGCCTGTTCGAGACGATCGACCCGTATCTCGCCGGCCGCGCCTGGCTGGTCGGCGACGGCCCGACCATCGCCGACATTGCCGCCTATACCTACATCGCCCGGGCACCGGAGGGCGACCTGTCGCTCGAGCCCTATCCCCATATCCGCGGCTGGCTTGCCCGCATCGAGGCGCTGCCCAACTTCCTGCCCATGGCCCACGCGCCGCAGCGTTCCGACTGACCAGGCGACAACGGGAGGCACCACCCCATGGGGGAAAGCGGCTGGAGCCGGGCGGACTCGCCTTTTCACGCAGGCGAGCGGGCAATACAGGAGAGGCTGGGCGTGCGCGAGCGGATCGAAGCGCAGGGCCGCCGGATGATCCGCGATCATCTGCCCGACCAGCACCGGGCCTTTTACACCCGCCTGCCGGTGCTGTTCGCGGGATCGGTCGACGCGGCGGGCCGGCCCTGGGCCTCTGTTATCGCCGGCCGGCCGGGCTTCGTCTCAGCGCCCGATCTGCATCATCTGACAGTCGCCGCCCGGCCGACCCCCGGCGACCCGCTGGCCGGCGCCCTGCGCGCGGGCGCGCCGCTCGGGCTGCTCGGCATGGAGTTCGCAACCCGGCGGCGCAACCGCCTCAACGGCCATGTCACGGTGGCCGGCGATGACGGCTTCACGCTGGCCGTCGATCAGAGCTTCGGCAATTGCCCGCAATATATCCAGACGCGGGAGCCCGCATGGGTGCGCGAGCCCGACGACCCGCCGCCGCAGCAGTCGGAGCATCTCGACGGGCTCGACGAGGCCGCCGGCGCGCTGATCGCCGGGGCCGATACGCTGTTCATCGCCACCGCCGTCGCCGCAGACGGGGATCCGCAGGTGCGCGGGGTCGACATGTCCCACCGCGGCGGCCGGCCGGGCTTTGTCGGGGTGGCGGAGGACGGCACCCTGACCATCCCCGACTTTCCCGGCAACAACCACTTCAACACCATCGGCAACCTCGCGCTCGATCCGCGCGCCGGCTTGCTGTTCGTGGATTTCGAAAACGGCGATGTGCTGCAGCTGACCGGCAGGGTGGAGATCGTCTGGGACGGCCCGGCCGTGCGCGCCTGGCCGGGAGCCGAGCGGCTGCTGCGCTTCCGCATGGCGGAGGGCCGGCACCTCCCCGGCGGCCTGCCCTTGCGCTGGACCTTCGGCGAATTCTCCCCACACTCCCTGGCCATGGGCACAGGGGAGGAGGCGGACGCCGCCATGCAGGCCGAGGCCGAGGCCGATCGCGATACCTATCGTCCGTACCGCGTCGTGCGCAAAGTGGCGGAGAGCGAGACCATCACCTCGTTCCATCTGGAGCCGGCCGATGGCGGCGCCGTGCCGTCCTTCCAGGCCGGCCAGTACCTGCCGATCCGGCTCGCCGTTCCGGGCCGCGACCAGCCGGTCCGCCGCACCTATACCGTGACCGCGGCGCCCGGCGATCCGCGCCTGCGGCTCAGCGTCAAGCGCGAGGGGCCGGCCGGCCCGGGCCTGCCGCCCGGCCTGTCCTCGAATTTCCTGCACGACCATGTCGGCGAGGGCGACACCATTCAGGCCATGGCGCCGCGCGGCGATTTCGTCATCGACGCGGCCGAGAGCCGGCCGGCATTGCTGCTCTCGGCCGGTGTCGGCATCACGCCGATGCTCGCCATGCTCCGCCATGTGGTGCAGGACGGCGAACGCACCGGCCGCACCCGCCCCGTCCGGTTCGTCCACGGCAGCCGCAATGGCCGCGAACGGCCCTTCGCCGAAGAGCTGGCCGGCCTCGCCGCCGCCAGCGACGCCGTGCGTGTGCACATCGCCTATAGCCGGCCCGATCCGGCCGACCGGCCGGGCCGCGATTATGACAGCGACGGCCGGATCACGGTCGACCTCCTGACGGACCTTCTGCCCGTCGACGATGTCGACGTCTATCTCTGCGGCCCGGCCGGCTTCATGCAGGACCTCTATGACGGTCTGCGAGCTCTGACCGTGCCCGACTGCCGCATCTTCGCCGAGTCCTTCGGCCCGGCGGCGCTCACCCGCCGGCCCGATGACAATGCCGAAGCGGCCGAAGCTGCCGAAGCGCAGCCGGACGACGCGACGGCAGCGACATCCGGCCCGGCCCCCGCGGAGGCGCCGCGGGAGGTCGGCTTCCGCCGTTCGGGCATCACCGCCACCTGGCAGCCGGGTTCGGGCACGCTGCTGGAGCTGGCCGAGGCCGCCGGCCTGTCGCCGGATTTCGGCTGCCGCTCCGGCATCTGCCAGACCTGTTCCTCCCGGCTGATCGAGGGCACGGTCGCCTATGTCCAGGAGCCCGAAAGCCGGCCGCCCGAGGGCGAGGTCCTGATCTGCTCGGCCGTCCCCGCCGCGTCCGCGGACACCATCGCCCTCGACATCTAGTCCCGAACGACCGAGTCGGCGCCACAATTTGTCGCAGGGATCCGGAATGCACGTTGCCTGACCGCACCGGGCGCTGTTCGGCACCGGACAGAAGTGCGTCTCAGCTGCAAAAAAGACCGGATCGTCGGCGACCCTACCCGCATTCCGAAACAGGCCCGGAACAGGCGCTCCGGCAAAAGCCATCGCCTGGGAACAAATGCCTTACAATCTTCAGGCTTCAGCCTTGCTGGATGCTGCCGACAAAGCCATTCTTTACAAACGATTAACACTTGCTTACCTTTGGTATTACACAACGCTGCTCGAATGGCTTACATGACAATTTGGTTCCAAGTTTCCTGACTTTCTTTTTTTGGACCCGTTCTTCCGGAAAACATTGACAAGGCCGCCAACCTGAACTTAATATCCCCTAAACAGAAAAGGGCTTTGTGCATCGCGGCACACAGCCCCGGCTGCGCTCGTCCGCGCCGGAAAACCGCGACTACCCGAGGGTTTTGGAGTTTTTTCATGTGGGACCGGACACCGCCAGACTTGCCGCCCGATACAGGGCGCCCCATCCCGATACGGTGGGAAGACCTGCCCGGGCTGGCGGAAGGGACCAGG
>JAAAOG010000084.1 GCA_009909005.1 Alphaproteobacteria bacterium | reverse complement strand
GCGTGCGGACGGCCATCCAGGGATCGCTCTGCGACTGGAACTCCAGCATCAAGTACAGATAAATGTCGGTACCGTAGCCGGTCGGGATGCGCCAGATGATGTCGCCGTCGCGCCGCGCCCCGCTCTGGCCGTACGCCTTGGCCGTAACCCGTTCCATGCCGTGGAAATCCAGATCGGCCGCCATGGCATCGTGCACAAAATCACGCACCAGCTGCTCCACCATCAGCGGGTGGGAAAACAGGCGATGGTATATCTGATCGGCGCCTCGCATGACCGGCATCTATGCCCTCGCTTACCGGCGCATGCAACCGGAAGCAGGAGCAGAGGCGGGCCGGGAGCGCCCTGGCCCGCCGGTCTGCAAGCTTATTCTGCCGCCTCTTCCCACAGGTCTTCGCGCCAGAGGGGGTCGGGGCGCTCGGCGCGGACTTCGAAGACGATACGGTCGGTAACGGACCGGCCGTGGCGGTCGGTGGCGGTGACTTCGGCAACATGGGTTCCGGCCGGCAGGTCGGCCGGCAGGGTCCAGGTCCACAGGTGCATGGACTGGTCGGCCAGCATCCAGGGCTGCATCGCCTGCGGGAAGGCGGGGCCGAAGCGTTCGCCCTGCCAGATTTCGAAGCCCTGCGTGCGCGGCGCGCCCTCGCTGCTGCGCAGGGCGTAGCGGGCGACGCTCAGCTGCCGCATGATGGCGAACGGGTCGGCATAGTCGGCCCCCTCGCGCACGTCCTCGCCTTCGCCCTCCTGGGTCCGGGTCAGGCTGACGGGGTCCCCGCCATTGATCCGCACCGTCACCGCGGTGTGGCGGCTGCCGTTCCAGACATTGGCGGCGAGGGACACGCCCTCCGCCAGGTCAGCCGGCGTGAACAGCTTCGTATCGGCCAGGTCGTTGATGCTGAGCGGCGGGACCAGCCCCTCCTCCCAGCCGTGCGCCTGGGTCCAGGCGAGCAGTGTCTCGTACCAGCTGCGGAATTGCGGCGTGTTGAAGGACAGCCACATCTGCCGGTCGGCCGCCAGATTGGCACCGTAGAAGCGGTCGGTATAGGTATTGCCGTCGAAGTCGAACAGCATGTAGCCGCGCGGCACGCCGAGCCGGGCGAAGGACATCGGGATGCCGTCGACATTGAAATCCTGTGACCAGCAGTTCCCGGAGGGCGCGCCGGTGATGACGTGGTTGAACGGCACTGCCTCGACGCCGACGCGTTCCGCCCAGCCGGCATAGGATTCGCCCTCCACCAGCTGTTCCAGCGTATGAGTATGGCCGGAGAGCGACAGGGCCGGACGCTCCCCGATCAGCGCATAGATCTCGTTGACATTGTCGGTCTGGTGGCGGCCGGTCCGGCTGTCGACGAAGGAGACGAAGGGGATGTGGTGGAGGAGGACGATCAGCCGGTCCTCCGGCACCAGCGCCAGGTGATTGGCCAGCCAGGTCATCTGCCGGTCGGTCACCCGGCCGTTATAGACCGGGTCCTCCGGATTGCCGCAACGGGCCCGATCGTCCGCGGCGACGTCCTCCTCCGTGCAGGGATAGACGACATTGTCGAGCGCAATGAAGTGCACCTGCCCGATCTCGAAGGCATAATAGTTCGGGCCATAGAGGTGCCGCCAGCTGTCGGCCGAGTGTTCATCGGTCGTCGCGTCGAAATCGAAATCGTGATTGCCATGAATATAGTATTGCGGCAGCTCGACGGTACTCATGATGTCCAGGAAACGCGGCAGCAGGCCGAGATCGTCGCCCATGACATCGCCGACCAGGATCATGCATTCGGCATTGCTCAAATCCTGGGCCAGAAGGTCGGTGACGATGCTGTCGCGGACATAGCCGATTTCGGTATTCGAATAGGGCTGGGTGTCGCCCATGACGACGCAGCGAAACTGCTCCGCCGGCTCCCCCCGGATCATAGGGAAGTTGATCGCCGCCGGCAGCGGCCCGGTCGGCGGCAGGCCGCCATAGCGCAGCTCCTGCGGCGTGCCGTCCGGCAGGTGGTGATAGAAGAACTGCGGCACCAGCGCGTCGTCCAGCGGCACGTCATAGCCGGCCGGCTCGGTGACGAAGACCGTCATATTGTCATAGACGGGCAGGCTGTAGGCGCCGCCCCCGCCGGTGCGCACGACCTCCCGGCCGTTCGAGACCAGGATGCCGGGGACGCCGGCCTCGCCGTCCTGGCGGATACCGTCCCGGTTGCCGTCCTCGAAAACGACGCCGCGGACCGTGTCGGCCGGCGTCTCGGCGGTGGCCGGGAGCACCTCGATCCCGGCGATATAGTCGGTGCGCGCGGCGGCGCCGTCGAGCCCGGCGACCAGCGCCGGCAGGGCACAGAAGCTCAGAAGCCAAAGCCGTGTCATCTCGTCCCTCGCCTTTCCCTGTCCTCCCTGGTCCGCCGGCCGGGTGGCCGGGCCGGCGTCCGGCCGACCATAGCAGGGCTTGGTTACGGTTCGAGGACGGACGGCGCGGCATCGTCGGCGGGCAGACGCATGAGCCAGAAAGGCTGGCCGCGGCGCCCCACAGCCTCGGCGGCGGGCGTCCGGGGCAGGGCCGGAAGCCGGCGGCGCAGCGCCGGCAGGGCTTCCGGCGTCGTGACGATCCACGCCGGCGGGGCGATGCGGCCGGCGCGGCCGACCGGCACCTCGCGGATCGGCTCGCCGGTATAGAGCATGATGTTGTGGTCGCCGATCACCGAGCTGAAATAGGCCGGTGCGGGGTCGGCACGCATGGCGGCCCCCAGCGCCGCGCCGGCCGGGCGGGCATAGGCGTAGAGCTCGGCCCTGAGCGGCACGACGCCGGTCGCCACCAGCACCTGCCCGACGGCCATGACCGCTACCACCGCCGCCAAAGCCGGCCGCACCCGCCGCGGCCGCAGAGCCCAGAGCCGCGCCGCCACCAGCCCGGCCGCCACCGCCAGCGCCGGCACCGCCGGCATGGCGTAGCGCGGCAGGCTGTCCGGCCAGAGCAGCAGCACAGGCAGAAAGCCGAAGGCATAGAGCCCGAGCGCCAGGGCCGTGCGGCTCTCCCCGTCCAGGCCCAGCCGGCGGCGCCAGGCAGGCACGAACAGCGGCAGCGCCAGCCACAGCCAGGGCGACCACATGGCCAGCAACTCGCCGACCAGCTCGACGCGCGCGATCAGATAGGACAGGAGCGTTCCGGCACTGCTGTTGAGCCGCATTTCCGACTGCCAGTGGGCGGCGTTGCCCGGCTCGTAGACCGCCAGCGCCCAGGCGCCAAGCGCCAGCAGTGCGGCCGACAGGGCGCCGGCAAGCGGCAGCAGGTCGCGCGCCCGGCCGGCCAGCAGGCTCATGCCGCCGACCCCGACGGCGAAGAAGGCCAGCGGGATCGGCCCCTTGGCGAGCGCCGCCAGCGCCAGGCAAAGGGCACAGCCGGCCCAGGCCCAGGCCGGCACACGCCCGCCTTCGGCCGCCAGCCACCAGAGCAGGAAGCCGGCAAACAGGGTGACGGTCACCGTCACATCGGTCTCGCCGACGGCGGCCTTTTCCAGGATCATCGGCGACAGCAGAAAAGCGGCGGCGCCGAACAGCCCGGCCGTCCGTCCGCCCAGCCGGGCCGCCAGCCCGTAGACCAGCAGCCCGCCGGCCAGCGTCGCCAGCAAGGGGGGCAACCGCACCGCCCACTCGCCGACCGCGCCCAGCAGCCAGCCGGCCCCGGCGATCAGCCAGGGCAGCAGCGGCGGCTTGTTGAGATAAGGCACGTCGAGGACGGCGGGCAGCAGCCAGTTGCCCTCGGCCAGCATGTTCATGGCCGCCAGAGCCCGCCGCCCCTCCTCATAGTGCAGGCCGCGTAGCGCCGCAGCCGGGAGGAACAGCACCGCCCAGCCCATTGCGATCAGGGCCGGCGGCATCAGCCGGGAAAGCATGGGGGCGGGCCGTCAGATCACATGCGTGCCGGGCCGGCCGATACTGCCGCGCGCCGAGGGGGCGGCGATAGGCGCCGGGCTCTCGTCGAACAGCTCCGCCAGCTTGTCGATCATGGTGCCGCCCAGCTGCTCGGCATCGACGATGGTCACCGCCCGCTTGTAATAGCGGGTGACGTCATGGCCGATGCCGATGGCCGTCAGCTCGACCGGCGAGGCCCGCTCGATCCAGTCGATCACCTGCTTCAGGTGCCGCTCGAGATAGCTGCCGCTGTTGACCGACAGGGTGCTGTCGTCGACCGGCGCGCCGTCGGAGATCACCATCATGATCCGCCGCCGCTCGCTCCGCCCCAGCAGCCGCTGATGGGCCCAGAGCAGCGCCTCGCCGTCGATATTCTCCTTCAGGATGCCCTCGCGCAGCATCAGGCCGAGATTCTTGCGGGCCCGCCGCCAGGGGGCATCGGCCGATTTGTAGACGATGTGCCGGAGATCGTTGAGGCGGCCCGGGTTCTGCGGCTTGCCGGCCTGCAGCCAGCGCTCGCGCGACTGGCCGCCCTTCCACTGCCTGGTCGTGAAGCCGAGGATCTCGACCTTGACCCCGCAACGCTCCAGGGTGCGGGCGAGGATGTCGGCGCTCATCGCCGCGATGCCGATCGGCCGGCCGCGCATCGAGCCGGAATTGTCGAGCAGCAGCGTGACCACCGTGTCGCGGAATTCCATGTCCCGCTCGGCCTTGTAGGACAGCGGGGTGAGCGGCGTGGTGATCACCCGGGCGAGCCGCCCGGCGTCCAGCAGCCCCTCCTCCAGGTCGAATTCCCAGGCCCGGGTCTGCTTGGCCATCAGCCGGCGCTGCAGCCGGTTGGCCAGCTTGGAAATCACCCCCTGCAGGTGTTGCAGCTGCTGGTCGAGCAACAGCCGCAGCCGCGCCAGCTCTGCAGCATCGCACAGCTGCGCGGCATCGACCACCTCGTCGAAGTTCTGGGTGAAGGCCTTGTACTGCAGCGGGTCGTTGGTGCCGACGGGGTCGCGGTCGAGCCGCCAGGGCTGGCCGGGCGCGTCGGGGTCCTCGCCGCCGCTCTGCTCGCGCAGCTCGCCCTCCATCTCCTCGGTGCCGGCCTCCGTTTGCTCTTCCTCGCCCTGTTCGCTGTCGGCCTCGCTGTGCGAGCTGTCCATGGAGGCGGTGTCGCCCTCCTGCTCGCCGGCGCTGGCGGGGCTTTCCTCGCGGTTCTCCTCGCTGGCAGAGTTGCTGTCCTCGTTCTCCTCCGAGTCCTGTTCCGCCCCGACCTCGAAATCCAGCTGCTGAAGGAGCTTCCTTACCTCGCAGGCATAGGCGTCCTGATCGGTGACGACCTTTGAAAGGGCGGCGAGGCCGCGGGCGATCCGCGATTCCAGCAGCGGCCGCCAGAGGTCGACGGCATTGCGGGTGGCGGGCGGCGGCGCCTCGCCGGTCATCGCCTCACGGGCCAGCAGCCGCAGGACGTCGGCCAGCGGCGCCTGGTCGCGCTCGGTGATGCGTTCGAAGCCCTGGCGGCGATAGCGCTCTTCCAGCGCCGCGGCGAGGTTGTCGGAAATGCCGACCATCTGGCGGGCGCCGATCGCCTCGCAGCGGGCCTGCTCCAGCGCCTCATAGGAGGAGCGGGCGGCATCGCTGGCCGGCATGCGGTGCGCATAGACCTTGGAGTCATGATGGCGCAGGCGCAACGCCACGGCGTCGGCCGCCCCACGGGCCCGTGCCACTTCGGCCGGCGCCAGCAAACGGGACGGCATGGGCAGACGCGCGCGGTCGCCGGACAGGCCCGGCGGCTCGCCGCCATAGGTGATGTTGATGTCCGTCCTCTCGGCAATGGCGCGCAGGGTCGACGAGGTGGCGCGCTTGAAGACGGAGACGGGATCGTTGTCCTGCTGCATGGGCGGAACGTGGCCTCGAACGCAATGGCTACGATGGTTTAGATAGCGCCTTGGCGGCGCCGAGGCCATCCCGGAGATAACGGAGACCCCGCGCAATCGCTCCGATCATTTAATCCGGAGATCCGTGACCGCGGCCAAACTCCTCCCGTGACACCGGCGATGCGGCGCGCCCCCGTGCCTTTTGCGGTGAGGACGGGCCGTGACCCTCCGCGCCTCGGGTCCCTCCCTTGGCCCCTGCCATTCTATACTTTCGGATTAGGCCGAATGGCCGTTCTGTGGTGGCATCCGAAATTGCGCCATCGGGACAATGGTTATTCCCGGAACGTCTTGTTACCGTGCAGGGAATAACGAAGAAACAGCGTTTCCGAACGCCACGGGAGGACGATCCAATGTTTCGCACATGCGAAAAGCCCTGCGCAACGGCCCATCCCTGCGTCATCCGTCGGCGCCCTGACCCGGCCCCGGCCTGAGGACGGCCGTCACGGCCCGGCCCGGCTCGAAGTCTGCGCCCGGATAGCCGTCCCGGCACGCGGATAGACGCTCGACCGCGCGGCGGCCCGCGACCCATACCCCGTGTCCTACCCTGGCGAGGAGGCGCTGACCCTCGGCAAACCGGTCCGCTTTGTCCGGAGGCAGGTTCAACCGCCGCCTCCCAAAATCCCTGCCCCGGCAAGGGGCGCAACAACCCAAAAACATGGAGGAACACGTCATGCAAGCAGAAAAGCTCTGGCAATTCCCGATCAAGGAATTTCACCGGATGCCGCGCGGCATTCTCGGGCCCGGCGCCTATGAAATGG
>JAAAOG010000185.1 GCA_009909005.1 Alphaproteobacteria bacterium | reverse complement strand
ACGCTCCTGCCAACCGCTGTCGAGGCTGCCGACATCGATCGTGACATCGATGGAGCTGTTTTCCGGATTGTCCCGATCCAGCATGAAGGTGCCGTCGAATTCCATGAATTCGCCCTGGATGTCGGACATGCCGAAATGGTTGACGAAGAACAGGATATGCGTGTGCGAGGGATCGATGGTCCATTCCTCCGCCGCCTGGGCCGGAGCGGTTGCCGGGCCGGCGGCGAGGAAAGCGGCCGCGGCGGCGGCAAGCGTGAAGCGTGTCATTTGTCGACTCTCCCTGATCCTGGTTTCGCATCTGCGGTCATTGCGGCCGATCCTCCGGCCCCCGCAGAAAGTGGTGATCGCTTTGGCGGAACAAAGGGAACGAAACCGAACAGATCGTTCCCGCCGACGGAACGACGGGAGGTCCGTGTTGCGGTGCAATAGCACACATCAGACGAGTTGCGCCGCGTCAGACCCTGTGCTAGACCGAACCCTGCCTTGACGGCGCGGGGCACCCCAGCGGCATCCGCTCCGCTTTCCCGACAAAGCGCAACGTCATATCCCACGGTCCCGATCTCGGGTCCGTCTCAGGAAGTTCGAGGACCATCGTGGCCGCACTCGCCATCGGTATGTCCGGCCTCGGCGCGCGTTATGCCACCGCGCTGTTGGAGCTGGCGGAAGAAAACAAGGCGCTCGACGCGGTTGCCGGGGATCTGCAGCAGATCAAAGCGCTCATCGGCGAAAGCGAAGATTTGCGCCGCCTGGTGCGCAGCCCGGTCGTCAGCCGGGATGAGCAGCGCAATGCCATCCTGGCCGTGCTGGAGAAGCTGGAGGCAACCGAGCTGACGCGCAAATTCGTCGGTTTGGTCGCGACCAACCGCCGTCTCTTTGCGCTCGGCGCAATGATCGACGCTTTCCTCGCGGAGCTGGCACGCCGACGCGGCGAGATGACGGCCGAGGTCCGGTCGGCGCACGCGCTGACCGCGGAGCAGACCGAAGCGCTGACCGAGCATCTGCGCAAGACCTATGGACAGCGGGTTTCGGTGAATCTGAGCGTCGACCCGTCGCTGCTGGGCGGCATGATCGTGCGCGTCGGCTCGCGCATGGTCGACTCCTCACTCAAGACCAAGCTCGACAGAATGCAACTCGCCATGAAGGGGATGGTGTGATGGAAATTCGTGCCGCCGAGATTTCGGCGATCATCAAGAACCAGATCGCGAGTTTCGGGGCCGAGGCGGATGTGGCCGAGGTCGGTCAGGTTCTGTCGGTAGGCGACGGTGTGGCCCGCGTTTACGGGCTCGACAATGTGCGGGCGGGCGAAATGGTGGAGTTCCCCGGCGGGATCCGGGGCATGGCGCTCAATCTCGAAGACGACAATGTCGGCGTGGTGATCTTCGGTGAAGACCGCGCGATCGGGGAAGGCGACACCGTCAAGCGGACCGGCGCCATCGTCGAGGTGCCGGTCGGCAAGGGGCTTCTGGGTCGCGTCGTCGACCCGCTCGGCAATCCGATTGACGGCAAGGGGCCGATCCACACCGAACAAAAGCGCCGGGCCGAAGTGAAGGCACCGGGCATCATTCCGCGCCGCTCGGTGCACGAGCCGATGCAGACCGGCATCAAGGCCGTGGATGCCCTGACCCCGATCGGCCGCGGCCAGCGCGAGCTGATCATCGGCGACCGCCAGACCGGCAAGACTGCGGTCGCGATCGACGCGATTCTCAATCAGCGCGACGTCAACAAGACCGACGACGAATCGAAACGCATGTATTGCGTCTACGTCGCGGTCGGGCAGAAGCGGTCCACGATCGCCCAGATCGTCAAGACGCTCGAAGACAATGGCGCGATGGACTACACGGTGGTCGTCGCCGCCTCCGCGTCGGAATCGGCGCCGCTGCAATTCCTGGCTCCCTATAGCGGCTGTACCATCGGCGAGTACTTCCGCGACAATGGCATGCACTCCCTGGTGATCTACGACGACCTGTCGAAGCAGGCCGTCGCCTATCGCCAGATGTCGCTGCTGCTGCGCCGCCCGCCGGGCCGCGAGGCCTTCCCGGGCGACGTCTTCTATCTGCACAGCCGCCTTCTCGAACGCGCCGCCAAGCTCAATGACGATCATGGCGCCGGCTCGCTGACCGCCCTGCCGATTATCGAGACCCAGGCCGGCGACGTTTCGGCGTATATCCCGACCAATGTCATCTCGATCACCGACGGCCAGATCTTCCTGGAAACCAGCCTCTTCTACAAAGGCATCCGGCCGGCCATCAATGTCGGCATCTCGGTGAGCCGCGTCGGCTCGGCCGCCCAGATCAAGGCGATGAAGCAGGTGGCCGGCTCCATCAAGCTGGAGCTGGCGCAGTACCGCGAGATGGAAGCCTTCGCGCAGTTCGCCTCCGACCTCGATGCCGCGACGCAAAAGCTGCTGGAGCGCGGCGCCCGGCTGACGGAATTGCTGAAGCAGGGCCAGTACGAGCCGCTGCCGGTCGAACAGCAGGTGGTGTCGATCTTCGCCGGCGTCCGCGGCTATCTCGACAAGCTGCCGGTGAGCCAGGTCGGCAAGTTCGAAAAGGGTTTGCTCGACGAGATGCGGGCGAACAATACCCAGCTCCTCAATTCCATACGGGAAACCAAGCAGCTGACCACCGAGATCGAGGAGCAGCTGCACAACGCTCTCAAGTCCTTTTCCAAGGTGTTCGTCTAGGCACCGGCCCTCGTGCGTACGGACGGAAAAGACGCTGACGGGGATCGGCGATGCCAAGCCTGAAAGACCTGAGAAACCGGATTTCCAGCGTCAAGTCGACGCAGAAGATCACATCGGCCATGAAGATGGTCGCAGCCTCCAAGCTCAAGCGGGCGCAGGAGCAGGCTGAGGCCGGGCGTCCTTATGCCGAGCGAATGAACCGCATGCTGGTAGGCCTGAGCTCCAGCCTCGGCCCGGGCGGCCAGGGGCCGAAGCTGATGACCGGAACCGGCAGCACCCAGACGCATCTGCTCGTTCCGATCACCTCGGACCGCGGGCTGTGCGGCGGCTTCAACAGCTCGATTGTGCGGGAGACGCGGCGGCGCATCCAGGCGCTGCAGGCCGAGGGCAAGACGGTCAAGCTGTTCTGCGTCGGGCGCAAGGGCCGGGACGTGCTGCGGCGCGAATACAGCAGCCTGATCGTCGAGAGCATGACCGATATCGGACGGCCGCGTCTCAGCTTCGCCGATGCCAATGAAATCCGGGACAAGCTGCTGGCCCGGTATGAGGCCGGCGAGTTCGACGTCTGCTCGGTGATTTTCAATCGCTTCGTCTCGGCCATCAGCCAGAAGGTCGAGATTCCGCAGCTGATCCCGGTGCAGATGCCGGAAACCGGGAGCGCGGCGACGGCCGGGGATGGCGGCAAGCAGGCGGCTGACGATCCGCGCAAGCGCGCCCCTTACGAGTTCGAGCCGTCGGAGGAAGAGATTCTCGCCGAACTGCTGCCGCGAAACCTCGCCGTGCAGATCTTCCGCGCACTCCTCGAATCGGCGGCAAGCGAGCAGGGCGCGCGGATGACGGCGATGGACAGCGCCACCCGCAATGCCGGCGACATGATCAACGACCTGACGCTGCAGTACAACCGTACGCGACAGGCGATGATTACCAAGGAACTGATCGAAATTATCTCGGGCGCGGAGGCCCTGTAAGAGCGGCGGGCCGGACAAGCCGCCGATCGCCTACGCGCCACGTCAGACGCACTCTGGAGGATGAGGACCCATGGCCACCTCAGCTGCGACGGCTCAGGAAACGCCGCGGAACGTGAGCGGCAAATTGACACAGGTTTTGGGCGCCGTCGTCGACGTGCAGTTCGAGGGCGACCTCCCGCCGATCATGAATGCGCTGCAGACGCAGATCGACGAGAAGGTGCTGATCCTTGAAGTGGCTCAGCATCTCGGTGAAAGCACCGTGCGCTGCATTGCCATGGACAGCACCGACGGACTGGTGCGCGGCCAGACGGTGACGGATACGGGTAACCCGATCCAGATGCCGGTCGGCCCGGAAACCCTCGGCCGGATCATGAACGTGATCGGGGAACCGGTGGATGAACGGGGACCGATCGTCACGAAGATGAAGGCGCCCATTCACCGCACGGCGCCGGAATTCGTCGACCAGTCGACCGAGACCGAGGTGCTGGTCACCGGCATCAAGGTTGTCGACCTGCTTGCCCCCTATGCCCGTGGCGGCAAGGTCGGACTGTTCGGCGGCGCCGGCGTCGGCAAAACCGTCATCATCATGGAGCTGATCAACAATATCGCCAAGGCGCATGGCGGCTATTCGGTGTTTGCCGGCGTCGGCGAGCGGACGCGCGAAGGCAATGACCTCTATCACGAGATGATCGACTCCGGCGTCATCAAGCTGGAAGGCGAGGGGTCGAAGGCGGCGCTGGTCTATGGCCAGATGAACGAGCCGCCAGGCGCCCGCGCCCGTGTCGGCCTGTCCGGCCTGACCGTGGCGGAGTACTTCCGCGACGTCGAAGGCCAGGACGTGCTGTTCTTCGTCGACAACATCTTCCGCTTCACACAGGCGGGCTCGGAAGTGTCGGCGCTGCTCGGCCGCATCCCCTCGGCGGTGGGCTATCAGCCGACCCTGGCGACCGACATGGGCGCCCTGCAGGAGCGGATCACGACAACCAAGAAAGGCTCGATCACCTCGGTGCAGGCGATTTACGTGCCGGCCGACGACCTGACCGACCCGGCTCCGGCGACCTCCTTCGCCCACCTCGATGCCACCACGGTGCTGAACCGCCAGATTGCCGAGCTGGGGATTTATCCGGCGGTCGACCCGCTCGATTCGACCAGCCGCATCCTCGACCCGCGGGTCGTCGGCGACGAGCACTACAATGTCGCCCGCGAGGTGCAGCGCATCCTCCAGACCTACAAGGCGCTGCAGGATATCATCGCGATCCTTGGCATGGACGAACTCAGCGAGGACGACAAGCTGGTGGTCGCGCGGGCCCGCAAGATTCAGCGCTTCCTCAGCCAGCCCTTCTTCGTGGCGGAGGTCTTCACCGGCAAGCAGGGTGTCTTCGTCTCGCTGGAGGAAACCGTCCGCGGGTTCAAGGGCATCTGCGCCGGCGACTACGACCATCTGCCGGAATCGGCCTTCTACATGGTCGGAACCATCGACGAGGCGGTCGAGAAAGCCCGGCAGATGGCGGCGGAAGCGGCCTGATCCAGGCAGGCAGAGAGCGCGGTCCCGAACCGGTGCAAGGACATGGCTGAAAAAGTCGCATTCGAACTCGTCTCCCCCGAGCGGTTGCTCATGGCCGAAGACTCCGAAATGGTCGTGGTGCCCGGCGCTGACGGCAATTTCGGCGTCCTCGCCGGGCATGCGCCGATGATCTCGACCGTGCGGCCGGGGGTCATTGACGTCTATAGCCGCCGGCCGCAGGTCGCTCACCGCGTCTTCGTCGCCGGCGGCTTTGCCGAGGTCACGCCGGACCGCTGTACCGTCCTGGCCGAAGAGGCGATCGCCGTCGGCGATCTCAACGCGGCGGCCGTCGATCAGGAGATCAGCGATCTCGCGGACGATCTGGCCGAGGCGAAGACGGAGGCCGAGCGGGCGGCTGTCGAACGGGCGCTCGAGGTGGCGCGCGCCAAGCGTCTGGCTCTTGCATCCTAGGACTCCGATCCCGATCTTCCTGTCGCCGATGAAATAGAATCGGAACGCCTGACGCTCATTGCGGTTTGCCGGTGCGGCTTCTCTGTCGCGATGGTCTGAAGGTACGGTCATGGGATACAAGCACTGGACCCTGGACGACATTCCCTGGGACCGGATCGAATGGAACAAGATCGATCCCGAACTGACGCGAATCATCAAATCCGCGGCGATGGTCGAGTTCAACTCGGCAGATTACGTCGCGTATCTTGAGCACGTCTTCCCGGACGATCCCGATTTCGTGGCGGCGGCGCGCGCCTGGGGTGACGAGGAGCGTCAGCATGGCCGGGCGCTGAGCAACTGGGCGCGGCTGGTCGAGCCGGAGTTCGATTTCGACAAGCGGTTCGAGGATTTCCGCCGCGGCTTTCGCCTGGAGATCGACGTCGACGAATCGATCCGCGGATCCCGGTCCGGCGAACTCGTGGCGCGGTGCATGGTCGAGGTCGGGACAAGCTCCTATTATTCGGCCTTGGCCGACAGCACCGACGAGCCGGTGATCGAAACCATCTGCCGGAAGATCGCCGCAGACGAGTTGCGGCATTACAAGATGTTTTATGATCATCTGAAGCGATATCTCGACCTCGAGGGCATGAACAAGCTCAAACGTTTTCGCGTCGCGATGGGCCGGATTCTCGAAATCAGCAATGACGAATTGTCCTATGCCTATTATGCCGCCAACAACAATGGCGAGCCCTATGATCGCAAGGCCGCGAACGATGCCTATATGGTCCGGGCCTACCGTCATTACCGGCAGCCGCATGTCGACCGCGGCATGGCGATGATCTTCAAGGCGGTCGGACTGCGCCCGAACGGGACCCTGTGCTCGGCGGCATCGCAAGCGGCTCTCTGGTATTTGCAGCGGCGCCAGCGTTCGCTGGAGCGGCGGACGGCAGCATAGCCGCCCGCG
>JAAAOG010000121.1 GCA_009909005.1 Alphaproteobacteria bacterium | reverse complement strand
TCTGGTCAATGCGGTGGCCAATGGCCTGCCGGCAACCCTGTTCCTGCTCTTCGTCGAGCATGTGCTGCGGTCCGGCGACGAGGCCGGGCTGCTGCTGCTCGTGTATTTCCTCTGCGGCGTGCTCGGCGTGCCGCTCTGGGTCCAGCTGAGCCGCCGCTTCGGCAAGAACCGCACCTGGTGCGCCGCCATGCTGGCCTCCTGCGCGGTGTTCGTCTGGGTGCCGCTGCTGGGGGCGGGGGATGTGTGGTGGTTCGTCGCCGTCTGCGTGCTGACCGGTCTGTGCGTCGGTGCCGATCTCGTGCTGCCGTCGGCCATGCAGGCCGATGTCGTGGACGAAGACACGGCCGTGTCGGGGGCCCAGCGCACGGGTCTGTTTTTCGCGGTGTGGAGCATGGCCACGAAAATGTCGCTGGCCCTGGCGGTCGGGCTGGCCTTTCCGATCCTCGACTGGACCGGCTTTTCGGAGACGGGAGACAACACTGCCGGGGCCCTGCTGATGCTGGCGGTGCTCTACGGCCTGGTGCCGGTGATCTTCAAGCTCGCGGCGATCGTATTGATGCGTGGCTATGAGCTGACGCCGGAGCGGCAGGCGGCCTTGCGCGAACGCCTGGCGCAGCCGGCCGCAGCCGATTGGGAGCTGCGGGGGACCTGCGGCCCGCCACGTCCCGTTGAGAGAGGTGTTCTGCGTTCCGATGAAACCTGAAGACTTTGCCGACCGCCAGCCGTCATTCGTTCTGGAAGACTATTTCGAGGGCAAGACCAGGGCCTGGGGCTTTTTCCAGGACCTCTTTGGGGAAATTCGCCGCGAATTCGTCGTCGACATCACCGGCGAACGGAATGGTGACACGGTGGTGCTCACCGAAGATTTTGCCTATGCCGACGGCGAGACGGAACGGCGGGTCTGGACGCTGCGGCGGCTGGCCGATCGCCATTATGAGGGGACGACCGACGGCGTCATCGGCAAGGCGCGCGGCCGCGCCTGCGGCAATGCGTTCAACTGGTCCTATGATTTCAAGCTGAAGATCGGCGGCCGACGCATCAAGGTGCGTTTCGACGACTGGATGTTGCTGCAACCCGGCGGCGTGATGATCAACCGCGCAACCGTGCGCAAGTTCGGCGTGCTGCTTGGACAGGCATTCATCTTTTTTCAACGGCTGGACGCGCAACCGACATAACGCCCTGCTCATGTCACCCAGCTCTCAACCGTTTATTCGTCGTTTGATTTTCCTAAGAAGATTGCCAAGCAACGGAATTGCCTCATAAATTTGACTGGCGGCATCCCAGTGGTCGAAATGGAGGGTGACGCGACCCTCATCGTCGATATGCACCTCGCTCATGCCGATAATCTCGCGGACAGCGCGGCCGCGCCCAAGGCGAAACCCGAAAGTCCAGCGCAGATAAGCGACGCGGCCGCTGAACGCCTGGTCGGTGACCGTGATGCGGACATCGTGCAGGCGTTCATAGGCCCGGGCGAGGTGCTGGCGGATGCGGGCGGCGCCGCGAATATCGCTGAACGGGTCGACAAAACGCCCGTCCGGGGCGAACACTGCCTCCGTCTCATGCAGAGTTTGCGGCAGACCCTCCCACCAGGTGACATAGCGCTGGGCCGCCGCGTCTGTTGGCACACGGCTCATTTGCCTGTCGACCGGCTGACCAGCGGGAAATACGCCTCATAGGGCAGGCAGCGCAGCTGTTTCAGCTGGAAGACGAAGCGCCACGGGAAGGCGATCTCGAACTTCGATTTCTTCAGGCCGCTGACAATCCGCTCGGCCGCCTCATCGACCTCGATGATGAACGGCATTTTGAAGGGGTTCTGGTCGGTCAAGGGCGTCTTGACGAAGCCGGGATTGATCACCTGAATTTTCAGCCCCAGCCTGTCGAAGTCGAATTTCAGCGACTCGCACATATTGATCAGCGCCGCCTTGGTCGCGCCATAGGATATGGCGGTCGGCAGGCCGCGATAGCCGGCGACCGAGGAGACGACGGCCAGATGCCCGCGTCGCCGTTCCATCCAGGCCGGCATCAGGGCCTGGATGCAATGCGCCGTGCCGACGAGGTTGATGTCGACCGTCTTGCGAAAATCTTCGCTGCTGAAGTCTTCGGCGCTGTCGGCCTTGAACGTCCCGGCGTTCAGGATTGCCAGGGCAATGCCGCCGTCCTTGTCCTGAGCCGCGGCCACCAGATGGCCGACCGCCTCCCTGTCGGTGACGTCGCACGGGGCAGGGACGATGCGGCCGGGCAGCCCTTCGGCCTCGGCGGCCACCTCCTGCAGAGCGGTCTCGCGCCGGGCGGAGGCCAGCACCGTCCAGCCGTCGCGGGCGAGACGCAGGGCGACCGCCCGGCCGATGCCGGAACTGGCACCGGTGATCCAGGCGGTTCCGTCTTTCGGACCGGTCATGCCGTTCCTTTCGGATTTCCAGGGAAAACAGCGTCGTCGCAAGGGCTCAGCCGCTCCGGGTCGCCAGGGTCGAGGCCTCGCCGCTGCCGGGGTCGAGCACGTAGTCGACCTCGGCGCCGCGCGCGTCGAACGCCAGCTTTACCCACTGGTCGGCGGGATTGTACCAGACGTCGACGACGAGGCTGGCTGTAAGGCGGTACCGGTCGGCCTCGACCCGGCGGCCGGCCGCCTGGATGGTCTCCCGGCCAAGACGCTGCGTCGAGACATCGAAGGGTTCGCCGTACTGTGTGTGCAGCAGGCGCTCATGGCGCGTCACGCCGATATGCCAATAGCTGGTCGGGATAATGTCGGCCGGCGCTTCCCAGGGGCCCTCGCGGCCCTCAAGCACGCGGAAGACGTCGCCTTCGGCCCGGCCGCGCACCCGGTATTCGGTCCCGTCATCATATGTCTCGGTGTCGATCGCCACCAGGCGCCCGTCGCGCCAGCGCTCGACGCTGTCATGCGTGTAGCGGAAGACGGTGATCCCGGCGAGGCTGACCGCAAGCCGGATCTCGATATCGACACGCAGCGTATCCCCATCCTGGGAAAAGCGGGTGTGATGGTGACCCATCTCCGAGCCGCCGCGATAGACCGAGAACGGGATGACACCGGCCGGCGGCCGGGTCCTGGCAAGGCTGGAGCCCGGCAGACATGCCAGCAACGTACTCGCCGTGGCGACCCGACCGAGAGTGCGCCGGCCGAGCCGCGCATCTGCACGAGACGACCGCGCCGCGGGCCGGAGGAACGGGCTCATTGTTGTACGTCTCCCTAACCTTTTGTCCGGAGCGTGCTGCGACCGCCGTCGACGCCAAGCACCTGTCCGGTGATCCAGCCACTATCCGGTGACAAAAGGAAGGCGGCGGCCGCCGCGATATCGTCCGGTTCCCCGAGCCGGGGAATGGCATGCATGCCGGCGATCGCCTTGGCCATCTGCTCGTTCCTGGTCAAGGGGGCGGCCAGCGGCGTGGCGGTCAGGCTGGGCGCCACGGCATTCACGCGCACGGCCGGGGCGAGTTCGGCTGCCAGCGCGCGCATCAGACCCTCGACGGCCCCTTTCGCGGTGGATATGACCGTGTGGTTGGAAAATCCTTGCTGCACCGCCACCGTCGAGAACAGAACGACGGACCCGTGGCCTTTGCTGAGGGAATCCCGCGCCGCATGAACCGCCGTGGCGGCACCAAGTGCATTGAGTCGAAAGGCCTCGATGTACTCGTCGGTCTTTGCCGCCTTGAACGGCTTCACGACGATCGAACCGACGCAATAGGCGAGGCCCGAAAGCCCTTCGCCGGCGCCGGCCGACTCCGCAACGGCACCGCGCAGCGCCTGCTCGTCCAGCACGTCGGCCACGGCGAAGCCGGCGCCGACCTCCTGCGCCAGGGGCTCCAAGGTGTCGCGATGGCGCGCCACGAGGAACATGGGCTGCTTTGCGGCGGCAAGCCGGCGGGTCAGGGCACGCCCGATGCCGCCGGTCGCACCAATAATGAGGACGGGTCCAGCCATGATGATCCTGTTCTCTTTCAGTTGCCCTCGGTACGACACGATCCCGGCATTGGATGATCACCGCCGCAACGCGAACCGTTCGTCCTGTGGAGGTGATGGTCCATGTCCTCCGCAAAAAAATTGGCGGACCTTTCGTTTCATGGATATAGACGGGCTGCGCCCGGGGTCTTGGCAGGCAGAGGCGGCGATGCGGACGGGCAGGGTCCAGCCGCCGTCGGGGCTTCGGAAAAACGAGGAGAGGAACTAGACATGTCTGACGTAAAAAAGGGAGAGGGGGCGGAGACGCCTCCGAAAAAGTTGAGTGATGACGATGTCGTGACGCACCGCCGCATGAACCGTCGGTCGCTGCTCGGACTTGCCGGTGCCGGCGCTCTCGGCGCGGCCGGACTTGCGGCGACCGGCGGTCCGGCGCAGGCGCAGGTCACCGATTCCGACGGCGGCACCTATGCCGATCCGGCCGGCAATGGCCGGGGCGGCGTCCGCACCGGGCTGACGGACAATGATGGCGGCGGGTGGGCCGATCCCCCCGGTGGCGGCCGCTGGGGCAGCGGCCTGACCGACAGCGACAATGGCCCGATCACCGATCAGGCCGGCAGTGGTCGACGCGGCTGGTAGGGGGTAGGGGGGCGGCATGGTTGCGGCCGGGCCGTCCCTTCCTCTCCCGGGCGCAGACCAGAGCCTTGGCACTCGTTGTTAAAAAATGTCACAAACGAAGACCAAGATAAATATGGTTGGGATAATTCCTGTCAAGCCGTATCAAAACGGCTGTTAACTTTTATCAAAATGTAAAATAGTCGTAATCAAATTTCCGCGCTGTCTCCCAATAACTGCGGCGCCGCTCCTGCCCATGCGCAGGAGCATCCGGGTGTTTTGCGCGCAGAAGGACAGGGAGACCGACCCCAATGGACACGATCGACAAGACTTATTCCTGCAAGGCCGCGGCCTATGAGGCCTCCGAGGATGTCGGCCGCAACGGATCGACGGCGCCGACCATCGGCGACGTCATCAATGCGCGCCTCGGCCGCCGCGACATGCTGCGCGGTGCCCTGGCCGTCGGCGCCGTGACCGCCTTCATGGGCCCGGTCCTCACCGCCGGCACGGCGAAGGCCCAGCAGACCCGCTATGTGTTCGATGAGATCGAGCACGGCGTCGACGAGACCCACCATGTCGCACCGGGCTATGACGCCCAGGTGCTGCTGCGCTGGGGCGATCCGATCCTGCCGGGGGCACCGGCCTTTGACCCGATGAACCAGACGGCCGCGGCCCAGGCCCAGCAGTTCGGTTACAACAACGACTATATCGGCTATGTCCCGCTGCCGGCCGGCTCGAACAGCGCGACGCACGGCCTGCTTTGCGTCAATCACGAGTACACGAACGAAGAGGTCATGTTACCGGGCGTCGCCAAGCAGGACGACAGCTACGCCGACATGACCGAAGAACTGGTGAACATCGAAATGGCGGCGCATGGCGGCTCGATCGTCGAGGTCGAAATGGTCGACGGCGCCTGGACGTACAAGCAGGACAGCGCGTACAACCGCCGCATCACCGCCGAGACGCCGATGCGCCTGTCGGGCCCGGCCGCTGGCCACGATCTGCTCAAGACCGCAGCCGATCCCAGCGGCACCGAGGTGCTGGGCACCATCAACAACTGCGCCGGCGGCATCACCCCCTGGGGGACCTACCTCATGGCCGAGGAAAACTTCCACGGCTATTTCTGGGGCGATATGCCGGAAAACCACGCCAATTACGAGCAGTTCGCGCGCTATGGCGTGCCCGGCGCCTGGTATGCCTGGGGCCGCTTCCATGACCGCTTCGACGTGACGAAGGAGCCGAACGAGGCCAACCGCTTCGGCTGGGTCGTCGAGGTCGATCCGCTCGATCCGAATTCGACCCCGGTCAAGCGCACCGCCATGGGCCGCTTCAAGCACGAAGGGGCCGAGAGCATCGTCAACAGCGACGGCCGCGTGGTCGTCTACATGGGCGATGATGAGCGCTTCGAGTATCTCTACAAGTTCGTCACCAACGGCACCTTCAACGCAGACGACCCGGCGGCCAATGCCGACCTGCTGGACGACGGCACGCTCTATGTCGCCAGGTTCGACGAGACCGGCGTCGACTGGCTGCCGCTGGTCCACGGCCGGAACGGCCTGACCGAGGAGAACGGTTTCAGCGACCAGGGCGACGTGCTGGTGCGCACCCGCATGGCCGCCGACCTTCTGGGCGCCACGCCGATGGATCGCCCGGAGGACGTCGAGCCGAGCCGGGCGACAAACAATGTCTACGTGATGCTCACCAACAACAGCCGGCGCCAGAGCGATCAGGTGGACTTCGCCAATCCACGGGCGGAGAACCTGTTCGGCCACATTCTGGAACTGGTGCCGCCGGGCGGCGACCACGGTGCCGAGCGCTATGAATGGAACATCCTGGTGCAGTGCGGCGACCCCTCGGTCGATGAGGTCGGTGCGCTGTGGAACCCCGAGACCACCGAAAATGGCTGGTTCGCCGCGCCCGACAACTGCGCGGTCGACAGCCGGGGTCGCCTGTGGATCTCCACCGACCAGGGCAGCGGCTGGGCCCGCACCGGCACCGCCGACGGCATCTGGGGCCTGGAGACCGAGGGCGATCTCCGCGGCACCGGCAAGATGTTCTTCCGGGTGCCGCTCGGCGCCGAGATGTGCGGCCCGGTCTTCACCCCGGACGACACCACGCTGTTCGTCGCCGTGCAGCAT
>JAAAOG010000184.1 GCA_009909005.1 Alphaproteobacteria bacterium | reverse complement strand
TGACCGGTCCGCCGACAAGTTCGTCGCGGGGATAGGCGCACATCGCGGCGAAAGCTTCGTTTGCGAACATAATATTCGGTCCAAGATCGGCGCGGCGGCTGTCTGTGATCAGCACGGGCAGTTGCAAGGCATCGAAATAGTCCAGAATGATTTCGTGGTATTGGCGATTTGTCCCGAATAGGTCCAGGCTGGCTTCCAGAAGTGTGCGGATCTCTTTCAGCAAATAGGGCGAAACCATTTTTTAGCCAGAGTCATTGCGCATAAAGGCGCATAGTTCGGTTCTTTCAGACGCAACCAATCACAAGAACACGACGCACCACGCCGCATTTGCGAAATCGATACCATTATATAGCACTTTCAGGGCCTGTCAAATTCACGCGAATGGCGGCAATGATAAGCGCGCATAATCGTGCCGCCAGCCAGAGGTTCAATGATTGAGATTCGTCATCTCCGCCATATCATTTCGCTTGCCAACCATCGCAATTTCCACCGTGCGGCCGACGCCGTCGGCATTACGCAACCGGCGCTCAGCCATAGCATCCGCCAGGCGGAGACCCATTACGGCATCCCGCTCTTCACCCGGAAGCGCGGCGAGGTCAAACCGACGCCTTTCGGTTTAATTGTGCTGGACGGTGCCAAGGCCGTGCTGAAATCGCTCGACGAGGCGCAGCGGCAGGTCCTGCTGATGAAGGGCCTGGAGAGCGGCCTTCTGGTGATCGGCTGCGATCCGCTCCTGTCGGAACCCGTCCTGGCGCCGGCGCTGCGGGCCATGCTCGGCCGCCATGAGCGCATCCGTTTCCAGGTCACGCTCGGGTTCCGGGAGGAGCTGCGCGCGCGGCTGCTGGAGGGCACCATCGACCTCTATCTGGGTGCCCCCGCCGCGTCCGACCCGGAATGCGATCTCATCGTCTTCTCCATGCCGCCGACCACGGCGTTCTGCCGGCCCGGCCATCCGCTTTTCGGCGGCCGGCCGGCGCCGCTTGGTCGGGCCGTCGGCTATCCGATCATCGGAGTCGATCCGCCCTGGTACGTCAACTGGCTGGCACGCGAGCTCGGCCTGGAGCCGGGGGACGCCCGGCTGGCGGAGACGGTCTTTGCCCGCTGCGGCGATTACGGCCTGATCCGCCGGTTGGTGAAGGAGAGTGATGCGATCAGCACCGCCTACCGGCCGGTGATCGAGGCCGACCTCGCCGCTGGCACGCTGGTGCCGCTGAGTATCGCCGGCCGCGACTATCGCTTCCGCTTTGCCCTGGCCAGCCGCAAGGGGCGGCCGCCTTCGCCGGCGCAGGAGGCGACGGTCGCCGCCATCCGCGAGGCGTTGATCCCATGGGAAGCGGAAAGCCGGAATTATCGCGACGACCCGGTCACCTGGACGGTCGGCGATATGGGCGCGCTGCTGCGCACCATCGGCTGACCGGCATGGCGGGCTCAGCCGCCGGCACAGGCCGGACAGAGCCCGCGGACCTCCAGCGTGACATGCTCGATGGCGAAGGGCTCGGCGCCGGCCCAGTGGCGGAGCGGGGCGATCAGCGCCTCGTCGGCCAGCTCGCGCACCGCTCCGCAGCGCGTGCAGATGGCAAAGGCGGCGAAGCCCTGGTCCTGGGGGTGGCGGCAGGCGACGAAGCCGTTGAGGCTTTCGATCCGGTGGGCGAGGCCGCGCTTCACCAGCTTTTCCAGCGCCCGGTAGACCTGGGTGGGCGCTTTCAGCCCGGCATCGCGGACTTCGTCGAGAATGTCATAGGCGCTGCGGGCGGCGCGGCTGCGGCGCAGGGCGCCAAGCACCGCCTGCTCGTTGCGGCCGAGCGGCGCCGGCTCGTCACCGGTGGGGGTGAGGGTGGGCATGCGGGTCGACCTCTTCCGCCGGCGGCGCGGCCATCGCGGTGCGGCCGGGCAGCGGGATCAGGCTCAACAGGAACAGGGCAAGCGCGACGACGACGATCGACGGGCCGGAGGGCGTGTCGAAGCCGAGCGAGCCGTAAAGCCCGCCGACCACCGCCAGCACCCCGATCACGGCGGCAAGCGCGGCCATGGCCACCGGACCTCCGGCGAAGCGCCGGGCCGTCGCCGCCGGGATGATCAGCAGCGAGGTGATCAGCAGCACGCCGATGATCTTGATCGCCAGAGCCATGACCGCCGCCATCAGGACCATGAACAGCAGGCGGGCCGGGCCGGCCGGGAGCCCCTCCGCCCGGGCCAGCTCCTGACTGACCGTATCGGCCAGCAGCGGCCGCCAGATCGCCGCCAGCACCGCCAGCACCGCCGCCCCGGCCCCGTAGATCAGGGCGATGTCGCCGGTCGAGACGGCCAGCACGTCGCCGAAAAGATAGCCGAGAAGGTCGATCCGCAGCCAGGTCATGAAGGCGATGATCACCAGCCCGACGGCCAGGGTGCCGTGCGCCAGGATGCCCAGGATGGCATCGCCGCTGAGTGTCCCATGGCGCTCCAGCGCGAACAGCGCCAGGGCGACCAGGGTGGCGACGGCGAAGACGCCGATCATCGGGTCGAGGCGGAGCAGCAGGGCCAGCGCGACGCCGAGCAGGGCCGAATGCGCCATGGCCGCGCCGAAATAGGCCATCCGCCGCCAGACGATAAAGCAGCCGAGCGGCCCGGCGACCAGGGCCACGCCGATGCCGGCCAGCAGCGCGCGCGTAAAGAAGTCATCGAGCATCGAAATATCTGACTGTCCTGCGGCGCTATCGAGGGCGCTCATCCGATCCCACGATGTAACCGAGGCGACCATCGGTATCCAGGACGATCACGGCTCGTCTTGGCCTCTGCGCAGGACACTCGCCTCAATGCCATGCTGAATATCCTCCAGGGAGACCGGCCTCTCCGGCGGCGGCACGCAGCCCTTCAACCGCCTCACCGATCCATGGCGCGGGATCAGCCGGGCGGTGCCATCCTCGTCAATCAGGAACACAACTTTGTCGCCGGTTCCGAGTTTCAGGGCCTCCCGCAATGGTTTTGGCAGGGTGACGCGCCCCTTGCTGGTTATGATGGCGTCCATCGCTTTCCTCCTCTTTGAATCCCGCGGCAGGTTTCAGGCGGCTGTGTCAACCCGTCTCGCTCGCGCCGTCGGCTTTGACGATGGTGCCGTCGAGATCGTGGTCGTGGTCGTGATGATGCTGATAGACGGCCAGCGCTCGGGCGGCATGGCTGCCGAACAGGTCGCGGAATTCCGGCGAATCGGCGACAAGGTGCGGGGCGCCGCGGCAGCAGACATGGTTGTTGAGGCAGATGACGCTGTCGGTCTCGGCCATGACGACGTGCAGGTCGTGCGAGATCAGCAGGACTCCGCAACCAAGGCGTTCGCGGATGGCACCGATCAATCGATACAGCGCCACCTCGCCGTTGAAGTCGACGCCCTGGACCGGCTCGTCGAGGATCAGCAGATGCGGCCGGCGGATCAGCGCCCGGGCCAGCAGCACCCGCTGGAACTCGCCGCCCGACAGGGTCTGGACCGGGGCCTCCGACAGATGCGCGACGCCGGTCTCGCCCAGCGCCTCCAGCATGGCCGCCCGGTCGCACGGCGCCGTCAGGCTCATCAGGTGCCGGACCTTCAGCGGCAGCGTCCGGTCGATCGCCAGCTTCTGCGGCACATAGCCGATGCGGGTGCCGCGTCGGACATCGACCCGGCCGGCCGACAGCCGCTCAACGCCCAACAGGGCCTTGACCGTCGTGGTCTTGCCGCTGCCGTTCGGGCCGATCACCGCCAGCACCTCGCCCCGGCGCACCGAGAGGTCGACGCCGCGGACGAGCCAGCGGCCGCTGCGCCGCACCCCGATGCCGCGGGCGCGGATCAGCCAGTCATCGGGTCCGGTATCGGTCAAGGTCTCGAAAGCCCCCTTGCGTCTTGTTTTGTTATAGTATAACGCTCGCGATCTCTGAAGCCCAGGCCCTTCTCGGGCGCCTTTCGAGGATCTGCCGCGCCATGACCCAGGACACGGTTTCCCGCCTTGCCGCCGCCATCGGCTTTGCCGGCCTTGCCCTCGCGCCGCTGTCGCCGGCCGCCGCGGAAGACGGCCTTGCCGCCGTTGCCACGATCAAGCCGGTGCAGTCGCTGGCCGCGGCGGTCATGGGCGATCGCGGCAGCCCGCATCTGCTGATCCGCGGTGCCGCCTCGCCGCATGTCTACAGCTTCCGCCCCTCTGATGCCGAGGCGCTGCAGCAGGCCGACATCGTCTTCTGGGTCGGTCCGGCGCTGGAAACCTTCCTGGTCGACCCGCTCGTTGCCCTGGCGGAGGAGACGCGGAGGGTGACCCTGGCCGAGGCGCCGGGCGTCACGCTGCTTGCCTATCGCGAGGGCGGGCCTTTTGCCGCCCACGACCATGCCGGTGAAGGAGAGGATCATGGTCATGATACCGATCATGCTCATGACCACGGTCATGAGCACGACGGCCATGACCATGATCATGACCACGACCATGATCATGCGCACCACGACGACCATGGCCACGATCATGGCGTCATGGACATGCACCTCTGGCTCGATCCGGACAATGCCGCCGCCATGGTCGCGCAGATTCGGGCCGACCTGACGGCTGTCGACCCGGCGCATGAGGCGGCCTATGCCGCCCGGGCCGAGGCCGTCACGGCACGGCTGCAAGAGCTGGAGGCCGAACTCCAGGCCATGCTGGCGCCGGTGCGCGACCGGCCGTTCATCGTCTTCCACGACGCCTATCAGTACCTGGAGCACGCCTTCGATCTGACTGTCGTCGGCTCGCTGACCGTCAGCCCCGACCGCCAGCCGGGCGCCGCTCGGGTCGCGGAAATCCGCCGGACCCTTGCCGAGTCGGGCGCCGTCTGCGTCTTCGCCGAACCGCAATTCGAGCCGCGGCTCGTCGAGATGCTGGTGGCCGGCACCAATGTGCGCAGCGGCGTGCTCGACCCGCTGGGAGCCGACCTGGAGCCCGGCCCGGCCCTCTATTTCACCCTGATGCGCCGCAACGCCGAAGCCCTGGTCGATTGTCTGTCGCAGCCCGGCTGACCCGCGCGCCGTTCGGCAATTTCACCGGGTCGCGGGCTTGAAGGCAAGATGACCCGTGCGATCCGTGACCCGGTTCCGACGTTGAGCGGCCGAAAAACGCGAGGGCGAGGACGTCTGCAGGCCGGGCGGGGGCGCTCAAGGCCCGTCGACCGATGCGCTGACAAGGCCTTGCCGAGGCCGCGAACCAACCGCTGCCGGCACCGTTATTCCACCGTGACGCTCTTTGCGAGGTTGCGGGGCTGGTCGACGTCGGTGCCTTTGAAAATCGCGGTGTGATAGGCGAGGATCTGCACCGGAATGGCGTAGAGGATGGGCGCCACCAGCGGATCGACCTTGGGCAGGGCGATGGTGGCAGAGGCGCCGGGGCCGAACGCCTCGATCCCGTCGCGGTCGGACAGGAAGATCACCTTGCCGCCGCGGGCCATGACCTCCTGGACGTTCGAGACGGTCTTGTCGAACACCACGCCGTCGCTGGGCGCGATGACGATCACCGGCACCGTCTCGTCGATCAGGGCGATGGGGCCATGCTTCATCTCGCCGGCGGCATAGCCCTCGGCGTGAATATAGCTGATTTCCTTCAGCTTCAGCGCCCCTTCCATGGCGGTGGGGAAGTTGGCGCCGCGGCCGAGATAGAGCACGTCGCGCGCTTCGGCAACGTCATGGGCAAGGCGGTGGATGACGTCGTCATGGGTCAGCACCTCGACCGCGCGGGCCGGCACCTCGGTCAGCGCGGTGATCAGCTCGGCCTGGCGGCGCTGGTCGATGGTGCCGCGCAGCCGGGCCGTGGCGATGGCCAGGCAGGCCAGTACCGTCAGCTGGGTGGTGTAGGCCTTGGTCGAGGCGACGCCGATCTCCGGTCCGGCCAGGGTCGGCAGCACCACATCGGCCTCCCGCGCGATCGAGCTTTCCGGCACATTGACCACGGCGATGGTGGTCTGTCCCTGCTCCTTGGCGTAGCGCATGGCGGCGAGGGTGTCGGCGGTCTCGCCCGATTGCGAGATGAACAGCGCCACCCCGCCCTCCGGCAGCGGCGCCTCGCGGTAGCGGAACTCCGAGGCGACGTCGACATCGACGGGGATGCGGGCCAGCCGCTCGAACCAGTATTTGGCGACCATGGCGGCGTAGTAGGCGGTTCCGCAGGCCACGGCGGTGATCCGCCCGACTTCGGCCAGGGACAGCGGCATGGCCGGCAGCCAGATGGCGCGGGTCACCGGGTTGACATAGGAGCGCAGCGTGTCGCCGATCACCGAGGGCTGCTCGTAGATCTCCTTGAGCATGAAATGGCGGTAGCCGGCCTTGCCGATCAGGGCGCCGGACTGCACCGTCTGGCGGATTTCGCGCTCCGCCGGGTGGCCCTCGCCGTCGAATACCGTGGCGCCGGCGCGCGTCACCTCGACCCGGTCGCCTTCCTCCAGATAGCAGATGCGGTCGGTCCAGGGGGCGAGCGCCATGGCGTCGGAGCCGATGAACATCTCCCCCCGGCCATAGCCGACCGCGAGCGGCGAGCCGCGGCGCGCGCCGATCATCAGATCATGCTCGCCGGCGAAGATGATGGCCAGCGCGAAGGCGCCGTCCAGGCGGGCAAGCGCGCTGGCGGCGGCCTGGCGCGGGCTCTGCTGCTCGTCGAGATAGCGGGTGATGAGATGGGCGATGACTTCCGAGTCCGTCTCGGTGGAGAACCGATGGCCGAGGGCTTCCAGCTCCTGCCGCAGGCTGCGGAAATTCTCGATGATGCCGTTATGGACGATGGCGACGCGCTCGGTCGCGTGCGGGTGCGCGTTCGTCTCGTTCGGCTTGCCATGGGTGGCCCAGCGGGTATGGCCGATGCCGATGGTCCCGGGCAGCGGCGCTTCGGCCAGCCGCGCCTCCAGCCGGGCGATGCGGCCCTCGGCCCGGCGGCGATCGATGGCGCCGTTGACCACCGTGGCCACGCCGGCCGAGTCGTAGCCGCGATATTCCAGCCGCTTCAGGCCCTCGATCAGCAGGGGGGCTGCCGGCTCCTCGCCGAGAATGCCGATAATGCCGCACATCGCTCTTCGTCCTTATGACCCGCTCTTCGCCGCCTTGCGGGCCTTCATCAGGGCGCGGAACTTCTTCGCCCAGCCCAGCTTTTCGACCTGCTGCGCGCGTTCCATTGCCAGGGCGTCGGCGGCGACGTCGCGGCTGATGACGCTGCCCGCGCCGACATTCGCTCCGTCGCCGACTTTTACCGGCGCCACCAGTGCGGTGTTGGAGCCGATGAAGACGTCGCGGCCGATTTCGGTGCGGTGTTTGAAGAAACCGTCGTAATTGCAGGTGATGGTGCCGGCGCCGATATTGCTGCCGGCACCGATGTCGGCATCGCCGAGATAGGTGAGGTGGTTGGCCTTGGCGCCGGGGCCGAGCGTGGCGTTCTTGACCTCGACGAAATTGCCGATATGGGCGTCAGGGCCGATATCGGCGCCGGGGCGCAGTCGGGCGAAGGGGCCGATGCGGGCGCCCCGGGCGATCCGCACGCCCTCGAGATGGCTGAAGGCGAGGATCTCGACATTGTCGGCGACGCGGACGCCGGGCCCGAAGACGACATGCGGTGCAACCGTGACGTCGCGGCCCAGCACCGTGTCGGCGGCGAAATAGACCGTCGCCGGGTCGACCAGCGTGGCCCCGCCGGCCATGGCGCGGGCGCGCAGCCTCTCCTGCATCACCCGCTCGGCGGCGGCAAGATCGGCCCGGCTGTTGATGCCCAGCACCTCTTCGGTGCTGCCCTCCACCACGGCGCAGCCATGGCCGGCGGTGCGGGCGATGGCGACGGCATCGGTCAGGTAGTATTCGCCCTTGGCGTTGTCATTGCCGATGGCGCCGATCAGCCCGGCCAGCCTGCGGCCGTCAAAGGCCATGACCCCGCCATTGCACAGGCCGATGGCACATTGCGCCGGGGTGGCGTCGGCATATTCGACGATCGCCTGCAGCCCGCCGGCGCCGTCGGTGACGAGGCGGCCGTACTGGCCGGGGTCGTCGGGACGCATGCCGAGGACGACCAGGGCCGGCGCGTCCGGTTCCGCGAGCCGTGCCGCCATGGCCTGCAGGGTCTCGGTGGTGAGCAGCGGCGTGTCGCCATAGGCGACCAGCACCGGCCCGTCGAAGCCGGCAAGCACCGGCAGGGCGGCCTTCACCGCATCGCCGGTGCCGTCCTGTCGGGGCTGCAGCACGGTCGGCCAGGGATCGGCGGCCTTGGCGACATCCTCCATGTCCGGGCCGACGACGACGGCGACGCGCGCGGGCTGCAGCGCGCCGACCGCGGCCAGAACATGGCCGAGCATCGGCCGGCCGGCGACGCTGTGCAGCACCTTGGGCATGGCGGATTTCATCCGCGTGCCTTTGCCGGCGGCGAGGACGATGGCGGCGATGGGTGTCTCTGTCATGGTCGAGCGTCGATCATCGCGGGGCTGACGGTCGGGGCATCACACCGGCCGGGGCAGCGGCAGCGTCCGCACCCGATTCTGCGTACCATATCTTGTGGCTCTACCCAATACACGCTTTGTTTCCGAATATTACGCAATAAGGCTTCAACAAAATCTTGACGGCAGTGGGGCTCACCGAAACACCACGGTCCGGTTGCTGTTGATCAGCACCCGCCGCTCCAGATGCGCCTTGACCGCCCGGGCCAGCACGACGCTCTCGACATCGCGGCCGGCGGCGGCGAGGTCCTCCGGCGTCATCGAATGGTCGACCCGCACCACCTCCTGCTCGATGATCGGGCCTTCGTCGAGGACCGGCGTGACATAGTGCGCGGTGGCGCCGATCAGCTTGACCCCGCGGGCATAGGCCTGCCGATAAGGTTGCGCGCCCTTGAAGCTGGGTAAAAAGGAATGATGAATGTTGATGATGCGCCCGGGCAGGCGCTCGCACAGTCTTTCGGAGAGGATCTGCATGTAGCGGGCGAGGATGACAAACTCGATGTCTTCATCGTCGATCAGGGCCAGCAGCTTGTCTTCCTGCGCCTGCTTGTTCGCCTTGGTCACCGGCAGATGGTGAAAGGGAATGTTGTAGGAGGCGGAGAGCTGGTAGAACTCCCGATGGTTGGAAACGATCGCCCGCAGGTCCATCGGCAAGGCGCCGATGCGGTAGCGGTAGAGCAGGTCGTTCAGGCAATGGCCGAATTTCGAGACCATCACAAGCACCCGCGGCGGCCGGGCGCAATCATGGATCTCCCAGGTCATGCCGTAGCCCTCGGCAATCTCGCGGAAGGCGGCGGCCAAGGCCTCGACAGGCTCCGGTGCGGCGTGGTCGACGGCGAAGATCACCCGCATGAAGAACAGGCCGGTATCCTCATCGCCGAACTGGGCGCTGTCGATGATGGTGTAGCCGCGCTGATACAGAAAGCCGGCGGTGTTGTAGACGATCCCCGGCCTGTCCGGGCAGGACAGGGTGAGGATATAGCGGTTTTGCATTTCCATCGCGCGGCGGTCTGTCAGCATCCTGTCATGGGTGGGGCGGAGAGTGGCTGAGCGCCGCGGCGGCTGCAAGCCCCGCCAACGCTGCCGCCCCCGCGGCCGATTGATCGCCGGGCCCGGACGGGCTATCTCCCCAGTGCCCCGCAGCACCCAGCCGGCAAAGGCGCGCCCATGCCCCGCTTCCGCACCCTCGTCTTCGACCTCGACGGCACGCTGGTCGACAGCGTCGGCAGCATCACCACGGCGCTCAACCGGCTGCTGGCCGAAGAGGGCCTGCCGCCGGTCGCCGCCACGGCCGTCACCAACATGGTCGGCGATGGGGCGCTGAAGCTGCTGGACCGCGGCTTCGCCGCCGCCGGGCGCACGCTCGGCGAGGCCGAACTGCCGCCCCTGTTCAAGCGCTATGTGCCGATGCTGGAGGTGGCGCCACCGGCTCCGGAGGACATCTACCCCGGCGTGCGGGAGACGCTCGACCGGCTGGTGGCGGAGGGCTGCCGGCTGGCCGTCTGCACCAACAAGCCCTATGGCCCGGCCATCGAGGCGCTGCGGGCGATCGGCCTGGACGGGGTGATCGGCGCGGTGATCGGCGGCGACTCCCTGCCCGAGCGCAAGCCGCAGGCCGAACCGCTGCTGGCGGCGGTGCGGGCTCTGGACGGCGAGGTGTCGGCCGCCGCGATGGTCGGCGACAACGCCAATGACGTCGGCGCCGCCCGGGCCGCCGGCATGCCCGTGATCGCCGTCAGCTACGGCTATCCGCGCATGGACCCGGAACAGCTCGGCGCCGACATCCTCATCCACTACTTCGCCGACCTGCCAGAGGCGCTGGAAAGGCTGACAAGACCGGATTAACAGGAATCCTCACCTGCGGCGCCCTTGGCACGGTGATTTCCACCAGCGTCCCCTGGCCGGGGGAAGAGCGGACATCCAGGCCGTGTCCCAGCAGGCGGCACAGGCGATTGACGATGGCGAGGCCCAGACCGAGGCCCTTGCGCGCGTCGGCATTGCGCGGCGCGCCATGTGCGAACTCCTCGAAAATCATCCGGCGCTGCTCATCGCCGATGCCGATCCCCGTGTCCCACACCTGGATCGCCATCATCTGCCCGCGCCGGCGGCAGCCGGTCAGGATCGTGCCGCTGTCGGTGAAGCGCACGGCATTCGAGATGACGGCGTCGAGGATATGCGTGAGCAGAGGGGCGTCGCTGACGACCACGGCCGATGATGGGACCGTTCGGAACAGCAGGCCCTGATTCTCGGCCGTCGGCCGGAAGCGCCTGTCCAGGCCTGCCAGCACCGGCGCCAGGGCGACGGCTTCCGTCTTCGGCCTGACGAGCCCGGCGTCGATCCGGCCGATCTCCAGCAGGGTGTCGAGCATGTTCTGCATGGCGTCGAGCGTCTGCCCCAGTCGCGCATAGACGCTTTGCGGCTCCCGCTCCTCGGCCCCGGCCGGCAGCAGGTGATAGTAGAGCTGCGCTGCCTGCAGGGGCTGGCGCAGGTCGTGGCTGGCGGCGGTCAGGAACCGGGTCTTTGAGGCGCTGGAGTGCTCCGCCATTTCCCGGGCCAGGGCCAGAGCGCGCTCCGCCTGCTTCCGCCCGGTAATCGGCTGATGCATGACGATGACGCGGCCCACCTCCCGCTCCGGGTCGCGCACCGCGATCAGCTCGAACCAGCGCTCCTCGCCGGGCGCGTGGCACGGATACTCAAACGTGAAAACGCTGATCTCGCCCGCCAACAGACGATCGAGGGCGTCGGCGACGTGCTGCGCGCCGTCGCTCCAGGCGCCACCGGCCGTGCGGCAGACAGCGACATAGTCCTCGCCGATACCGCAGCCGCCGCCTCGATAGCCATTGTCCGAGGCAAATCGGCGCCAAGCCTCGTTGCAATCGCGAATCCGGCCGTCTTCGTCGAGAATGGCGATGTTCGCCGGCCCGGTATTCGGCGACCAGGTGATGCGATCGAATTCGGTACCCAAGACTCCCTCCCCAGAGTCCGCTCACGAAACCTGGACACCCGCCTTATATTGTCAGCGGCCGGGGAGATCGCACGCCTTGCCGTGCGCGGGAAATGGTCGCGATGCGCGCCTGCCGGTGCGACTGCGGCTATCGGTCTTCCAGGGTGCAGATAACCGGCGTGTGGTCGCTCGCCTTGGGCCGGCCGCGGGGCGCCTTGTCGATGCGGCAGGCAGTCAGACGGTCGGCGGCACCCGGCGACAGCAGCAGATGGTCGATGCGGATACCGCGGTCGCCCTCGAAGGCACGGCCCTGATAGTCCCAGAAGGTATAGGCCACCCGGTCGGGATAGAGCGCCCGCCAAGCTTCGGTCAGGCCGAGATTGAGAAGGCTGCGGAAGGCGCGGCGGCTGTCGAGCCGGAACAGCGCATCCCCGGCCCAGGCCTCGGGGTCGTAACAGTCCTCCGGCTGCGGGATGACGTTATAGTCGCCGCCGAGCACGAAGGGCTGTTCGGTCGCCAGCAGCGCCTCGGCATGGGCTCGCAGGCGGGTCATCCAGGCCAGCTTGTAGGGATATTTGTCGCTGTCGACCGGATTGCCGTTCGGCAGATAAAGCGAGGCGACCCGCAGCGTGCCGACCGTGGCCTCGACATAGCGGGCATGGGTGTCATCGTCGTCGCCCGGCAGCGCGGCGATCACATCGTCGATCGGCTGCTTCGAAAGAATGGCGACGCCGTTCCAGCTCTTCTGCCCGACGACGGCGCAGTTATAGCCGAGTTCTTCGAACGCCGCGGCCGGAAAGGCCGGCGTCTCGCATTTCAGCTCCTGCAGCAGCACGATATCGGGCCCGGCGGCCTTCAGCCAGTCCAGCACATTGGCCAGCCGCGCCTTGACCGAATTGACGTTCCACGTCGCAATATCGATGGACCCCGCCACCGGCCGCTAGACCGCGAAGGAGGAGCCGCAGCCGCAGGAGGACGAGGCATTGGGGTTGCGGATCTGGAAGTAGGAGCCGATCATTTCCTCGACGAAATCGACCTCGGCACCGCCCAGCAGGTCCATCGACACCTCGTCGACCACGACGGTGACGCCGTCGCGCTCGAAGGTCAGGTCGTCGTCGCGCAGCGTGTCGTCGAGGCTGAAGCCGTATTGAAAGCCCGAGCAGCCGCCGCCGGAAACGGCGATCCGCAGCATCAGCTTGTCATTGCCCTGCGCCTGCCGCAGGGTCGTCACGCGGGCCGCGGCCTGCGCCGTCAAGCTGAGGGCCGGCTGTTCGGTGACGCTGGAAAGGCTCGTGTCGCTCATGATCAGACCCCGCCGGAAAGTCGGAGATGCCGGACGCGCAGGGCGACTGCCGCTCTGCCCGCACACCAGACTTATGTATGGACCGGCCGGGTGGTGTCAAAGCCTCGCTGTTGGCGCGGCCATGGCGGCTTCGGCCGGTGCACCGCCATGACCGTCGATGACGAGGAAGACCGCCTGGCCCCCTATGCCTGCAGGCCGTCGGAAAGCCGCGGGCGGCTGGTCGCCGAGCCGGAAAGCCCGACCCGCTCGGTGCACCAGCGCGACCGCGACCGCATCATCCATTCCGGCGCCTTCCGCAAGCTGGAATACAAGACCCAGGTCTTCGTCGTTCATGTCGGCGACTATTACCGCACCCGCCTGACCCACAGCCTGGAGGTGGCGCAGATCACCCGGTCGATCTGCCGGTCGCTGCGGCTGAACGAGGACCTGGCCGAGGCTCTGGCCCTGGCGCACGACCTCGGCCATACGCCCTTCGGCCATGCCGGCGAGGATGCCCTGAACCACGAGATGGCGCCCTGGGGCGGCTTTCAGCACAATGACCAGACGCTGCGGGTGCTGACCCGGCTGGAGCAGCGCTATGCCGCCTTTGACGGCCTCAACCTGACCTGGGAGACGCTCGAGGGCGTCATCAAGCACAACGGCCCGCTGACCGACGCGGCCGGCACGATCGCCCTGCCGCCCTCCATCGCCGCTTTCCAGTCCGAATGGGACCTGGAGCCGGCCGGCCATCCGGCGCTGGAGGCACAGGTCGCGGCCCTGGCCGATGACATCGCCTACATGAACCATGACATCGATGACGGGCTGCGCGCGGATCTGTTTCCGCTCGGCGATCTTCAGGATCTGCCGCTGGTCGGAGAGATCGTCGGCGAGATCCGGGCCCGCCATCCCGGGCTGGAGGGGCGGCGGCTGATCCACGAGCTGGTGCGGCGGCTGATCGACCGCATGGTCGGCGACCTGGTGGCCGAAACCGGGCGGCGGCTGGCGGCTCTCAAGCCGGAAAATGCCGCTGCGATCCGCGGCGCCGACCGGCCCATGGTGGCGTTCTCGCCCGCATTGCACGAGCAGCTGAAGGCTGTCCGCGCCTTCCTCTTTGCCCGTATGTACCGGCACTACCGGGTCAATCGCGAGACCAGCAAGGCCCGCCGGGTGGTCCGCGCGCTGTTCCGCCTGTTCATGGCCGAGCCGAATACGCTGCCCACCCACTGGCAGGCCGGCGCCGTCGACGGCAGCCCGGAGAGCCGCGCCCGCATCGTCGCCGACTATATCGCCGGCATGACCGACCGGTATGCGGTTCTGGAGTATCGCCGCCTGTTCGAAATTCGCGCCGATATGTGACAGGGCCGATATGTGACAGGCAAGTCAGGGGATTGTTTCAGGGTGCTGAAGTCCCATGATAAAAACATGGTTGTGAAGGGGCGCGGCGTGGCGCTGGGTGCATCGCGCTCCCCCTGCAGAAGGAACCGGGAGTCACATGGCGGACTGGCGGCTCGACCAGGTCGGCCGGGCCCTCGATGACGAGGCCCGGGAGGAACAGGACCGGCCCCTGTCGGCCGGCGACAGGCCGGTGCCGCGGCCGTCGGCGGGCGGGCCCGGTCGCACCGGTGGCAGCGGCCGGTTGTTGCGGCCGTTGGCGATCGGGCTTCTGGCGGTTGCGGGCGCCGGCATCGGCTATGCCGCCTTTCAGGCCTTTCAGGGCGATCAGGCATCCGTTTCGCCGGAGGACGTGCCGCTGATCCGCGCCGACCGCAGCCCGGTGCGGATTCAGCCCGAGCAGCCGGGAGGGCTTGAGGTTCCGCATCAGGACCGCCTGGTGATGAATGACGAGGCGGGCGAGGGGCCGCCGACGACGGTCGAGTCGGTCCGCCCGCCGCCGGAACAGCCGCTGGCTGCGGCACCGGCGCAAGAGCCGGCCCCTGACGGGCCGTCCGCCGCCGGTGAACAGACCGCTGCGCGGGAGGTGCCGCCGTCACCCCCATCCGTGCAAGAAACCGAGGGCGATGACCCGATCGCCGCGCTCCTGGAGGCCGACCAGGCCGGCCGGAGCGGCGGGGAGCTGACCGCGGGCCCGGAGACGGCCGCACCGGCCGAGCCGATGCCGGCCGCACAACCGGACGCTGCGGCGCCCGCGCCTCCGCCGGAGACCGCGCCCGTCGAAACCGGGACGCCCGACCCGGCGCCGCAATTTGCCGCGGCCCCGGGGTCGGCGGACGACGGCACCGGAGAGGAGATCGAAGCGCTGATTCCCCGGCGCGAAGCCGGTGCGTCGCCGGACGAGACGTCGACCGAAACGCCGGCCGAACTCGCTGCGCCGGCCGAGGCTCCGGCCGAGGCTCCGGCCTCTCCGGCGGTGACGGAGCCGCCGCGGGCCCAACCGGCGGATGCCGGGGACGGAACGGCCGTCGAGACGGCGCCGCCGCGGGCGCAACCGGCCGACGCCGGAGCCGGGCCGGCCGACGCGGATGCGGCACCGGAGGTTGCGGCAGAGACCGACGCGGACGGCCTTCCGCCGTCCGGGATGGAAACCGGGTTGCGGGACCTGCTCGGTGGCGAGGCTGTCGACGCGGACGGCGCCCTCGACATGGTGACCGCCCTCACGCAGAGCGAGCCGGAGGGCGATGGGCCACTCGCCTTTGCGCCGCCGGCGCCCGGCCTCGCGCTCGACCTGCCGCCGCCGGGCAGCGCACCGATCGCCAATCCGCGCCTCGCCGAGATCGACCTGCCGGACGACTTCGATACCAGCCTGCCCGCGCCGCCGGCGGGCCCCCCGGAGCAGGAACCGGCAGAGGTGGCGGCGCGCGACGGCAGCGTGCAATTCCTGCCCGATCCCAATGGGACGCACCGCGTGCAGATCGTCGCCGTGCAGGCGCAGGATGAGATCGTGCCGAAATGGAACCAGCTGGTCGGCGATCACCCGCAGCTGCTCTCCGCGCTGGAGCGCCATGTCGAGCCCGTCGATCTTGGCGCCCGCGGCATCTGGTACCGGGTCCAGGCGGGCCCGCTGTCCGCCGCCCGGGCCGACGCACTTTGCGACACGCTGAAAGCGCGCGGGACCGACTGCATTGTCCGCCGGCGCTGAACCGCCTCGGGCCGTCATCTTCGGCTGCGCCGGGACGCGGCTGAGCGGGGCGGAGCGCGCGTTCTTCGCCGCGGTCCGGCCGCTCGGCCTCATTCTGTTTGCCCGCAATTGCCGGACGCCCGATCAGGTGCGGGCCCTGGTGGCCGAATTCCGCGAGACCGTCGGATGGGCCGAGGCGCCGGTGCTGATCGACCAGGAAGGCGGCCGGGTGCAGCGGCTGGTGCCGCCGCACTGGCGGGCCGATCCGCCGGCCGCGTCGTTCGGAGCGCTGGCAACGCGCGACCCGAAAGCCGGGGAACGCGCGGCTGGCCTGCTGGCCCGGGCGATTGCCGGCGATCTCGCCGCGCTCGGCATCACCGTCAATACGGCGCCGGTGCTCGATCTGCAGATCGCGGGCCAGAACCGGGCGGTGGTCGGCGACCGCGCCTTTGCCGCCGATCCGGACCTGGTGGCGCGACTCGGCGCGGCCGTCTGCGCCGGCTTGCTGGCCGGCGGCGTGCTGCCGGTCCTGAAGCATGCGCCGGGCCATGGCCGGGCAACGGTCGACAGCCATGAGTCGCTGCCGGTCGTCGACACCCGTCCCGAGGATCTGGAGGCGAGCGATTTCGTCCCTTTCCGGGCCCTTGCCGTGATGCCCTTGGCGATGACGGCACACATCCTCTATACCCGCATCGATCCGGACCGGCCGGCGACGCTCTCGCCCGCCGTGCTCCGGGACATCATCCGGGGACGCCTCGGCTTTCAGGGACTGCTGATGTCGGACGATCTGTGCATGGGCGCGCTGGGCGGGACGCCGGGGGCACGCGCGCGTCAGGCCCTGGCGGCCGGCTGCGATATCGCGCTCCACTGCAATGGCCGGTTGGCGGAGATGCAGGATGTCGCGGCGGCGGCCCGGCCGATAAGCGACACCGCACGGCAGCGTCTGGGCGATGCCGAGAGGCTGCGCCTCGCGCAGGCTCGGGCCGGGGCGGAGACCATGGCCGCTCCCGACCGGCTGCGGGCGGAGATGCACGCGTTGCTCGGCCGGGATGAAGGCGCCTGATGTCCGCAGATCTGCTCTACAACATTGCCGTCTGGGCGGTGCCGGTGCTGGTGGCCATCACCTTTCACGAGGCGGCACACGGCTTCATGGCGCGCCGCTTCGGCGACGACACGGCCTATCGGCTGGGCCGCCTGACCTTCAACCCGGTGAAGCATATGTCGCCCACCGGGACGGTGCTGGTGCCGGGCATGCTGCTGCTTGCCCAGGCGCCCTTTCTCCTGGGCTGGGCCAAGCCGGTGCCGGTCAACCCCAACCGGCTGGCCGCGCCCCGCCGCGACATGATCTGGATTGCCCTGGCCGGGCCGGGCATCAATCTCGTCCTCGCCGTGGTCTCGGCGATCCTCGGGCATCTGGCCGTGCTGCTGCCCGATCCCGCCGCGACCTGGGCGGTCGACTTGCTTCGCCGCTCGATCCTGATCAACGTCATCCTGGCGGTGTTCAACATGATCCCGATCCCGCCGCTCGATGGCGGCCGGGTGGCGGTCGGCCTGCTGCCGCTGCGCCTGGCCGTTCCCTTCGCCAGGCTGGAGCGCTACGGCTTTTTCATTCTGATCGGTGTGGTGCTGGTGCTGCCGCTGGTCGGCCGCTATGCCGGGCTCGACCTCGACATCTTCTCCACCATCGTGCTGGAGCCGGCACGCTTCCTGATCGGCCTGATCATGTGGATGACCGGCTATTTCTGAACAGCGTGAGGGCCCTCCCGCCATGTCCGACCCCGAGGCCGCCGACAGCATTCCCGAGACCTGGTCCGGGACCGGCGAGGCCGAAGCGCTGTCGGACGAGGCCTTCATCGTCCGGTTGGAGGCCTATGAGGGTCCGCTTGACGTGCTTCTCGACCAGGCCCGCCGGCAGACGGTCGACCTTGCCCAGATTTCCATCCTGGCGCTGGTCGACCAGTATCTCGGCTTCATCGAGCAGGCCCGGCGCCTGCGCATCGAGCTGGCCGCCGACTATCTCGTCATGGCGGCCTGGCTGGCCTATCTGAAATCGCGGCTGCTGCTGCCGCCGCCGGAAAAGGCCGAGGAGCCGAGCGCCGAAGAGCTGGGGGAGGCCCTGGCCCGCCGGCTGCGGGTGCTGGAGGCGATGCGCAAGGCCGGCACGGCCCTGATGGCGCGGCCGCGTCTGGGCGTTGACCTGTTCCCGCGCGGTCAGCCGGACCTTGATCCCGTTGCCGAGGTCCCGGTGTACGCGACCACCCTGTACGACTTGCTGAAGGCGTACGCCGACATCCGGCGGCCGGGACGCCAGGCCGTTCCTCTGCGCCTCGTTCCCGACGCGCTCGACACCATCGACGACGCGGTCGGCCGGCTACGGACCATGCTCGGCCACCTGCCGGGCTGGTCGCAGCTCTCGGCCTTCCTGCCGGAGGGCCGCGGCTCGGCCCTGGCCCGGCGTGGCGCGCTGGCCGCGACCTTCGGCGCCTCACTGGAACTGGCCAAGCGCGGCGAGCTGGACCTGCGGCAGGACGAGCCGTTTGGCCCGCTCTATGTCCGCCGGCGGGAGGGCGGCGCATGACCGGCACCGGAGACCGCGATCCGCCGGACAGCCCGGCCGCGGCGGCGGGCCGTACGTCTCAGGAGGAGGATGAACGTACGGAACCGGGCGACGATGCGCCGGATGGCGATGCCTGCCATGCCGACGGCCTGCGCCTGGTCGAGGCGATCCTGTTCTCCGCTGTCGCGCCGGTCAGCGAGGCCGAGCTGGCAGACCGGCTGCCGGCCGGCGTGCCGCTGGACACGGTCATCGACGATCTGCGGGCGCATTACGAGCCGCGCGGCGTCAACCTGGTGCCGGTGGCCGGCGGCTGGGCCTTTCGCACCGCGCCCGATCTCGGGCCGCGCCTGCGGGTCGCCAAGCCGGTGCCGCGCAAACTGTCGCGGGCGGCGCTGGAAACCCTGGCGATCATCGCCTATCATCAGCCTCTGACCCGCAGCGAGATCGAGGGCATCCGCGGTGTCGCGGTCAGCAAGGGCACCATCGACGTGCTGCTGGAGGCCGGCTGGATCCGCCCGGGCAAACGGCGCGAGAGCCCGGGCCGGCCACTGACCTGGGTCACCAGCCCGGAATTCCTCGACCATTTCGGCCTGTCCGGGATCGGCGATCTGCCCGGCCTGGGCGAGCTGAAGGCCGCCGGCCTGCTGGAGCCGGCCGGGTCGGAGGCGTGGGCCGGGTCGGCGGCGTTGCACGGCGAGGCTGCGGCCGAGCCCGGCACCGGGCCGCAAGACCCGGTGGACGGGGAGGGGGAGTCGGCAACGCAGGACGACACGGGCACCGGCCGGGGCCGGGAAACCGGCGACTGCGATGCCGGAAAGGCGTGACGGGGCTCGTTTTGGCAATGCGATATGCTATGTGTACGGCGGGAAGGGTGATGGTGTGGGGCCATTGCGGCCCGGTCGGGGTTCTGTCAATATCCCGCCGATCCGCGGCCCCGGGACCCGCGAGGGGAGCAAGTCTATGGGTATCAGTTTCTGGCAAATCCTTTTGATTCTGGTGGTCGTGGTGCTGTTGTTCGGGGCGGGCAAGATCCCGCGTCTGATGGGCGACGTTGCCAAGGGCATCCGGAGCTTCAAATCGGGGCTCAAGGACGAAGAAACGGGAGAGGACGGCGAACAGCAGCCGGCATCGCCGCCGCGCCAGCTTGAGGGCCGCAGCGAGACGGCCGCCGGCACCGGCCAGACCTCGGCCGCCCGCAATGACGAGCGGGCTCATAGCTGAGGCCGACCTGAGGCCGGAATCGGGGTCCGCCGGGCCCGGTCGAGGGCGCCCGAAGGTGGCGACGGATCATGTTTGATATCGGTTGGCCGGAGCTCACGATCATTCTCATCGTGGCCCTGCTGGTGATCGGGCCGCGCGACCTGCCGCGGGCCATGCACACGGTGGGCCGCTGGGTGCGCAAGGCCCGGGCCGTGACCGGCGAGTTTCAGCGCCATGTCGACGACATGGTGCGCGAGGCCGATATGGAAGACCTGCGCGAACTGAAGAAGCTCGGCAAATTCAACAAGCACTCCGTCGCCAAGGAACTCGGCAAGGCGATCGACCCGACCGGAGAGATCAGGGAGAAGACCGACATCCGCGACCGCGGAGCCGCGACCAAGGCGGCCGCGGCTCCGGCGAAGGAGAACGGCGCAGGCGGCGCGCCGCCGCTGCACAAGCCGGAGGCGGAGCATCGGGCCGCGCTGAAACCCGAAAAGCCGGCGCCCCAAGGCCCGATGTCGGTGCAACCGGAGACCGTCGAAAAGGTGCCCGGCCGCGCGCCGGAGCCGGTGCCGCCCGTGGCGGACAGAGAGTCGCCGCCGCCCGCGGCGGACAGAGGTTCGTGAGAGACTGCCGTGGCGGCACGAGACGACGACAGCGAATTGCAGGACAAGGAGATGCCGCTGCTCGATCACCTGATCGAGCTGCGCACCCGCCTGATGTATGCGGTCATCGCCCTGATGGTCGGGTTCGTCGTCTGCTACATATTTGCTGACGAGATTTACCGCTTTCTGGTCGATCCGCTGGCCGATCTGCTGGAGGACCGGCAGAACCGGCGCATGATCTACACCGGCCTGACGGAAGTCTTCTTCACCTATCTGAAGGTGGCGTTCTTCGCCGGGGCCTTCCTGGCCTTTCCCTTCATGGCCGCGCAGCTGTGGCTGTTCATCGCGCCGGGCCTGTACAAGCACGAGAAAAAGGCCTTCATGCCGTTCCTCGTGGCGACGCCGATCCTGTTCTTCCTGGGCGGCGCCATGGTGTATTACCTGATCTTCCCGCTGGCCTGGCGGTTCTTCCTCAGCTTCGAGACGCCGGGCACCGAGGGCGTGCTGCCGATCGAGCTGGAGGCGCGGGTCAGCGAGTATCTCAGCCTGGTCATGAAGCTGATCTTCGCCTTCGGCATCGCCTTCCAGCTGCCGGTGGCGCTCACCCTGATGGCCCGGGTCGGGCTGGTCTCGGCCGACTCGCTGGCCCGCAAGCGCAAATACGCCATCGTCGCGGTGTTCATCGCCGCCGCCATCCTGACGCCGCCCGACCTGATCAGCCAGATCGGCTTGGCGATCCCCATCATCATCCTCTACGAAATCTCGATCGTCCTGGCCCGCCTGGTCGAGCGCAAACGCGCGGAGGCGGAGGAGGCGGACGAGGCCGAGACCTCCGGCAGCCCCTCGTGACCCGGTTTCCGGCCGGCCGCGGGCATCGCGTCCTGGACCGCGATGCCGCACCGCTTCTATAAACGCTGTACGCGTGACCCCCTCTCCTCATCCTGTGTCGCCATGCTGGACATCCGCTGGATCCGAGACGAGCCCGAAGCCTTTGAGCGCGCCATGCGGCGCCGCGGCCTGGACATCCCGGCCGCGACGGTGCTGGCGCGCGACGAGGCGCGCCGGACGCTGCTGACCGAGCTGCAGAGCCTGCAGAGCCAGCGCAACGAGGCCTCGCGATCCATCGGCATCGCCAAGAAGGAGGGCGGCGACGCCGCGGGGCTGATGGCCGAGGTCGCCCGCCTGAAGGAGCGCATGTCCGACCTGGAGGAAGAGGGGCGCCGGGTCGAGGCGGAGGTGACGGACGTGCTGTCCGGCCTGCCCAACATCCCGGACGACAGCGTCCCCGACGGCACCGACGACACCGACAATGTCGAAGAGCGGCGGGTCGGCGAGCCGGCCAGGCCCGAAGGCGCCAAAGATCATGATTCCCTGGGCGAGGCGCTGGGGCTGATGGACTTCGCCGCCGCCGCCAAGCTTTCCGGCTCGCGCTTCGTCGTGCTCAAGGGCCCTCTGGCCCGGCTGTCGCGCGCCATCGGCCAGTTCTTCATCGATACCCACACGACCGAGTTCGGCTATACCGAGGTCGCGGTGCCCTATCTGGTGCGCGACGAGGCGGCCTATGGCACCGCCCAGCTGCCGAAATTCGCCGAGGACCTGTTCCGCACCACCAACGGCTATTGGCTGATCCCGACCGCGGAAATGCCGCTGACCAATCTGGTGGCCGGCGACATCCTCGACGCCGCGGCGCTGCCGCTGCGGGTCACAGCCCTCACCCCCTGCTTCCGCTCCGAGGCCGGGGCGGCCGGCAAGGACACGCGCGGCATGATTCGCCAGCACCAGTTCGACAAGGTGGAACTGGTCAGCATCACCGCGCCCGACCGGTCGGCCGACGAGCTGGAGCGCATGACCGGCTGCGCCGAGACCGTGCTGCAGCGCCTCGGCCTCGCCTATCGGGTGGTGTCGCTGTGCACCGGCGATCTCGGCTTCGGGGCGCGCAAGACCTATGACATCGAGGTCTGGCTGCCGGGGCAGGGGGCCTATCGCGAGATCTCCTCCTGCTCCAATTGCGGCGACTTCCAGGCCCGCCGCATGAATGCCCGCTGCCGGGTGAAGGGCGAGAAGGCGAACCGCTTCGTCCACACCCTCAACGGCTCCGGCGTCGCCGTCGGGCGGGCGCTGATCGCGGTGATGGAGAGCTACCAGCAGCCGGACGGCAGCATCGCCGTGCCGGAGGCCCTGCGCGGCTATATGGGCGGGACCGACGTCATCGCGCCGCCGCCGGCCGCGTCCGCCGGCTGAGCCCGCGGGGCCGCCCGTGCCGGTCAACACCGACGCGCAGAAGATCCGCCTGCTGATGCTGCTGCGCCGCTCGGGCGTCAGCGATGCCCGGGTGCTCTCGGCGATCGAGCGGGTGCCGCGCGAGGCCTTCGTGCCGGACGCCTTTCTCGATCAGGCCTATGAGAACCGCACCCTGCCCATCGGCCTGTCGCAGACGATCAGCCAGCCGCTGGTGGTGGCGCTGATGCTGCAGGCGCTGGCCGTCGGCGACCGCCACAAGGTGCTGGAGATCGGCACCGGCTCGGGCTACCAGGCGGCGGTGCTGGCCAAGCTCTGCCGCCGGCTCTACACCATCGAGCGGCACCGCCCCTTGCTGGACGTCGCGGTCGAGCGGCTCGAGGCGCTGGGCATCCGCAATATCACCACGCTCTGGGGCGACGGCATGCTCGGCTGGCCGAAACAGGCGCCGTTCGACCGCATCGTCATCAGCGCCGCCCATCGCGGCCGCGAGCCGCCAACGGCCTTGACGGAACAGCTTGCAATTGGTGGTGTCATCGTGATTCCCATGGGCGAGGACAAGCGCGACCAGCGGGTGGTGCGCTTTCGCCTGACCGAAACCGGGTTGGAGCGGGAGGATTTGTGGCCGGTTCATTTCGTGCCGCTGCTGCCGAAAGTCGCGGACGCCCCCGCCTGAGGGTGGGCTTCGGCATGCGGCGCCTGGGCCTGATACTCGCGCTGGCCGTGCTGGCCGGTTGCGGGCTGACCGCGCCGGACCGGGCGCCGCCCGAAATCGCCGGGGCGGAGACGGTGGTGGTGGCGCGCGGCGACTCGGTCTACAGCCTGGCCGAGGAGCACGGCGTTCCCTTGCGGGACTTCATCCAGGCCAACGCGCTGGAGCCGCCCTTCATCCTGCACCCCGGCCAGGTGCTGCAACTGCCGCGCACCCGCGTGCATGTGGTCGAACGCGGCGAAAACCTGACGCAGATCGCACGGCGCTATAACGCGAGCGTGGCGGAACTGGTTCAATTGAACGGGCTCGACTCGGCCGATCACATCGAAGCCGGCCAGCGCCTGCGTCTGCCGGCCCCGCCCGATGCGGCGCCCGGCAGTCCGCCGGAAAGCGGCGTGCGGGTCGCCTCCGCGCCCCCGCCTTCGCCGGCCGAGACCGGCCGTCCGCGCCGGCTGACCGATCCGGCGCCTGCGGCGCCGGTTCCTGGCCCCGAGACCGGCAGTCTCGGGCAGACCGGCGAACCGACCCGCCTGACCCCGCGCCGGGTGGAGGGCATCGACACGGAAGTGCTGGACGCGGAGGAGCCGGGACCGGCCGCGCCGCCGGCCGCCGACACGGCCCCGGCGGCGGAGACTGCGGCCGAGGACGAGGAGAGGGCCGCAGAGACGGCCGAACCCGCAGGGCCGGCGGAAGCTGACGGTCCCACAGAGGCCGAAGCGGCCGGACGCCCCGCGGCGCCGCTGCCGGCCCCGACGCCTTTGCGCCCGGCCGGTGCGCCGGACGCGCCCGCCGGGGCCGAGGCGGGGCCGGCCGCCACCGAACAGCCGGCCGAAGCGCCGCCGGCGCAGGTTGCGGCGGTGCCTGAGGACAGCGACGCGCCCTTTCAATGGCCGGTGCAGGGCCGCCTGATCGGCCGCTTCGGGCCGACCGGCGCCGGCGGCCACAATGACGGCATCGACATCGCCGCGGAGGCGGGTACGCCGATCATCGCCGCCGCCGACGGCGAGGTTGCCTATGCCGGCAATGAGCTGCGTGGGTATGGCAACCTCCTGCTCATCCGCCATGACGGCGGCTGGGTCACCGCCTATGCCCATACCGACCGGATGCTGGTCGAACGCGGCGATCAGGTCGTCGCCGGCCAGGTGATCGCCACAGTCGGCCGCAGCGGCTCGATCTCCGAGCCCATGCTGCACTTCGAAATCCGCCGCGGCTCCGACGCCGTCAACCCCTTGGAGCATCTGCCGTAGGACAGGGCTATGCGAAGAGCCTCTGTGTCTCCGTGTCGAATTCCTTGTCTTTCTTGATGACACGGAGGCGCAGAGGCTCTCACAAAGACACAGCTGTGCAAAGCAGGCTTGTTCCATGCTGAAGCGGGTTCACGTCAAGGGATACAAATCGCTTGTCGATGTGGAGGTCGAGCTTCCTTCGCTCGCCGTATTGATTGGTCCCAACGCCGCGGGCAAGAGCAATTTCCTGGATGCCCTGCAGCTCCTCTCGAAACTGGGAACAAGCCGGACGCTCAAGGCAGCGTTTGAAACCCCCTATCGCGGCAAGCCGCTTGAGTCTTTCACGCTCGAGGAGCGGGGCCTGAGAGGTCTGCTCGACCGGGAGCACATCAATTTCTCGATAGAGGCCGATCTGCATCTTTCCGAGGGCGTCGTTCAATCCGTTAATCGCCAAATACGGGAGATGCGCCGCCCGAGCCAGGAAGAGAGCCCGGAGAAGCCGGGAAAGCCGCCAAGGCAGGTGCGGGCGCGTGACTTGCGATATCGGATCGAGGTCGAGATGCTGCCGCGCTCCGGCATTCTCCGCGTCGCGGACGAATACTTGGCCGCGCTGACAAAGTCGGGAGAGCCGGCTAACAATCCCCGCCCCTTCATCGAACGCCAGGGCGAGAAAATTCATCTTCGTCTGGAGGGCCAAGCCCACCCGACTTTTTATGACCGCTATCTGGACCACAGCATTTTGTCAATGCCGCACTATCCGCCGCATTATACGCACTTGGTAGCAGCGCGGCAGGAGTTGGAGAACTGGCTTTTCTTCTATTTCGAACCACGCGAACGCATGCGGGCCGCCACGCCTGTCAAGGAAGTTCACCATATCGGCTTGATGGGAGAGGACCTCGCCGCCTTCCTGAATACCTTGAAGGCCCTTGAACCGCGTCAGTTCGCGGCGATCGAAAAGGCGCTGCATACGCTGATGCCGAACATCGAGGGCATTGAGGTCGACGTGAACGATCTCGGTGAGGTTGAGCTTCGCGTCCGCGAAGGAGGCGTCGCCATTCCAGCCCGGGTGTTGTCCGAGGGCACGCTCCGGCTTCTCGGGCTCCTGGCCCTGACCGGCGCAAGGGAGACGCCCGCGCTGGTCGGGTTCGAAGAGCCAGAGAACGGCGTGCATCCCCGCCGGATCGAACTCGTCGCAGAGATGTTGAAGAGCCGGGCGAGCCTGGACGAGACGCAATACATCGTCACGACCCACTCGCCGATCCTGCCGGATCATTTACCCGACGACTCATTGCTGGTCGTTCGCCGAGACCGGCGACAGACCCTCATCGACAGGTTCGCCACTCCAGGCGGGCTCTGGAAAAAAGACGGTATTCGTCAGGCGCTTCAGGATGAAGCCGACATGCCCGCCATGTCGACACGCATTCTAAGGGGCGACTTCGGTGCGTGACGTCGCCCTCTTCGTCGAAGACGCGGCCCAACAGAAGACCATGGCTGCTCTGGTGGAACGAGTTGCGCGGGAGAAGGACGTTGAAGTCAATTTAAGCATTTTGAATAGTGTTGGCGGGCGGGGAAAGGTGGAAACACAATTCAAGAGTTTCTTGAGAGATATCGAGCGCGGAATATTGGCGAAACCGGACCTGGTCGTTCTCGGGACGGACGGGAACTGCAAAGGACATACGCAGCGAGCCAAGGACTTCGGGGAGCTTCCTGACTATATCCCGGTCGTCATGGCCATTCCCGACCCGCATATCGAGCGCTGGCTGCTGCTGGACGGTGCGGCGTTCAAGGCCGTGCTCGGCCAGGGCTGTCAGGCGCCCGACCGGAAATGCGAACGCGACCGGTACAAACAGATCCTCGTGCGCGAGATCCGGGCGGCGGGTATCAGGCCAAGCCTTGGCGGGATCGAATTTGCAGAGGAGATTGTCGAACAGATGGACCTGGAGCGTGCCGCCGGCGCCGACCCTTCCCTGAAAAGCTTTCTCGACGACCTGACCCGCCATCTTTGAGACGGCTCCCCGGCTATTCACCTGAGCGCGGCGGCAAAGAACACGCAGGCCGCCGCGGCGGCCGACGGCGGGACGGGGGGCGGCCGCGCCGGCCGCGCCTTATCGGTTGTCGCCGTCCAGCAGGTTGCCGAAGGAGCCGAGGATCGAGCCCTCCCCTTGCGAGCCGCCGCGCTGCGGGGCCGCCGCCAGCATGCGTCCGGCCAATCGGGAGAAGGGCAGGCTCTGCAGCCAGACATGGCCCGGCCCGCGCAGGGTGGCGAAGAACAGCCCCTCGCCGCCGAAAAACATGCTCTTGATGCCGCCGGCCTGGGTGACGTCGTAGTCGACCGTGTCCGTCAGGGCCGCCAGGCAGCCGGTGTCGACATGCAGCACCTCGCCGGGCTTCAGCTCGCGCTCGTGCAGGGTGCCGCCCATATGCACGAACACCCAGCCATTGCCCTCCAGCTTCTGCATGATGAAGCCCTCGCCGCCGAACAGGCCGGTGAGGATGCGCCGCTGGAAGTGGATGCCGATGGCCACGCCCTTGGCGGCGGCGAGGAAGCTGTCCTTCTGGCAGATCAGCCGGCCGCCATAGTCCTTCAGATTGAGCGCCAGGATATTGCCGGGGAAGGGGGCTGCGAAGGCGACATGCGCCTTGCCCTGGCCCTTGTGGGTGAAGACGGTGGTGAACAGGCTCTCTCCGGTCAGCACCCGCTTGCCGGCGCCGATCAGCTTGTTGAGGAAAGTGCCGCCCTCCTGGCCCGAGCCGTCACCGAAGATGGTGTTCATTTCTATGCTGGCGTCCTTGTACATCATGCCGCCGGCCTCGGCGACGGCGCTTTCGCCGGGGTCCAGTTCGATCTCGATATACTGCATCTCGCTGCCGAGGATGCGGAAATCGATCTCGTCGGCGCCGGGCACCTGCGGCGGCGGCTGGACGGGCGTGGGCCCGCGCTCCGGCGCCGGGCGGGTCAGCTCCGGCACCTGGGCGACCGGCACCCAGTTCTCGAAGCCCGCACGCCAGGCATAGGCATTGGGGTTCTGGCGGGCGTACTGGGCGGCGGTGTCGGGGTCCATCGGGCCGAATTGCTGGCCGTTGACGGCGAAGTGCCAGGTGCTCATGGCGGGCAGGTCCTCCGGTTCGGGCGAGACGCGGGCGGTGACGGCCGGCCCGGCGGCCAGGCCGGGGCCGGTGGCGGCTCAGCCGGGCAGCGGGGCGTTGAACTGCTGGTGGAGATGGGCGACGGTGGCGGCATCCAGCTGCAGCTTTTCCGCCAGGGTGCGCAGATAGGCCTCCTCCGCCGGCGTGTCGACGGTGATGGCGAGCAGCGAGGCCGCATAGACCTCCGGCGCCAGGGCCGGGTCCGCGACCCGGGCGGCCAGGGCGTCGAGGTCGAGCGGCCGGGTCAGCTCGGTCATCAGGAAGGCCCGTTCCTCGGCGCTGATCCCGGCCTGTTCCAGCCGGCCGAGAATGCCCTGCATTTCCGCCGCATCCACCTCGCCATCGGCCTTGGCAGCGGCGATCATGGCGTGGATCAGCAGCATCGCCGTCTCCGGCTCGACATGCGGCCGGCCGGAACCGGTGGCCGGCGCGGGCGGTGGCGGGGAGGGAGCCTGAGGCGCTGGGGCCTGAGGCGGCCCCGGGGGAGCGGCGCTGCCGGCGGCAGGGGGCGGCGGCGGGGCCGCACCCGGCCCTCCCACGGCCTGACCGCCCGGCGGCGGCGGTGGCGGCGGCGGCATGGCTCCGGTCCCGGAGCCGGCCCCAGGGGGCGGCGGCGGCGGGT
>JAAAOG010000144.1 GCA_009909005.1 Alphaproteobacteria bacterium | reverse complement strand
CGGCGCAGGCAGACTCGTCTGGAAACCGCCGCTGAAATTCTATCAAGGTCCGAGGATGATCGCCCACGAGTCACCTCCAAACAGCGTTGTTCGCTGTTTGTTCTACACCATGCCAGCCGCCCCGTCACCACATTTCGTGGGGCCGGAACCAAAGGGATAAGCCATCAAGGATAATTGCCGTAGCAAGTTTCCTCTGCCAGGGAGGATTCGAAAGCAACAGAGTCATAGAATTCGTTCGCCGGCTTTCTGTCATGCTTGATAATCGCCGCCGGGACGCGTAATCGAATACCGAGACGGCTGACTTGTCCGGACCTTACCCAATCGCCGCCCAAGAGTGCAGGACGCGCCATGACCCTGTCGCCTGAAACCGTCCCGGCCGGCCGCAGCCGGCCCCTCGTTCGGCCCCTCTTTCACACCGTCGCCGTTCTCGCACCCCTGCTGGCCCTGCTGGCGGCGCCGGCGCCGGCGTCCGCCCAGATCGTGCCGCCGGTGACGCCGCCGCCCGACATTCCGCCGCCGCCGGAGGCGGGGTCGGAGTCGGCGACACGCATTGCCGAGACACCGACCGATCCGATCGCCGGCAACCCCGTCAGCCTGTTCTACACCATGTCGATCAACGCCTTCGAAAGCGGCCTTGCGCTCGACGACCCGGCGCGCGGCTCCGCGGACGGGACGGTGGGGCCGGAATATGGCGGGGTGGAGGTCGGCGGGCGGAACGTGGCGATCTTCGGGGCCGGGGTCCAGTACGGCCGCTTCAGCACCAACGGCACCGACGCGGAAAGCTGGACGCTGCCGCTGTACCACAGCTTTCTGCTCGGTGACTCCGGCTACGCCATCAATGTCGACCTGCCGCTCGCCTACACGACGATCGAAGACGACAGCTTCTTCTCCGGCTCGGCCTCGGTCGGCGTGCGCGTGCCGGTCATCGAAGGCATGTGGTCGGTCACCCCGGCCGTCCGTTTCGGCCTGGTCAACGGCAACGCCTTCCAGGCCGGCGTCTGGTCCTATGGCGGCTCGGTCACCAGCGACCTGCGCTTCCGGATCGGCGATGCCGCCTTCCAGGTCGGCAATATGGTCGCCCACTACCAGGCTTCGCAGACCAGCCTGCTGCAGGATGATACGCTGTCCTACGACCCGCAGAACACCATCGTCCGCAATGGCCTGGCCGTCACATACCCGTTTCAGGCCTTTGGCGAGGACCTGACCGGCATGGTCTTCGCCACCGATACCCGCTTCTTCGGCGACGAAGCCTTCGTCGAGCAGTTCAACGAGTTCGGCTTCACCATCGGCTGGGAGCGGCCGAGCTTCACCTCCCTGACCGACCGCATCCGACTCGGTGGGACCTTCTCCCGGAATGAGGAGGGGACCGGCTTCAAGATGAACATGGGCTACCGGTTCTAGCATCCGCTTCGCCGGACGACCGGGCGCCGTCGACATGCAGCCGCCATGATTCCGGCGTCCATTTGGCTTCTGCCCGCGCCGCGGCGGGCCGCAAGGAAGGGCTGAGCAATGGCTGTCTTGACCGCAGGAACCGAGCCGCTCGACATGGAGCGCGTGCTGGGCGCTGCCACCCAGATCCCGACGACGGAGCCGGGGCGCCTGTTGCTCTCGGTCCTGCTGCCCGAGGCCGGCGAGGCGCTGCTCGATTTCCGCGGCAGCTTCGGATCGGCCGACGGCGGCTTCGTCGGCGACCTGGAAACCCTGACCGCCAGCGGCGCCCTCGACTACAGCGTGACCGGTATCGGCTTTTCCTTCGCCACGCTGATCGAGCTGTCCGACCCGGAAGACCCGTTCGCTGTCGACCGGGCGATTTTCGCCGGCGCCGACACGGTGGTCGGCTCGGCAAGCGACGACACCGTCGTGCTCTACGGCGGCAGCGACTCGGTCGAAGGCGGCGACGGGAGCGATACCGCCGTCATCCGCGATTCCTTCGAGCGATTCGCGCTAGCCCAGCCGGAACCAGGCCTGGTGACCGTCGTTGGACCCGGCCTGTCCGCCAGCCTGCGCGATGTCGAGTTCCTGCGCTTCAACGATGCGCTGATCGACCTGGATGCGTTCTTTCGGACGGTAACCGTCGAACTCGCGCCGCCGGCGGAGGTCGCCGAGGGCGGGCCGGAAAACCCGGGAGCCATCACGTTCCGGGTCGACTTTGCCACCCCGGTGCCGGCCGGCGGGCTGTCGCTGAATTTCAGCCTCGGCGGCACGGCCGTACCGGGCGCGGATTTCATCCAGCCGGGCCAGCCGGCCTTGGCCGTGCCGGCCGGCGCCCAGTCGGCCGCGTTGACCGTTCCGCTCATTGGCGACAGCCTGCCGGAAGCCGACGAGACGCTGGTCCTGACGCTTGAGCCGGGCGACGGGTACCGGGTCGATCCCGCCCAGACGATCTCCGCCACCGCCACCATCGTCGACGACGAACCCGACCAGCTGTCGATCGCCGTCGCGCCGCTCGAAGCCATGGAGGGCACCGACCCCGGCGAGGGTGCCAGCTTCGCCTTCACCATCGCCCGCAGCGACCCGGCCGGGGTCCGCAACGTCATGCTGGGCTTCGACTTCGGCCCCGGGATGGAGGCGGCCGACTTCGCCGACGGCGCCCTGCCCGCGGATCGCACGGTGACCTTCGCCGACGGCCAGGACGAAGCGACGATCGTGGTGACAGTGGCGCCGGACAGCCTCCTCGAAATGGACGAGGTGTTCACGGCTCTGCTCAGCGCACCGGATGGCGGGGCGACGCTCGACCCCGAGGCCACTGCCGCGACGGCAACCATCCGCGATGACGACCGGCCGGACGTGCTGGCAATCAGCACCGCCCCGGTCACGGCCCGCGAAGGCACGACGCCGGAAGACGGCGCGGTGTTCACCATCACCGTGACCCGCGACAATCCGGCCGGCGAACGGGCGGTGACGCTCGACTTCGCGTTCGGCGACGGGGTGACCGGCGAGGATTTCGCCGACGGGCAATTGCCGGAAGCGCGCACCCTCAGCTTCGTCGACGGCCAGGCAGAGGCCACCCTTGCCATCGCCATCGCGCCCGACGGCCTCGCCGAGGCGGACGAGACCGTCACGGCCCGCCTGTCCGACCCCGATGGCGGCGCCGAAATCGACCCGGAGGCCGCAAGCACCACCTTCACCATTCAGGACGACGACCGGACTGACGTTCTGTCGGTCGCCCTGAGCCCCGATGCGGTAATGGAAGGCACGCCCCCTGAAGAGGGCGGCGTCTTCACGGTGACGGTGAGTCGCGGAAACCCCATCGGCGAACGCAGCGTCACCCTCGATTTCGACTTCGGCGAGGGGATCACGGCGGCGGATTTCGCCGACGGCACCCTGCCGGAAGACCGCATCCTGACCTTTGCCGACGGCGAGGCGAGCCGGAGCCTGAGCCTGGTGCTGGCCGCGGATGCCGAGATCGAAGCCGACGAGACGGTCACGGTCTCACTGGCTGAACCGAGCGGCGATGCAACCATCGATCCGGACGCGGGCAGCGCCAGCGGCCGCATCCTGAATGACGATGGCGAACTGGATATCCTGTCTCTCCAGGCCGCCCCCCGTGTGGCGGCCGAAGGCACGGGCACAGGCAATGGCGCCGTTTTCACGGTCACCGTCAGCCGCAGCAATGCCGAAGGTCCACGCACGGTCGACCTGGACTTCGCCTTCGGGACGGGGCTCAGCGGCGCGGATTTCGTCGGCGGGCAATTGCCGGCCGACCGGACCCTCAGCTTCGAGGACGGGCAAAGCACCACCACGGTGACGCTGGCCGTCAATCCGGACAGCCTGGTTGAAGCCGCCGAGACGATCACCGTCTCGATCGACACTGCCGATGCGACCGGCATGGTCGATCCGGCAGCCGACACGGCCCTCCTGACCATCGCCAATGACGACGCGGCGGACGTGCTGTCGGTCGATATCGTGCCCGCCGCCGCCGATGAAGGGACGGAGGCCGGTGAAGGCGCGGTGTTCACCGTTCTCGTCGATCGCAGCAATCCGGCCGGGACGCGCTCGGTCACGGCCGAGTTCGACTTCGGCACGGCCGTCACGGCTTCCGATTTTGCCAATCAGGCGCTGCCGGCCGACCGGATCGTGACGTTCGCGGACGGCCAGGCGCGGGCCAGTTTCACCGTCAGCATCGACCCGGACGATGTGACGGAGGCCGACGAGACCTTCAGCGTCGCCCTGACCGGTCCGAGCGACGGGGCCGAACTCGACCCGGATGCGTCCGAAGCCATCGCGCTCGTCCGCAATGACGACGCTGCGCCCGAGCTGTTCTCGATCGCCGTGTCGCCGTCCCAGGCCTCGGAGGGGTCCGGCGAGGGCAACGGGGCCGTTTTCAACATCGCCGTGTCCCGCACGGCTGCTATGGAGCCGCGGTCGGTCTCCGTCTCTTTCGATTTCGGCGCCGGCCTCAATAGCGCCGATTTCCTCGACGGCCTGCCGCTGAACCGGACACTAAGTTTTGCCGAAGGGCAGCGGACCATCACGCTGGAGGCCGAGGTCGCACCCGATTTCCTTGTCGAAGAGGATGAAAGCTTCACGGCCCGCATCAGCGGACCGAGCGCCGGGGCTCTGATCAATCCCGCCGAGGCCTCCGACACGGGGACCATCCTGAATGACGACGAGCTGCAGATCGGGGTCGAGATTGTTCCCGTTGCCGACCTGGAGGGAACCGTTCCCGCGGCGGGCGCCGTCTTCACGGTGCTGGTGACCCGGAACGTGACCGAGGGGACACAGACCGTCGACCTGGATTTCACCTTCGGCGCCGGGGTAGACGCGGCGGATTTCTTCGACGGAACGCTGCCGGCGGATCGCACGGTCACCTTCGCGGCCGGGGCCGATACCGTTGCCATCGATGTCGCGATCAGTCCTGACGCGACGGTCGAAGACGATGAGCTGTTCACGGCGACCCTGAGCAATGCCGGCGGCAACGCCGGGATCGATCCGGCGCAGGCCTCGGCGACCATTCTCAACGACGACGTCGAAACCCTGTCGATAACCGTCGATCCCATGGAGGCTCCGGAAGACATCAGTTCGAGCGCCGGCGCCCTGTTCACCTTCGAGATTCTGCGATCGAGTCCAGCCGGGGCCCGGACAGTCGACGTCGCATTCGATTTCGGACCGGGCGTCGACGCGCTCGATTTCGTGGGCGGGCTGCCGGCCGACCGGACCGTCACCTTTGCCGACGGCCAGGCCCTCGCCACGGTCTCGGTGGAGGTCGCCCCCGATCTTCTCGTCGAGGCGGACGAGGTCTTCACCGCGACGCTGCTGAACCCCGACGGGGTGGCCGTCATCGATCCGGTCGCAGCTTCGGCGACGGCGACCATCCTGAACGACGACGCCGATATCCTCTCCGTCGCCATTGACCCGCCGAGCGAGATCGAAGGCACGGGCACCGGCGAGGGGGCTGTCTACACCGTCACCGTCGCGCGCAGCAACAGCACCGGCCCGCGCAATGTCGACCTGCAGTTCGACTTCGGCGACGGCGTGACCGCCGACGACTTCCTGTCCGGCATGCTGCCGGGCGACCGGACGATCAGTTTCGCCGCCGACCAGGCGGTCGCCAGTTTTACCGTCGACATCGAACCGGATGCCCTGCCCGAACTGGACGAGAGCTTCTCGGTCCAGCTGGCCAACCCCGATGGCGGCGCCACGATCGATCCAAACGCCGGGACGGCCTCGGCCACGATCGTCGATGATGACGGCGATGTGCTGTCCATAAATATAGCGCCGTCGAGCGAGGCCGAAGGCACCGGAAATATCGGGGCGGCGTTCGTGGTCACCGTCGACCGCAGCAATCCGAACGGCGCGCGAAGCGTCGACGTCGATTTCTCCTTCTTCACCGGCATCGACGCGGCGGACTTCGCCGCGGGCAGCCTGCCCGCCGACCGGACGGTGACATTTGCCGACGGTGAAGCGGTTCAGAGCTTCACGATCGACATCGAGCCCGACGCGATCCCCGAGTTGGACGAAGTCTTTTCCGCCGAACTGGTCAACCCGAGTGCCGGTGCAACCGTCGATCCGATGTTCGGGGTCTCGTCCGCCACCATCCTCGACGACGATGCCAGCGTCTTCTCGATCGAGGTGGATCCGGCAAGCCAGTTTGAGGGCAACAACGATGTCACCAATTTCTTCGAGTTCACGATCAGCCGAACCAATCCGGGCAATGCCGCCAGCGTCGATTTGAGCTTCACGTTCGGCCCCGACGTCAACGCCGGGGATTTCGACACGAATGAACTGCCCACAGACGAAACCCTGAATTTCCAGGTCGGACAGAGCGAAATCGTGATCGGGATCGACATCGCTGCGGACGCCGAAATCGAATCCAATGAAGAGTTTTCGGCTTCGCTGTCGAACCCGACAAATTTCGCCACGGTCGATCCGTTCGCGGATATGGCCACGGCGACCATCGTGAATGACGACCCCATCGACCTGATCACACCCTGATCAGGCCGGGGCTCAGCCGCCGCCCGCGGCCGGATTTCTCCGCCGCGGGCCGGACCAGCGGGACATCCCGCCCGGGCCGGCCTGCATGGTGGCCAGTTCCCGCTCGGCGTGCTGCATCCGCCAGGAGAGCATGGACCGCGCCGCCTCCAGCTGCGCCGCACGAGAACCGGGATCCGCGGCCCGGTCCGTCATCTCCTCCGGGTCTTCCGCCAAGTCGTAGAAGAGCGGCGGCAGCGCCGTGAAATGCACGTATTTGAACCGTTCGCCGCGAAGAACCGCCAGC
>JAAAOG010000167.1 GCA_009909005.1 Alphaproteobacteria bacterium | reverse complement strand
GTGGCCTGGTTCCGCCGCCAGGGGCTCGTCTCCCTGGCGGACCATCACCTCGCGTTACAAACGAACGGAAACCGCCGTGGTACGTAGCACGTATGCCCGATGGTGTGGGAGGCGGGAACCGCGAGGAACCCGCCTACCCGATTCAAATCCCGGCGCCAACGGAAAAAATCGTTCCGGTCGCAGGTGGAACCTGCGACCGGCAGCAAGAAAAGGGTCTTGTCACGCTCTCGCACCCAAAATTCGACGCGCTCGTGTCCTGCGGGTCGGGAGTTCTACTCCCGACCCGAACGTTCCAAGAGCCGGCACCCACGGGAAAACGTTCCGGTCGCAGGTGGAACCTGCGACCGTCAGTAAAAGTCACATGCCATCGCAACAACCGGTCCGTCCGGCCTGCACCAGGTCATGGGCGTCAACATGTCCGTCTGACAGCCGGCCGGGAGCCATAGATCACATCGACGCCGGAGGTACCAGTGTAGGAATCGTTACCGGAGGTTCCGTAATATGTCGCCATCGTCTCTCTCCATAGAGCTGAGTGTCTGCTGCGTTGCGATTGTCCGTGTCCAAGGAGAGACAGAAATGCCAAATCATCTCCTGGCCGGATCATGCCGCAAGGCTGCTCTACACCCATCTGGCTTAACGACGAATTAACTAGAATTAGGCCTCTAACTAATCAAAATGCACTTATCCCGCTGTATTCATGAGTAGATTTTGTCCGGATAACCTCTTGTTTAGACTTCGTGGTCACGATCGCTTTTGGGCCGAGAATCCGGTCCGATCCATCCAGGCTTAGGAGAAGCACGTCATGACCAGCATCAACGGCACGTTTGGGCAACCGGCCTGGTGGATGACCGGGCAAGCCACCGTCACCGTCTCCGCATCGCGTTCGGCCGCTCTCGCGACGACCGGTCCAAAACCTGCTGCCGAGAGTCCGTCCGGTTCTCAGGCGGGGGCCGCTGAGGTGAACAGCACCGAAGCCGCTGTCAAGTTAGAGCATTCGGATCCGTTGCTCGATCTTAAGTATCTTGATGCAGTCTTTTTTGCTATAGCAGAAGGAAACAGAGTTGAACTAACGCAAGTGTCGAGGCTTCACGTTAAGGGATATCGTTACTATAACCCCAATCATCCCGATACGCAGCAGGCAGCGTTCATGGATGGCTTCGCGAAATCCATGGAACAGGGGGCGCGGGCGCTGAAGGCGCATGAAGCGACGCTCGGCAGCGTGACCTATTCCGCGACGGCCAGGCAGGTTCAGGCGATGTCCGCCTCGGTGACCGGTACCGGCACCAGCGCTTACGGCGCCCTTATCACCGGTTCCTCGGTGACGGCCGAAATGTCCATGACCTACGGACCTTCCGACAGGGACCCCACGGATGTTAAAAGTCAAATGGAGGATAGGGCTAGTCAAATTATCAGATTCATGGAAGATTTCGGACTGACCAGTCCCAAGGATGGCGGCGAGGGCGGCTACGAGGGCCGTGTCGCCGATGCCATCGCCTTTGCGCGGCATTTGGTCAATTCCTTTGCGGCTGGGGTCGAGACCATCGACATGTTCGCCCAGGGCAAGCGCGTGGGCGTGACCATTGTCGCCGGGACCGATCCGCAGCCGATCACCCCACAGGACCTCAACGCCTATGAGCGGCGGCGGTTCGCGGATATGCAGGGCACCGTCACGACCTATGCCTCCGCCATGGTCCAGCTGTTCGAGGTCAGGGGCACGCTGGTCGAAAAGAGCGAGGAGGGCCGGTTCGGCCTGGGCCGCTTCACGCTCTCCCACCCGAAATTCGGCACGCTCGTCGAAAGCAACGGCCCGGACGGCATCGAAACGCCCAAGCTCGACCCGGCCGTCGCCACCCGCATCGAACAGGCCGGGGCGGTCATCGAAACCATGACAGCGACCCGCACCTTCAACCTTTCCGGCCTGCATCAGGTCGTGGGCGTCAACATGTCCGTCTGACCGCCGGCCGGGGCCGATTAGAGTGCCATGGCGGGTTCCGAGACCGCGGCGCCGGCGCCGTTCAGCCACACGGCCAGGTCGGCGAGGGCGCGGCGGCTGAGCTGCGCCTTGCGCTGGGCACCCTTGGGCGGCTTGACCCCGGGCACGGCCGGCAGCGGCGGGAACAGGCCGAAATTGATGTTCATCGGCTGGAAGGTCTCGGCCGCCGCCCCGCCGGTGATATGGCCGAGCAGCGCGCCCATGGCGGTGGTGGGCGGCGGCGGATCGGAAGCCTGGCCACGCCGCTCGGCCGCCGCGAACCGTCCGGCCATCAACCCGACCGCCGCACTCTCGACATAGCCCTCGCAGCCGGTCATCTGGCCCGCGAAGCGCAGGTGCGGCATGGCTTTCAGCCGCAGGGTGGGGTCGAGCAGGCGCGGGCTGTTCAGGAAGGTGTTGCGGTGCAGGCCGCCAAGCCGGGCGAACTCGGCGTTCTCGAGGCCCGGGATCATCTGGAACACCCGCTTCTGCTCGCCCCATTTCAGCTTCGTCTGGAACCCGACCATGTTGTAGAGCGTCGCCAGCGCATTGTCTTGCCGCAGCTGCACCACGGCATGGGGCCGCCGGCCGGTGTTCGGGTCGGTCAGGCCGACCGGCTTCATGGGGCCGAAGCGCAGCGTCTCGGGACCGCGCGCCGCCATCACCTCGATCGGCAGGCAGCCCTCGAAATAGGGGGTGTTGCGCTCCCACTCCTTGAACTCGGTCTTCGGCGCGGTGAGCAGCGCGTGGATGAAGGCGTCGTACTGATCCTTGTCGAGCGGGCAGTTGATATAGTCCTTGCCGGAGCCGCCGGGTCCGGGCTTGTCATAGCGGGACTGGTACCAGGCCTTCGAGAAGTCGATGCTCTCGGTATAGACGATCGGGGCGATCGCGTCGAAAAAGGCGAGCTCCGCCTCACCGGTCAGGCCGGCGATGGCCTCGGCCAGGGCCTGGGAGGTGAGGGGGCCGGTCGCGACGATGACGCTGTCCCAGTCGGCGGGCGGCAGTCCGGCGACCTCGCCGCGTTCGACGGTCACCAGGGGATGGGTTTCCAGCCTTTCGGTGACGGCGGCGGAGAAGGCCTCGCGGTCGACCGCCAGCGCGCCGCCGGCCGGGACCTTGCAGGCATCCCCGCAGGCCAGGATCAGCGAGCCGCAGCGCCGCATCTCCTCATGCAGCAGGCCGACGGCATTGGTCTCCGGATCGTCGGCGCGGAAGGAGTTCGAGCACACCAGCTCCGCCAGGCCGGGGGTCTGGTGGGCGTCGGTCATGCGCTGCGGACGCATTTCGTGCAGCACCACCGGCACGCCGGCCCGGGCGATCTGCCAGGCCGCCTCGCTGCCGGCCAAGCCGCCGCCAATGACGTGAATGGGTTCCATGGTCTCGCCGCTTTCTGCCGCCTTTGAGCTTGCCATAGGTGCGATCGGCACGCATCCGCTCAAGGCCGCGTATTCGCATCGGTCTCGATGGCGGCCAGCCAGCGGTCCATCAGGTCTGCATAGCCGGCAAGACGCGGATATAGGTCCAAGGCGATTGCTTCATTATAGGCATGGACTGCGGCGTTCCGGTCGTCTGCCATGCCCAGGGCGGTTTCCGTCTCTTCCGCGCTCAGCCACCCGGCAATGCGGGATTCGCGGATAATCGCTTTCGGCGAGGCTGACTGCAGACGCTCCGGTCCGTGAAACTCGATCATGGCGGCGCGTGCCGATTTCCAGACGGTTTCAAACGAAAAAATAAAGCGGAGTATGGCCGCATCGCGATCCTTGATCGTCGGAGTCTCCCGTCCGACTTCTTCATGCAGCCGCGACAAGGCCTGTCTTGCCACCGCCAGTCTTTCGCTCACCGCCATATGATGCCCTCCGCTTCTATGCGGTCGCGAAGGTAAGGGGCCTGGGGGAGGTCGATCAGGTCGACGAAATAGGGGACCGTGCTTTCCTCCAGCGCCTCCTCGATATCGGCCTTGAGGCTTGGCGGCAGGGGTGCCCCGGCATCGATCGCCACGTCGATATCGCTGAAGCGATGGGCCTCGCCCCGGGCGAAGGAGCCGAACAGCCAGACCCGGGCCGGCCGGTCACCGAGATGCGACAGGACGATGGCGCGGACCCTTTCGAGCGACCGCGCCTGCACCGGTGTCAGGGCCTGACCTGCCGGCACCATCGTCTATCCCCGGGCGGCGCGGATGCCGGCGGCGAGGTCGGCGACCAGCCCGAGCACGTCCTCCAGAAGGGCCGGGGTGGCGCGGCCCGCCTCGTCGAGATTGGCGGCGATGCGGTCGACAATGGCCGAGCCGACCACCGCCGCGTCGGCCAGGCCGGCGATGCGGGCCGCCTGCTCCGGCGTGCGGATGCCGAAGCCGACGCCGATCGGCAAGCCGGTATGGCGGCGCAGCCGCTCGACCGCCGCCGAGACCGTCGCCTCGCCCGCCGCGGCGGTGCCGGTGATGCCGGTGATCGAGACGTAGTAGAGAAAGCCGCTCGCCCGGGCCAGCACCTTGGGCAGCCGGGCATCGTCGGTGGTCGGTGTCGCCAGGCGGATGAAGGCGAGGCCGGCGGTTGCGGAGGGGATGCACAGCTCGCCATCCTCCTCCGGCGGCAGGTCGACGACGATCAGCCCGTCCACCCCGGCCGCCTTGGCGTCGGCCAGGAAGCGCTCGGCGCCATAGCGGAAGATCGGGTTGAAATAGCCCATCAGGATCAGCGGCGTCGCGTCGTCATGGGCGCGGAAACCGCGGACCATGGCCAGTGTGCCGGCCAGCGTCATGCCGGCCTTCAGGGCCCGCTGCGAGGCCGCCTGGATGCTCGGCCCGTCGGCCATCGGGTCGGTGAAAGGCATGCCGAGCTCGATCAGGTCGGCCCCTGCCTCCGGCAGCCGCTGCAGCAGCGCGGCGCTGGTGTCGGCGTCGGGATCGCCCGCCGTCACATAGGTGATCAAGCCGCCGCGCCCCTCCCGGCGCAATGCGGCAAAGCGGGCATCGATGCGGGTCTGCGGCGGAACGAAGGACATGGGCGACCGGGACCTTGGCGTGGAGAACGCCGTGAGCCTAACGGATTTCGCAGGCTTTCTCAGCGGCTATTTCGATTTTGCCGGCTTTGTTCGGGCGGCGGCCTCCAGGCCGAGGCGGGCGAAGCCGAGAAATGCCTCCGGGTCGTCCATCGCCGCCTCGGGGCAGCGCCAATAGGGCATCTGCACCGGCTTGCCTTTCCCCTCGTACACGAAGGGCGTGCTGCCGGCTGCGGCAAAGCGATCCGCCGTCTGCACGTCTGCCTTGAAGTACAGCTCTTCATAGGCAATCAGCGCGAACATCCGCTCGTCGCAATAGATCCCCCAGCCGCCGAACATGGCGCGGGCCCGCACCGCGCCCAGCGGTGCCAGAAGGTCCAGAACATGCACGATGAAGGCGGGGAGGGGCTTGGTCATGGACCATCACCAGCTTGCGGGGACCGCGGTTTTTTGGGTGACAGGGGCTCATGTTCCTTTTATGTTCTGTTCATGTCAAGCGAAGACTGCGTCAACCGGAAAGGGCGGTCATGGCCGAGGAGCTGGTTTTCTACACCAACCCGATGTCGCGCGGGCGGATCGTCCGCTGGATGCTGGAAGAGGTCGGCGTACCCTATCGCACCGAGATCGTCGATTACGGCCCGGCGATGAAGACGCCGGAGTATCTGGCGATCAATCCGATGGGCAAGGTGCCGGCCATCCGCTATGGCGATGTCGTCGTGACCGAGACCCCGGCGATCTGCGCCTGGTTGGCCGATACTTTTCCGGAGGCCGGTCTGGCGCCACCACCAGGGCAGCGTGGCGCGTATTATCGCTGGCTTTTCTTCGGGGCCGGGCCGGTCGACGCGGCGGTGTCCGACTTTGCTCTGGGACACGCGCCGCCCGCTGACAAGGCGGCGATGGTCGGGTATGGCAGCTACGATGTTATGGTCGACACGCTTGAAAAGGCGGTGTCGGGCGGGGGCTATATCGCCGGCGACCGTTTTACCGCCGCCGATGTCTATGTCGGCGCGCAGATCGGCTGGGGTGTGCAGATGAATTTTCTGCCGCAGCGGCCGGCCTTCGCCGCCTATTGGGCCCGGGTCAGCGATCGAGAGGCCTATCGCCGCGCCACGGCACTCGATGACGCCGCCATGCCGGCCGATTCTACCTGAGGTGCGCTCAAGCGATCGCCATGCGGCGCCAGCCCCAGCCGCCCAGAGCGGCCAGAACGATCTCGCCGACGGCAAGGCCGATCAGCAAGGGCGAGGCGGTGCCGAGCGCCGCCATCGCCGCCACCCGGCCCACAAAGGCGCCGGCATTGCCGAGTGCCAGAAAGGCCATGGCACCGGTGGCAAGCGCCCGGGAGCGCAGGGCCAGCAGAAAGAAGAGGGTCAACCCGGCATAGAACCCGCCATAGAAGGTCAGAAATTCGACCTCGCCGGCAGGCGTGGCAAAGGCCAGGCCGAGATTGGCCGCTGTGCCGGCCCAGCCGACAAACGCCGACAGGGCAATCGCCGCACACACAGCGGCCCCCAGCAGGCACAGCCCCCGGACCAGGGGCGGCACGGAAATCCGGTCAGTCATGCGCCATGACATAGCCCGGTCGGCCAGACGGTCAAAGGCAGCCGGTTGGGAGTTGCACTCCCGACCGGAACGTTTGCGGCCGCGTGAGTAGGGAATCGGGTAGGCGGGTTCCTCGCGGTTCCCGCCTCCCACACCACCGGGCATACGTGCTACGTACCACGGCGGTTTCCGTTCGTTTGTAACGCGAGGTG
>JAAAOG010000113.1 GCA_009909005.1 Alphaproteobacteria bacterium | reverse complement strand
TGCGGCCCTGAACCCGGCCTGCCAGCCCTGGCCCCTGCCGCCGGAGCGCTGGCCCGACTGGCAGACTATCGTGTTCGGCTTCGATCCCCGCGACGTGTTCTAACCTCAGGCTGTTCTGCCATGACCGGCCACACCATACGGAGCGACAGCATTGGGAAGACTGCCGACACTGTCGCTCAGCCGACGCAGCGGAAACCGGGCAATGGTCAATTCTAACCGCTTCCTTTGCCAGCATCGCCGGCTGCGCGGGTAGTAACCAACCGCCTCAAATCCTCAACTGCACCGCATACGCCACTACGGCATCGCCTATGTGCACACGCTCGACCTTGACGACGGACCAGCTCGTGCCATCGATCTCGACCGTGTCCGCCGTGGTCGGTGCGGGGTCTATATCGCCGGCCCGGACCACAACGCGCCTGTCGCCGGCCTGGATGCCGCCCATGATTTCGGCGGCCTCGTAGTCCGCCAGTGCCGCCCGCACGGCGCGGGTGTTCGAGGCGCCGGCCGGGGTGAACGTGACCGTCTCCCCGCCGGACAGAGTGCTGGCCAGGGAGGGCGTGATCGGGACATCGGCGAAGCGGTATCCGCCCGAATAGCTGAGCGGAACGTCGGCGGTGATCGTGTAATCGCTGCCGTCGACGGTCAGCGTGTCGCCGTCGCGGGCATAGCCCGTCGTGAAGCCGCTGCTGTTGACGGTGAGCGTGGTTGCCCCGGCAGACGCAGCGGCCGCGGTATAGGTCAGCTCCGGCGGTGGGGCGTCGTACTGGCTGGCGCCGCCGGCGCCGGGCGTGGTCCACTGAAGCTCAAGTCCCCAAGCCGCATGCACTGCCCAGAACAGCCCGCGCGAATCGCCTTCGACCGGTTCGCCAGCCGTGATGGTGTGTTCAACACCGTCGACGGTGATCGTGCCCTCGGTCGGCGTGCCGACCACGGCGCGGCGAAGGTGGAACGTCTCCCGCTCGGCAGTAAGCCGCACGCGACCGATCGCGAAGGCCTCCCCGCCGCCCATCGGCATGGCCTGGCAGGACGTGTCGCCGCCGCCCGCGGCCGTGTAGGTCGCGGGTTGGGCAAGCAACGAGAAGACGACGTCGGCGGGGATATGCATTAGTTGACCGTGCCGACGCCCGTGTTCAGCTTGACCGCGATGCTGGTCACGCCATCGCCGGCGCCTTCCCAAGCTGTGCAAGCGCCCGTGATGTCGCCAGTCGCCGGGGTCATGGCGCTATCGTCGAAGGCGGAAGCCGACGCATCCCAGGCCACCATTTCGCCCTGAGCGATCACGGCACCGCTCACCTTCGGCACGGTGTAGACGCCGCTCATGTAGACGGTGCCGGCGGCACTGTCGGCAATGTCCACGGCGGCAATGCCGATCTGGGCACCGACCACCACCACGTCGCCGGCCGATACCGCGGATCCAGTGCCGTTCGTCCAAGTGAGGGAATGTCCCTCCTGCACAAAGTTCGTTGCCATCGATCAAAGCCCTTTCGATGAAGAAATGAGAACCTTAGAGACTCGTGTTGCAGACCCGAGCCGCTGGTTCAGCTTGGCAAGCGCGCTTTCCATCTCCCGCTGGCTGCGGTAGGTGGTGCGGGTGCCGTTGTATTCGACTTCACGGACACCCGCATAAAGCGCCTTTTCCAGCGCGTCACGCCATGCTATCAGGTCTTCGGTGCTCGCCATGATTAGCCGCCCGTGTTGAGGTACAGACCGCGATAGTCAATCGCGCCCGCGGCGAAGTCGAGACCGGCCCGGACCTTGACGCTCTTGGTGTCGAAGTCGGTTTCGGTGGTGATCTGCGGGCCTTCGGCGCCGTTCACATAGCCGTAGACCAGCGTCGGGACTTGGGCCGGATCGGCTGCCACGAACCAGCGATTGCCGCTGATATTGGCGTCGACGATCAGTTCCAGCGTCCCCGCGAACGGGTTCACGTCCCCGGCCTTGGTCGGGGTGATCGTGGCCAGCGTCTGCCGGGCTATCAGCTCGTAAGCCGGCCCAACCACGAGATACCGAGGCGTGATGTTGAGCTTGATGCCGTCCAAGCCGGTCATTTCCCGAAGGGCCTGCACCGCGGCGGCAAGGGTCGTGACCGAAATGGCAGCGCCGGAACCCGCCTTGTTCCCGTGCGAGGCGTTGTTGAAGAGTGCCACGCCATCCGACAGGGTCGGACCGTCCGCAGCGATGAGCGCGTAGACCGTCGCGTCTTCGAAGGCCGCGGCCCTGATCGCGATCAGGCTCGCAAAGTCCGACAACGCGCTCAGGTCATCGTTGATCAGCGCTTTGCGGCCAATGGCCAGCCCAGTCGCGTATTCCTTCGGGATGACGGTCTCGCGATTTTCCGAAATCGTGCCGTAAGTCCCTTCCCCGGCTTCCGAGACTTCGGCGAAGTCCGGAAAATCTCCGAGCCGAAGGAACTTGTGCTGTTTGAAATCGTTGAACGGGCGCCGCGCCGCGATCATGCGGTAGGTGGGAGCCGCCGCCGAGTACTGAGCCAGGAGCGACTTGTTCGCCGCATCGGCAAGCAACAGCGGGAAGTCCGAAGACGTGTGCGCACCGACCGATCGGGTCAGGATCGTTTCGCGATCGAACCGGCTGATCCGCTCGCCACGCGCCGCCAGCAGCTCCCCGGCCATGTCGAGCGGCCTGTAAGCGCGATACTGCTGAGCCATGCCTTCCGCCTTGCACAGGGGCGTGAAGGTGCTGGCCAGGGCATCGGCCATGGCGCGGCGGATCAGGTCCGGGTCCGTGTAGTCGGTGCCGACCTCGACCCGCTGGCTGCGGTTGTTGACCGGGGGAGCGGAACGCTTGGCCATGTGCTCGAAAGCGGCCCTGCGGGCCTCGTCCGGGGTGACTCCGCGATCGATCATGTCGTCAACGGCGGCCTGATCCATGCCAGCCAGGCGCCCGATGCTGCGAAGCTCTCGGTGGACATCGGCGCGGTTCAGGTTTTCGGCCGGGGCCTCGTAGGTGGCAGTGTCCGCCGGCGTGGTGTCCGGCGTGGTGGTGGTGTCCGTCATATGAGCCTCCATCGCTCGGACTTGGGCGCCGGGGTCGATCCCCAGCGGGGTAAAACTCAACTCATTCGGCCGCCATGCCGCGGCACGGAAGACCGGGAACCCGTCGCGGTTGCCGACGCGCTCGTATCGGCGGACGCCATAGCCGAGAGAGACGCCACGGACCGATCCCGCCTCGATTTTGCCCATGAGGCTGTCCGCCTCGGGTGATCCGTCGAACCGGACAGTCGCGAGAATCCGATCGCCGTCGACGCGCACACTGGCGACGCTCCCCACGGAAGCGGAAACCCGGTTGACGTGATCGGTGAGCGCGGGCGCGCCGTCGAAGCTGGTCAGGTCAGCACCATCGGCTCCCAACTCTTCGATCCAGCGGGAGCGGCTGCCGTCAGGGGCAGGCGGGGGACGCAGCGCCGGGGCCAAGCCGCTCAGTGCGATCACTTCGACCGTGCGGCTCTCGCGATCCAGCGTGGAGGCGCGGCCAACGGCCCGGGTCATGGTCTCAGGCATCGGCCGGGGCCTCCGTAGGTTCTGGCGTCGGCGGTGCCGGCCGCTCTATGGCCAGCCCAAGGCGCCCGGCCCGCTCTTGATCGGCAGCAAGCTCGCGATCAACCTGTTCCGGGTCGCGGCCAAGGCTGGCAATGACGGAAGACCGGCTCTTGAAGCCCGCCGCGACTGCCGCGGCGTCCGCCTGCACATCCTTGGCAGGATCAACCCAAGGTTGCCGCGGAGCCAGCCAAGTTGCATCATGGAACGCCGCCGGATCGCGGTCATAGCCGGGCAATTCGCCGGCCAATGCGGCGAACTCAATAAAGCGGTTCCAGACGGGGCGGCAGAATTTGAAGACGAGAATGTTATTCTGCCAAGCCTCAACCTTTCGGCGATACTCGACAAGACCGGCGCGAATGCTGCTGTAGTTGACGCTTTCAAGGTTTCCGGTCAGCACTTCGAAGGGAATGCCGAGCCCGGCCGCGACAGCGCGAAGATGCGCTTTGGTGAAAGCCTCATAATGCGCGGATTCTTTCGGGTCCAGAAACTCGATTGATTTTCCGGGCGGCAGCGAAATCAGCGTTCCGGGCTCGAGCCCAGCGGTCAACGTGTCGCCGTCCTGCGTCCCGTCCAGACCGCCGCCGCTCCCGTCGGCGTCAATGATGACACCCGCCAGAAGCCCGGCAACTTTTGCGCGCATAAGCGCGGCGTCTTTGTACTCGCTAAGGTCGTGCAGCGGCAGCATCGCCGGTGCCAGCCAGGACAAGCCACGAAGCTGGCCAGCCTCTTGCGGGGCGAACAGGTGGCAAACATCGTCCGCCGGAAGCCGCACCGTCTCCCATGCCTTCGCCAGCGGCGCCGTTACATCGTCCGGCCGATGCCGCAAGGCGTGGAACGCGACCACCCGGCCGAAATCGTCAAGCTCAATACCGGCGCGAACGCGGTGATCGTGAAGCCGGAGCGGGAAGTCGAGCGGGACCTGATTATACGGCAGAAGACGAATCCGCAGCGGGATCGGCCCCGGCGCGGCCTCGTCCATGAGCATATGCCCGAAAGCTTCGCCGTCCCGGACCATCATTTGAACGGCCAAGCTTTGCAGCCCGTAGAAGCCCGTGCCGCCGTCGAAGTCCGCAACCTCAATCCAGCGACGCCAGAGACGATGAATGTGCTCGCGAGTGTCGGCGTCAGGATGCCCGGAAACCGGCCGCACGCCCGGCCCCACGATGCCGCTCACAAGGGCCTGCACCGCCGATGCCGCCATGGGGTCGTTGCGCGTCAGGTGCGCCGCCCTGGCAGCCGTGATTCGGGCGCCGGACTGAATCTCGGAATTGATCGAACGCGACTGAACGGGCGCGCCGTTCCACCGCCGACCCGTCGCCGCGGCGTCCAGGGACCGTTTACCGAAGAAGCGAGCAATCTGCCCAAACACTGTGCAATTCCTTGTGATTTGCACAAGGAATAGGCAGTCAATGCACAAAAGTCAAGCAGAAAATCAGCCGTGCAACCATTTCGACTTGACGACAGGGGGTTTTTTTGGGCGCGGTGCTGTCGCAGTAGCCAACGTGTGTGCCTCCCGGTCCAGATCCAGACCAGCCGACTTCAGCCCGTGCAACGCAGCGAGGCAGTAATTCAGGCAGTCGAAAGCCTCATTGCGCCGCCCGCTGATCGGCACCCATTCCCGTTTCGCCCGGCCCTTGGAATAGCGGACCACGGGCCTTTCGCCGGTCAGTCCCTCGAAATAGGACGGGGGTAGATCGGCATGGAAGTGCAGGTATCCGGCTCCCGGCTCGGTCAATTTCAGGCGCGACCAGATCGCCTCTTTGCCGGCCAGGGTGTTCAGGATGAAGAGAGCCACGCGGGCCTTGTTGTTTCTGGTCGGCGCCTTCGGCCAGAGCGGCGCGCCCGGCTTGCCGGTCGAACCCTTAACTGGCCACACCCGCCGCTTTGAGCGCGGCTTCACAAAATCGTAAACCCGCAACGTGTGCGCGCCGCTATCAACAGCCGTCGCCCTGATCGGCAGCATGGCGCCGGACGGATGACGCCATTCCGACAGCAGAAAGTCGTCAAGCTCGTCCCATAGCAACGTACCGGCCGGGTCGCCCCATATGACGCGGTGTGCGACAATCCAAGATTCCTCTCCCGGCCCCCAGGCGGCAACGGTGACTTCGACGCGGTCATCCTGAATGTCGCAGCCGGCGGTCAAGCACACCGCCCCCTCGGGCACCTCGCCGGCCGGCCAGGTCTCCCGACGCGCAGCAAGGTCGGTGTCGGCCAGATCGTCGCCTTCTTCGTCGCGCCAGACTTCCGCCAGGGTCGCGTTGACGAACACGCGAAGGCGCACCGGGTCCTTGCCCGCGGCGCGGTGCTTCTTCGCGATGGCAGCATAGGACAGCCAAGGGGACAGCAGACCGGGCACATGATAGCCCACGGCGGTTGTGTCGCTCGCCTCCGCCGTCGCCTCCCATCGGCCTTGTGCCAGTTGCGCCCGCTTGTCGAAATCATCGTGTGCGCAGCCGCACGAGGGGCAGACGAGCGCGGCCTTGTCCGGCTCGCCCTTCGGCCAACGGACGTCCCCGAAACTGATCGGGAAGCGGTGCCCGCAGTGCAGGCACGGCACCATATACCGCCGCTGATCGGTCTCGCTGTAAGCCCTGGTGATGAGGCATGTGCCCTCATCAAGCGGCGTGCTGATCGCCAACGTCTTGCAGGTCAGGCCATATGTGTTCTGGCGTTCCGCGACCAGATCCAGAACGTCGCCTTCAATGGTCGCGCCCATGGCCGAAACCTCGTCCAACAGCGCGTAGTTGATCGGCGATGACCGCAACGGCGCGGGCGCATTGGCACCGGCCACGATCAATTCGGCGCCGCCGATCAGCTTGCGCAGGAACATGGCGGCCCCGCGTGCCCTGGTGCGTTCGGGCAGCAAGCGGGCCTGGACGGCGGGGATTCGCGCGAATGTCGGGTCGACTCGCGTTGTCACGAGCCGCTTTGCCACGTCAATAGTCGGCCAAATGGCCATGATCGGCTTGGGGTCAGTCGCCACCCAGAACGCCAGCGCGTTCAGCATGAGTTGCGTTTTGCCGATTTGCGCGCCGCCGACGATGACCACCCTGCGGGCCGGGTCATCCTGGCCCAGCCGGTTGAACGGCTCGATTAGCCCGGATATCTCACCGGGGCTGAGATAGAACCGCTCTTCCGGATTTTGATGGATTGGCGGGGCAATCGGCAGGGCATGGTTCGGGCTTGATCCTTG
>JAAAOG010000097.1 GCA_009909005.1 Alphaproteobacteria bacterium | reverse complement strand
CATTCGTTCTCCGCGTAGATGGCGTCGATCAGCCAGCCCTGTTCGGTCAACTCCAGCACGTCGAGCATGCGCTCCACCGGGTCGATGAACCACAGGAACGACACGCCATGCTCGGCATAGATGGCGCGCTTGATGACCCGGTCACGCCTCTTGCTGTTCGGCGAGAGGATCTCGCAGACCCAGTCGGGCGGCAGATCGATTGCGGCAGCCTCCGGAAAGTCCGGCATGCGCTCGCGGCGCCAGCCGGCAAGATCCGGCACGACCACCTCCGACCTGAGATGGACCTCGGGTTCACTGAAAATCCGCCAGCCGCCGGGGCCCCCTTGGCCTTGGTCATAGGGGTCGTAGATCTTGTTCCCCAGCGCGATGATCGCTTTGGCATGCCGTGGCGCGGGTCGCGGGCTTGCCACGACATCCCCGCGCAGGATTTCGCCGATCTGCGTTTCGGGCAGGGCTTCCAGCCGGCGGTAGAGGGCAGGATCGACGGTCGCCATGGGCGAGTCCTCAAAGACCGGTCTTGGAACAGATTAACGGTTTCCGTCCCGTGTTGCCACCGTGTCAGTCGCCGGCCAGCTTGGCTTCCCGCGTGCCGCCCCAGCGTTCGGCCAGGGTCGACAGCTGCCCCTCGTCGGTGACCAGCAGCACCTCGTCGCCTTCCTTCAATTTGGCGAGCTGTTCGGGCAGATGGAAGCGCTCGCCTCGATAGACGCAGACGATGCGGGTGCTTTCCGGCAAGGCGAGATCGTCGACCGGTCCGGCGTCGGTCTCGCGGACGAAGAAGGAGTAGAAGCGCGCCTTGTACTTCAGGAAAGCCGTGAGGGTCAGAGGCTCGACGCCATGGCTGAGGTCAGCGAGCAGCCGGGCCACCGCCTCGTCGGGGATGATGGTGTCGTTGAGGCTGAGCTCGGTGCAGATATGGCGATATTCGACATCCTCGATGCGGGTGATCACCCGCTTATAGCCGACCGAGCGGCCGACCAGGCTGGCCAGGATATTGGCCTGGTCGTTGTCGGTGAGGCAGAAGAGGATGTCGGTGCGATCGGGCGAGGCCTCGCGCAGGATGGTCGGCTTTGTGCCGTCGCCATTCAGAAAGCCGCAGTCCAGCGTGTCGGACAATTCCTCGATGCGGGCGCGGTTCTGCTCGATCATCACCACCTCGTGTCCGCCCTTGACGAACAGGTCGGCGGTCGAGACGGCCAGGCCGCTGGTGCCGATGAATACCGCTCTCATTGCTTCTCCGGTTTCGACGGGACCCAGCTGCGCGGATAGAGCAGGATCAGGAAGGCGACGATTTCCAGACGGCCCAGCAGCATCAGGGCGCACAGGACCAGCTTCAGCGGCGCTTCCAGATCCGGACCGATGGTACCGGCTCCGAGCCCGACCGTGAAGGCGGCCGAGACGACGTCGAACAGGGCGGCCATGGGGTCATGGCCATAGAACAGAAAGGCCATCCAGCCGGTCATCACGGCGATGATGAACAGGGCAACGGTCCCGGCGGCGCTGCGGAAATCCGCATCCTCCAGCCGATTCCCGCCGACGGTCGGGGTCAGTACGGCGTGCCGGCCGATCGTGGCCCGCAGGAAATGCACCTGCAGCAGCTTCAGCAGGATCATCACCCGGAATATCTTCAGGCCGCCGGCGGTCGACCCCGCCTGGCCGCCGACGGCCATGGCCAGGATCAGCACCAGCAGCACGGCCGGCGACAAGGCGGCCGGGTCCGTCGTCTGGAAGCCCGTGGTGGTCTGGGCGGAAATGGCGAGCATCGGGGCGTGGTGCAGAGCCTCTCGCCAGTCAAGGCCGTCGACCAGCATCATGGCCAGGGCTACGAGCGCCGTGGCCGCCAGGACGGCGGCCACCATGGCGCGGATCCGCTCGTCGCGCCAGAGCCGGTCATAATCGCCGCTGACAATGCGATAGTGCAGCGCGAACGAAACGGCGCCGGCCAGGCAGAGCACGGACAGCAGCGCTTCCGCCGCCGTGTTTTGCAGACCGGCGAGACTATTGTCGTAATTGGCGAAGCCGGCCGTGGAAATCGCCGTCATGGTATGGGTCAGCGCATCGAAACCGTCGACGCCGACCAGCAGCAGGGCCACGAAGCCGACGGCGGACAAGGCGAAATAGATGACGGCAGACCGTCGCGCCTGGATCTGGGTGCTGCCGACGAGGTCCTCGGGATCGAGATCGCCGGCCAGCCGGCGGGCGACGGCCCCGGGCCCGACCAGCAGCGCCAAGGCCAGGACGACGATCAGCAACCCGCCATACCATTGCAGCCAGGCGCGGGCGAAGAGGAAGGCGGGACCGTGCGCCTCGACCGAGGCGACGGTCGACAGGCCGGTGGTGGTCACCGCCGAGACGGCCTCGAACAGGCCGTCGATCAGCGGCAGGCCGGCGCCGGCCAGCGGCCAGGCCGAGGCGAGGGCGGCCAGAAGGAACGTCAGCGCGACAACCGCCAGGCCCTCATTGGTCTGCAGCCCGCTCGCCGTCGGCAGGCGGCGCGACCAGCCCCACAGCCCGGCAAGCAGTGCGCCCATCACGAGAAACCGCAGGCCCATGCCGGTCTCGCCCAGGGCCAGCGCCACCACAGCGGGCACGGCGGCCATGACGGCGAGCGACAGGCAGAGCTCTCCCACATAGCGGGCCACCACCGGCACGCGCAGGATCAGCGAGACGCTGGCCAGGGCCTTCGAGGTCGTCACAAGCGGGCCTGTTTGGGAAGGGACCCAGGAATAGAGGACCGATCGGCCGAAACAACGGGGTTGTCAACACACGACCAACAAGCGATGCGGCGCGCAGGTTCCGGCGCTGCCCGCGCTCGCTTTGCCGCAGTCCGGCCAGAGGTCGGCCAGCGGCCCCTCACCCGGAGCGGTGGCAACGCCCAGCCGCCGGGGATGTATCGTGGCCGGTGCCGCCGGCGCAATCGGCCGGCCGGTCCGCCGGACCGGCCTCCTGCGGTGCGGCCTCCTGCGGTGCGGCCTCGCAGGGCGCGGCCTCGGCCTGCAGGGCCTGCAGGTGACCCGCCACCGCCGCCTGCGCCTCGGTTTCGATGGCGCGGTAGCGCTGCACCACCTCCCGGCCGAAATCCGTGACCGTCGCGCCGCCGCCGGCCCGCCCGCCATGCTTCTTGGCGACCACGGGCTGCCGGAAGGCGCCGTTCATTTCATCGACCAGGAGCCAGGCGCGGCGATAGGACATGCCCATGGCCCGGCCGGCCGCGGCGATCGAGCCCAGGCGGTCGATCAGCTCCAGCAGGCGGACCTTGCCGGGGCCGAGCAGCCGCTCGGCTCCGAGATCGATGCGCAGGAACAGCTCAGCCATCTTAGCGTCCCAGTGATGCCGGTGGGGATGCCAGAATCCGCAGGCGCCGGCCCACGGAGGATGTGGCCCGGTCGGCGTGGCCCGACCGGTCTATGACGACCGCATGGTCGTCGAGACCCGGCGGGCACAGCTTTCCTTCCCCGGCGACATATCCGAGGTCAAGCCAATCCACCGATCGATCAGTTCCGGCTGCCAGCCGGCCTGCCGGACTCCGTCAACCTCCAGGAGGGGACGTCGGATCAAGGCGGTATCGGTCAGGATCAGGCTCATGGCCTCATCTGCCGACAGGCGTTCGGGCACGATCTCTTCTGTCTTGACGCGGACTGCCGAGCGGTTGAACCAGTCCGGGGCATCCGTATTCCCGAAAAACTCAAGCAATCGGTCTGCCGTCCAAGGCTCCGATAGGAGATCGCGGAAAACCACGCTATGGCCGGCCGCCTCCAGCACCCTCACTTGCCGAGCATTCCCTTTGCATCCCGGCTTGCCGTAGAAAATGACTTCTGCCACCTCGCTCTCCATTCTCTCTATCAGTTTACGCAGTCTGGTGGGATTGAGCGGCGCCTGCGCCCGATCGTGGGACGCGCACTATAACCTCCGGCCCGGCTCAGCAGCCGGCGGCCCCGCGATGCCGCGATCCAGTGCCACGGCCTTGATCATCACATAGACCGGCAGGCCCGGGCCAAGCTGCAGCCGCTCGGCCGACAGCCGGGTGAGGTCGGCCAGCAATTCGGCGCCACCCAGGTCGATGCGGGCCGTGGCGCCGGCGCCGCCCTCGGTCTCGACGCCGGTGACGGTGCCGCGCAGCACGTTGAGCACGCTGGAGCGCAGCGGCGGGTCGAGCGCCAGCGCACAGTCGCGGGCCCGGATACGCACCCGCACGCGGCGGCCCGGCGGCGCATCGAGGCGCGGCACCCGCAGATGGCCGCCCGGCGTTTCGAGCACGGTCAGGCCGACCCGGTCTTCGTGGACCACCACGGCCGCTTCCAGCACCGCGCCGAAATCGAAGGCGCCGACGATCGGCCGCAGCTCCGGCCGGCTCATCACCGGGATCAGCGGACCGGCGGCCAGCATGGCACCTTCCTGCAGGACCACCAGCGTATCGGCCAGCCGTACCACTTCGTCGAGCGCGTGGCTGACATAGACGATCGGCAGTCGGAACTCGTCGCGCAGTCTTTCGATGAAGGGCAGGATCTCCGCCTTGCGCGGAGCGTCGAGAGCGGCCAGCGGCTCATCCATCAACAGGATCCTTGGCTGGGCGAGCAGCGCCCGGCCCAACGCCACCCGTTGCCGCTCGCCGCCGGACAAAGCGTGCGGCCGGCGGTCGAGGAGCGGTGCGATCGCCAGCAGGGCGACCACCTCGTCGAGGCCGATGCGGCGCTCGGCCGGCGGCGCCCGGCGCCAGCCATAGAGGAGGTTGTCGCGCACCCTGAGATGCGGGAACAGCCGGGCATCCTGAAAGACATAGCCGACGCGGCGGCGTTCCGGCGGCCGGTCGATGCCGCAGCCGGCGTCGAAAAACGTCTCCCCGGCGACCCGGATATGGCCGCGATCGGGCCGCAAAATGCCGGCAATCGCCTGAATGACCGTCGTCTTGCCGGAGCCCGAGGGGCCGAACAGCGCCGTCACCCGGTTGTGGCCGACCGAAAAGGCGATATCCAGGGCAAAACGGCCCTGTCTCTTGCCGATGGCGAGGTCGAGGATCATCGCTCCGGGTGCCGCCTTCGACCGGGACCGGATCAGCGGAGAGTGAAGCCGGCGGCTGCGAAGACCGCCTGCGCGTCGTCGCCCAGCAACGCCTCGTAGACCGCCCGGACGGCCGGACCGTTTTGGTCGGCGACAATGGCGAAGGGATAGCTGATGGGCGTGTGGCTGTCCTCCGGGAAGCGGCCGATCACGGTGACGCGGTCGCTCACCGCGGCGTCGGTGGCGTAGACGATGCCGAGCGGCGCCTCGCCGGTCTCGACCAGCGCCAGCGCGGCCCGCACCTCGGCCGTCCGCGCCAGCCGGTCCCGTGCGGTCTCCCAGAGCCCGAGCGATTCCATCGACTCCCGGGCATACAGGCCGACGGGGGTATGGTCCGGGTCGGCAATGGCAATGCGCTCTCCGGGCCGCAGGAGATCCGCCCAGTCGGTCTCCGCATCGAGCGTCACGGTGTCGAGCGGCGTGTCCGCCGGAGCGATGAGCACCAGCGCATTGCCGATCGGGCTCACCCGGGTGTCCGGTGCGATCAGGCCAAGGTCCGCGACATAGTCCATCCAGCGCTCGTTGGCCGAGAGATAGATTTGCGCCGGCGCCCCGGCCTCGATCTGCCGGGCGAGGGTGGAACTGGCGGCGAAGGAGAGGCGTATGGGCTGGCCGGTTGCCGCCTCGTGCGCGTCGAGAATCGTCGTGACGGCATCGGTCAGGCTGGCGGCGGCGAAGACGGTGACCGCGTCTTCGGCGACAGCGGGCGACCGGTCTGACAGAGCCCCGAGACTGAGAAGAACGGCGGCTGCGAGCAGGCGGGCGAGGGGTGCTGGCACATGCATTGCTTCGTTCTCCGTGTTGACAGCGATATGTCTAAACGGATATATCGCTGGCCGCAAGCCGAAATGCTGCGGCGCAGCAGAGCGGCCGGGGGGCCGGCCGCGTCGAACAGGAGTGATCGGAGATGCAACTGAGCGCCCGTAACCAGCTGAAAGGAACGATAACCGCCGTGGATCGCGGTCCGATTTCGGCCCGGGTGCAGATCGATATCGGCGGTGGAAATACCCTGTCTTCGACGATCACCTGCAACGCAGCGGAGGAGCTGGGGCTTGCGGTGGGGGACGCGGTCACCGCCATCATCAAATCATCGGATGTCATTGTCGGGAAGTAGACGGCGCGGATGTCGAAGAGGGGGGAAACTTCCATGTCAGGCCTGTCCGAGGCCGACCTCGACGCGCTGCTGGCGCAGGACGCGCCCTATGGCGATCTGACGACCGATCTGCTGGACATCGGCGCCGTTCCCGGCCGGATCCGCTTCGCCGCCCGGGAGGCCATGGTGCTCTCGGGCGGTGCGGCGGCGGCCGGATTGTTGCGGCGGGCCGGGGCGAAACCGGAGCATCTCGTGCCGGACGGCACGGCCCTGGACGAAGGGCAGGTCTTCCTCAGCGCCGAGGGTCCGGCCGGCTCCCTGCACCGGGCCTGGAAAGTCGCCCAGACTCTGGTCGAGTATGCTGCCGGCATCGCCACACGCGCGCGCCGCATCGTCAATGCCGCCCGGGCCGTCCGGCCTGAGGTGGTCGTCGCCTGCACGCGCAAGAACTTCCCGGGAACCAAGGCGATCAGCAGCCGCGCCGTCCTGGACGGCGGGGCGTCCATGCACCGGCTGGGCCTGTCGGAGACGCTGCTGGTCTTTCCCGAGCACCGGGCTTTTCTCGATCCCGATCCGAACGTCTGGCTGCCGGCGCTCAAGGCCCGGGCGCCGGAAAAGAAGGTGGTGGTCGAAGCCGACTCCGTCGCCGAGGCCGTGGCCCTGGCGACGGCCGGCGCCGACGTCCTGCAATTGGAGAAGCTGAGCCCGGCCGACACGGCGGCGGTCGTGGCCGCCACCCGCGACATGGTGCCGCTCATGGTGGTGGCAGTCGCCGGTGGGGTGACGGAGGCGAACGCCGCCGCCTATGCCGAAGCCGGGGCGGCGGTGCTCGTGACCTCCGCCCCGTATTTCGGCCGCCCCTGCGACGTCAAGGTCGCTCTGGAGACGGCTTGAGACCGCTCAGGCCGCCGTCGTGGGGTCGATCTTCTTGGGGATCTCGACCACGCGGCTGGCCGGGAAGCCGCTGATTTCCGCGTGCTTTTGAATGACGTCCTCGTCCCTGGCCAGATAGACACAGAATGTCCGGTCGCCGGCGACGAAGGATTCCACCCATTGAATATGGGGCGCCAGCTGGGCCAGCGCCTCGTTCGACTTGGCCGCGGCCCCGCGCAGCTGGTCGCGCTCCAGCGTCCCGACTTCCGGAATCTCCCGTTCGATCATGAAGCGTCGCATTGATGGACTCCCTCCCTGTGTTGAGGATTTCTTTCGTGACAAGGAGGCTTCTCATATCCAGAATGGAAAGTCCAGAATGGGGAGGAAGACGCCGGCATCTCGCAACTGCGGACAACCGGCGCAAAATCGATCCGGCAGAGGTGGCGGTCATCCGGCCGGTGCTTATCCGGATCCCGATCGGGAGCGCGCCACGCCGCCCGGTCCAAAAAAGGTCAGCGGCCATGGATGGATACCCAGGGCCTGCGGTCGTGCTCAAGGCCTCTTCCACCGCCCGGTCGGCCGAGCGCGCGGTCGCGGAGATCCGTGCCGAGATGGGCGGGATCGAGCTCGGCTGCCTCGTCTTTTTCTGCTCGCCGGAGCACGACCTTGGTGCCGTGGCACGGGCGCTGACTGATGCCTTTCCCGACACGCTGGTGGTGGGCTGCAGCACGGCCGGGGAGATTACGCCCGACGGCTATGGCCGCGGCAGCCTGACGGCGATCGGCCTGCCGCGCCGGCACTTCTCCGCCGTCGCCGCGCCGATCCGGAACCTCTCCGCCTTCGACCTGCAGGAGGGGCACCCGCTGGTTACCGAGGCCCGGGCCCGGCTGGAGCGCAAGGCGGACATGCCGAGCGCCGGGCAGAGCTTTGCTTTTCTGCTGATCGACGGCCTGTCGCGGCGGGAGGAATGGGTGGTCAGCGCGCTGTCAATGGCGCTCGACGACATTCCGCTGTTCGGCGGCTCGGCCGGCGACCAGCTGCGCTTCAGCCGCACCTTCGTCTATTTCGACGGCGCCTTCCATGCCGATGCCGCGGTGCTGCTGCTGGTCGCCACGCGCTGCCCCTTCACCGTGTTCCGGACGGAGCATTTCGTCAGCACCGACCGCAAAATGGTGGTCACCGGCGCCGAGCCGACCGCGCGTATCGTCACCGAGATCAACGGCGAGCCCGCCGGCCGCGAATATGCCCGCATGGTGGGGCTCGATGTCAGCCGGCTGACGCCGATGATTTTTGCCACCTATCCGGTTGTCGTGCGCATCGGCGGTGTCTACTACGTGCGGGCCATCCAGAAGGTGAACCGCGATGAGAGCCTGACCTTCTTCTGTGCCATTGACGAAGGGATCGTTCTGACCGTCGCCCAGGGGATGGACATCGTCGACAGCCTGGAGGCGACCCTGGCCGGCCTGCGCGACGAAATCGGGCCTCCGCAGGTGATCATCGGCTGCGACTGCATTCTGCGGCGCCTGGAGGTGGAGCGCAAAAGACTGGTCGCGCCGATCTCGGCCCTGCTGGCGGCCAACAATGTCGTCGGCTTCAACACCTATGGGGAGCAGCACAACGCCATGCACGTCAACCAGACCTTGACCGGTGTGGCGATCGGCGCGCCCCGCGGCCTCGGTTCCTGACACGCGCGCATGCCCCCCGCCGGCTCGCCGCATCCGCTGTCCGACCCGACGGAGGATCGCTTCGCCGCCCTGGAGCGCGAGAACGCGCGGCTGCGCAAGATCAACGACGTGCTGATGGACCGGGTCGAACGCAGCATGGACATGCAGGGCTCCGCCTTTTCGCTGTTCCAGACCTCGGTGACGCTGGGCCAGGTGCTGCGCGAGCGGACCACCCAGCTGAGCAAGGCGATGAATGCGCTGGCGGCGACGAACCGCGAGCTGAAGACGCTGAACGAGCAGCTGGAGCAGGAGAATGCCGACCGCCGCGCCGCCGAGGCGGCCATGCGTGAGGCCAAGGACGAGGCGGAGCGGGCCAATCTTTCCAAGACCAAGTTCCTCGCCGCGATCAGCCATGACCTGCTGCAGCCGCTGAACGCCGCCCGGCTGTTCGTCTCGGCGCTGCTGGAAAGCCGCCTGTCGCCGCGCAACCGGCGGCTCGTCAACAGCAGCGCCAGCGCGCTGGAGGCGGTTGACGGCCTGCTCAACACCCTGCTTGAGATGAGCCGGCTGGACGCCGGCACCATTGCCGCGGATATCCGTGCCGTGGACGGGCGGGCACTGCTGACGGCCCTGGCGGCGGAGTATGAAGGCCTGGCGCGGGCTCGCGGCCTGGAGTTCCGGCATGTGCCCGCCGGCGTGACCCTGGAGACCGACCCGCAGCTGCTCAGCCGGATCATCCGCAATTTCCTCAGCAACGCCATCCGCTATACGCCGTCGGGACGCGTGCTGCTGGGCTGCCGGCGGCGGGGCGGGCTTGTTCGGATCGGCGTCTGGGACAGCGGGCCGGGCATTCCCGAGGACAAGCTGACGGTCATTTTCGAGGAGTTCCAGCAGGCCGGCCAGCCGGCCGCGGACGGCAAGAAGGGGCTGGGCCTCGGCCTGGCGATCGTTCACCGCATCGCCGGTATTCTCGACCACCCGGTGCATGTCCGCTCGCGGGTCGGTGAAGGCACCCTCTTTGCCGTCGACGTCCCGGTCATGGCGCGGCCGGCGATGGCGGCCGAACCGTTCCGCCCGGGCGGGATGCCCCTGCCGGTCGCCGGCCTTGCCGGGCTCGGCGTCCTGGTGATCGACGACGATCCCCGCATCACCGCGGCCATGGAGACCCTGCTCGACGCCTGGGACTGCAGGGTGCTCACCGCCACGTCGATGGCGGAGGCGGCGCGACAGGTACGGGGCGCGGCCGGGACGGTCGACGTCATCATCGCCGACTATCACCTGGCGGAGGGCCCGATCGGGGTCGAGGCGATCGACAGCATCCAGGCGCTGCTGCCCGTCCGGGCGCCGGCCATGCTGATCACCGGCGACCGCTCGACGGGCCTGCGCGAGGAAGCCGGCCGCCGCGGCTATCCGGTGCTCAACAAGCCGGTCAAGCCCGCCCCGCTCCGGGCCATGCTGACGCATTTGCTGTCGACGGGCTCCCGAAAGAGCGCGTAGCCTAAGCGTCTATATGTAATCGAATTCCGGGGTCAATATATCGCCGTCAGGATCCGCCGCGTGCTTCCAGGCTGCCGAATAAAAGATCTCAGCGTGGTCTCTTTCGGGATACGGCATGTCAGCTTCCTTTCTTTGAACCGACCAGACCGATCCCATATGTTCGATAAGCTTTTTCATGACATCGGCGTCACGTTGCGAATAAACCTGGATCATCGTTGAAGCGGGTAGTCTGACGATGTGCGGAACCAGAATCTCGAAATGTTCGGAGGCTTTCGTCTCCTGAAGAAAATGACAAACTTCCGCAAGCTTACAGGCGGTCGGCAGGGCTCTGCCCGCATAGCGTTTCGCAGACGGAGTGTCTTCGATCGTTTCAGGCATTTCGGTATAGGCGATATTGTATCGGCAGAAGTGAATCAGGCTGTGCAGGATTTCCCTGATGGGGATCATCAGTTCGACATGTGGGATGCCCTGCCGAAGTTTGGATCGAAGCAACGGCGATGCGTCGGCGCTGAAAAGATGAACGAAATCCCCGAAACCGTAGTCGATGTCCTTGTCACGGGACGAAGACCGAAAATGCGTTGCTGGCCTGGCAAACCTTGCGCGCTGTTGAGCTTTCGAATACAACGCCCCGCTCGCACATATCAAGGGCAAGTAATGAAGAGGGGCGGCATGGTAGGCGAAACCCACTCCCGCTGCGGATAGAAGACAAAAAAGATCGTCAGATCTTAATTCTCGCATCATGAAACTGCCTTAGGTAATCTGTTTTTCATCGCACCAAAGTTGCAGAATCCGGGCCGTAGCCGAAAGCAAAATTTCATAGTCTTGAGTTGTGCAGTCGTAAAGCGTCTTAGGACGCGGGTTAAATATCGCATGCGCATTCAAATTACCGAATATCCTCATCGTGTGAAGGTGTGATTTGACCCAGACAGGAACTAAAGACTCCTGTATTTTTTTCGATAAATCCCTGTCACTAAAAGTGTCAGGGTATCGGAATACATAAGATTCGGATATTTTCCGACACATTATTCCGATATCCTGGGGCCTTAATTTTTCCGAATCTAGATAGTGATCAGTAAATCCGGTCATCTCCTCCGCAAGGTTCAATTTTCGAATATTGAATTTGATATTTCTTAATAAAGACACAATATTATCTGTATTATTTATTAAAGTTTTCTTCCTTCCAAGAGTTGTGTCCATTGCATCGCTAAGAACACCACAACGTTCTTTGTTGCTTTCTACAAAAAACACCTCATGCAATTTTTCGATATTTTCCAGCAAAAAAAGACTGGATTCGAGGATTGGTCTAACAATATCTTCGGGGTGCTGTTTTTGTATTCCCGCGGAAAGCATTGGCATACATATTCTAGATACTGGAATCCCTTTCGCCGCAATGATCGGGATCGCCAAGAAAGCTTGTTCGATAATCTCTGCGGATCGGTTTTGCTTGTAAGGGAATTCAATAACCAATAGTCGCTTAAAATCGCATTCCCCTAAAGCGCGCGACAGCCAGCAGTTGCATACGCGTCTAAAGTCAATATCAATGTCTTTGACAAGTTCCCCGATATCAAGTCCCATTTTTTCATGCATAGCACAAACAAGCGATCCTTGGTATTTAAGATAGCTTCCTTCAATGACAGAAAGAACTAGTATATCACAGGGAAACTCACCCGAAACCAGATCTCCATTGGTCAGCCTGAAGGTTTTGACTCCCCAGGAGCTATCGATACTAACGTTATTCATATCATACATGCGTCCAGCCCCGTTCCACACCCGCTTCGGATCGACAGGGAGGCTACAAGCGAAAAGAATAAAATTGCGTAAATATTGGATTGCTAACTTTTTGTGTTGTCAGAGGGGGGCTTGGTCGATCTTTTCCAGCCCGCCTCACGACCGCTCGCCGTCGCGCGGAACGAGCAGGTTGCTGAAATCGATGCCGTTGGAGGCGACGATGGCGTTGGCGCGGCTGCGCACGTTCAGCTTGCGCAGGATGGCCGAGACATGCGCCTTGACGGTCGGTTCGGCGAGCGACAGGGCGCGGGCGATCTGCTTGTTCGACTCGCCGCGGGCCAGGCGCTCCAGCACCAGCAGCTGTTTGCGGGTCAGCGTCGTCAGCACGTCGCGGGGGACGCGCGGCACGGCCGCCGTCCCCGCGCCGGTCTCGGCATCGAACTGCCGCACGACCTCGGGCGGCAGATAGATGCCGCCGGCCATCACCTGCATCAGCGCTTCGACCATGACGCCGCGCGGCGAGGTCTTGGTGATGAAGCCGATGGCGCCGTCGCGGATCGCCTCCAGCACCACCGATCTTTCGGTCTTGGCCGAGACGACGACGATGGGCACCGCCGGCACGTCGTGGCGCAGCGCCCTCAAGCCGGCATTGCCGTCCATGCCCGGCATCATGAGGTCGAGCAGGATGAGATCGAGGTCCGGAGAGACCGTCGCCAGGCTGCGCGTCTCTTCCAGGCTGCAGGCTTCCAGGCAGCGATAGTCGCGGCAGATCTGCCGCACCACATCGGTGAGCGCTTCCCGGAACAGCGGATGATCGTCCGCGATCAGAACGTCAAGTTTGTCAAGCATGGGCCGACAACACCACAGCACACTCCCGACGGTCGGAGCGCGTCTCCAATGTGTAGCACAGCCAGGGCTGGCGATGCAGCCGGATTTTCCGTTTCAAAGCGAGAGGATCGCGTTATGCTGCAGCGCAAAAATATCCCTGACCCATCCGAAAGTATTGAGACGACAGTCTCGGGTGCGTATTCATCCCAAAACGCGCCGTCGGACGGATGGCAATTCCTGCGGCTTTTCGTTACTGTTTGCCGAACAATTGAGAAACGATGTTGTGGGTCGAACAGGAGGAAGCACGCCATGTTGCATCAAGCCCTGGAAACCATCTCCAGCAAGATCACCCTGCGCAAAAAGTACGACAATTTCGTCGGCGGCGATTGGGCCGCACCGAAAGGCGGGGAGTATTTCACCAATCTCAGCCCGGTGACCGGCAAGCCGCTCTGTGAAGTCGCACGCTCGACCGCCGCGGATGTCGAGGCCGCGCTGGATGCCGCGCATGCCGCGAAGGACGCCTGGGGCCGCACCTCGGCCGCCGAGCGCGCCGCGATCATCAACAAGATCGCCGACCGCATCGAAGAGAACCTGCCGATGCTGGCGCTGGTCGAGACGCTGGACAACGGCAAGCCGATCCGCGAAACCACCATCGCCGACCTGCCGCTGGCGGTCGACCATTTCCGCTATTTCGCCGGCTGCATCCGCGCCCAGGAAGGCGGCATCAGCGAGATCGACGACAACACCATCGCCTATCATTTTCATGAGCCGCTGGGCGTCGTCGCGCAGATCATTCCCTGGAACTTCCCGCTGCTGATGGCGACCTGGAAGCTGGCGCCGGCGCTGGCCGCGGGCAATTGCGTCGTGCTGAAGCCGGCCGAGCAGACCCCGATGGGCATCATGGTGCTGGCCGAGCTGATCGCCGACCTGCTGCCGCCGGGCGTGCTGAACATCGTCAACGGTTTCGGCGTCGAGGCCGGCAAGCCGCTCGCCTCCAGCCCGCGCGTGTCCAAGGTGGCCTTCACCGGCGAGACGACGACCGGCCGGCTGATCATGCAGTACGCCTCGGAGAACCTGATCCCGGTGACCCTGGAGCTGGGCGGCAAGTCGCCGAACATCTTCTTCGCCGACGTCTTCGCCGAGGACGATTCCTTCGCCGACAAGGCGCTGGAAGGCTTCGTGATGTTCGCCCTGAACCAGGGCGAGGTCTGCACCTGCCCGTCGCGCGCCCTGGTGCACGAATCCATCTATGACCGGTTCATGGAAAAGGCGATCGCCCGGACCAATGCCGTGAAGACCGGCCATCCGCTCGATCCCGAGACCATGATCGGCGCCCAGGCCTCGAACGACCAGCTGGAGAAGATCCTCTCCTATATCGACATCGGCAAGGCCGAAGGCGCCAAGGTGCTGGCCGGCGGCGGGCGGCTGATCCAGGACGGCGAGCTGGCCGAGGGCTATTACGTCAAGCCGACCATCCTTGAAGGCCATAACAAGATGCGGGTCTTCCAGGAGGAAATCTTCGGCCCCGTCGTCGCCGTGACGAAGTTCAAGGACATGAACGAGGCGCTGGAGATCGCCAACGACACGCTCTACGGCCTCGGCGCCGGCGTCTGGTCGCGCGACATGAACACCGCCTACCGCATGGGGCGGGCCATCAAGGCCGGCCGCGTCTGGACCAACTGCTACCATCACTATCCCGCCCATGCGGCCTTCGGCGGCTACAAGCAGTCGGGCATCGGGCGCGAGAACCACAGCATGATGCTCGACCACTATCAGCAGACCAAGAACCTGCTGGTCAGCTACGATCCCAACCCGATGGGCTTTTTCTGATCCTCCCTGAGCGTCCCATCGACCTTGACGGCGGTACCCTTCCGGGGTGCCGCCATTTTGGGCTACGGAGTGCGTGGATGACCGTCGAACGCGTGTCGATGACCCAAGCCGCCGAGGCGTTGGTCGAAAAGTTGCGGGGCCGGCATGGGCCCCTGATGTTCCATCAGTCGGGGGGCTGCTGCGACGGCTCCTCGCCGATGTGCTACCCGCAGAACGAATTCCGCACCGGCAACAGCGACGTCCTGCTCGGCAGCGTCGCCGACTGCCCGGTCTATATGAGCCGCTCGCAGTTCGAATACTGGAAGCACACCCACCTGACCATCGACGTCGTGCCGGGTGTCGGCGGCGGCTTCTCGCTGGAGGCGCCGGAGGGCCTGCGCTTTCTCATCCGCTCGCGCCTGTTCACCGACGAAGAGGCGACCGAACTGGCCGAAGCCGGGGCGGTGTGAACCTCACACATAGTCGAAATCGCGGAAGGTGGCGGCCTGGCCGATGCGGTGTCCGTCCTCGTCGATCAGGGTCCAGACGATCGCCCGCTCGATGCGGAAGCGCCGGCCGCTGGTGCTGATGCGGATGCCGCTGTAGTTGTCGATATAGCCCTTGTCTTCCGTCGCCTGCAGCAGCCGGGCGCGTTCGTCCCGGTGCACCGGCTCGGCGGTGAGGCGCGAGGGCATGGCGGTCAGGCTCGGCCAGTCGGTTTCCCACAAGGACAGGGCCATGCGGTTGCCGTAGGTCAGCACCGGGTCGGCGGCGCCGTCATGCGACACCACGACGAAGGGCGCGAAGTAGAGCAGGCGGGCCGCTTCGTGCGCGGGCAGGGCGCCCGTCTGGAGCAGCGGCCGGCCGACGAAATGCCGGAAGCTGGCGAGCAGGCGGGTGGCATGGCCGGTCTGCCAGCCATTGGCGAGGGAGGGCGGGGCCAGCCCGGCGCCGGTCATCGCTCAGAGATTGCGGGCGGTGTCGAGGAAGGACCAGATCAGGCTCGGGTCCTTGATTCCGGGGCGCGTTTCCACGCCGGAAGAGACGTCGACCGCCGCGGCACCGGTCACCTGCACCGCTTTCGCCAGGGTCTCCGCCTTCAGGCCGCCGGCCAGCATCCACGGCACCGACCAGCTCCGCCCGGCCAGCAGCGACCAGTCGAAGGACAAACCGGTGCCGCCGGGCAGGGCGGCGACATTGGCCGGCGGCTTGGCGTCGAACAGCAGCCAGTCGGCGACGCTCTGATATTCGGCAGCGCGGTCGAGATCGGCCGCCTCGGCGACCCGGATCGCCTTCATCACCGGTACGCCATAGGCCTCGCGGATGGCGGCGACCCGCTCGGGCGTTTCGGCACCGTGCAGCTGCAGCATGTCGAGCGGCACCCGCTCGACCGTCTCCCCCAGCTCTTCGTCCCCCGGGTCGACGAACAGCCCGACGACCCGCACGGTCATGGGGGTGAGGCGGGACAGCTGCGCGGCCGCCATCGGGCCGACCGCGCGCGGGCTCTTGGGATAGAAGACCAGGCCAATGGCGCGGGCGCCGCCGACAACGGCCGTTTCCACGACCTCCGGGGACCGCACGCCGCAAATCTTGACGGTAAGACGCATATCCTAAACCTGGGCCGCCTCGAGCTCCTTGGCAATCCGTTTGGCGGCGGCGGCCGGGTCGGTCGCCCGGGTGATCGGCCGGCCGATGACCAGATAGTCGGCGCCGAGGCGGCGCGCCTCGGCCGGCGTGGTGATGCGCTTCTGGTCGTCCTGGGTCGTCCAGTCGGGGCGGACGCCGGGCACCATCAGCAGAAAGGAGCGCCCGAAGCGCCGGCGCAGCCGCTCGATCTCCAGCGCCGAGCAGACCACGCCGTCGAGCCCGGCATCCTGACAGAGAAAGGCCAGCCGGTCGACCTGGCTCCCGGGCAACGGATCCTGTCCGATATCGCGGAGATCCGCCTCGTCCAGGCTGGTCATCACCGTGACCCCGAGGAGGCGCGGGCGCGGCAGGTCGTGGCTGTTGGCGGCCTCCTTGGCAGCGGCGGCGGCGGCCGCCAGCATCGCCCGGCCGCCCGAGGCGTGCACGGTGATCAAGGCCGGCTGCAGCGGCACCAGGGCCTTGACGGCGCCGGCCACGGTGTTGGGAATGTCGTGCAGCTTCAGGTCCAGGCAGATCGGCGCACCGGTGCGGGCGATGGCACGGATGCCCTCCGGCCCGTTGGCGCCGAAGAACTCCAGCCCCAGCTTGAAGCCGCCCACCCACCGGGCCAGCTCCCCGGTCAGCTTGACCGCCATTTCCATGGCGGGCGTATCGATCGCGCAAAGGACCGGATTGGGCGCATCGGTCATCGGCGGCTCCATTCGGGCAGAGAGCATCGGACAGCGGGCCGGGCCGGCGATGGCCAGCATTGGCCGGCGGACCGGAGCAAGGCGGAACCTTAACAGGGATTTCGCCCCCGCAACAAATGCTGCATTGCAAAAAGAGCCATGGACGATTGCGACGCCGCGGCACCGAACGAAACGGATGAGCGCATCGCGGCCCTTCGCCGCGATGCCGCAAGGCTGGCGGCGGATGACCGACGCCTGGCCCGCGCCGCCGCATTGGCCGGCCGCTTTCCCATCCGCCTCCGCCCGCCCGGATTCGGCACGCTGCTGGGCGTCATCCTGGAACAGCAGGTCTCCACCGCCTCCGCCCGGGCGATGCGGGCGCGGCTGGATGGCGTGCTGCCGGAGCCGACGCCGGCCGGCTTCCTCGCGCTCGACGACGCGACGTTGAAGCGCTGCGGCTTCAGCCGGCAGAAAACGGTCTATGGCCGCGCTCTCGCCGAAGCGATCGCGGCTGGCCGGCTGGATCTCGCCGCCCTGGCCGGCGAGAGCGACGAGGCGGCGGTGGCAGCGCTCTCGGCGCTGAAGGGCATCGGCCGATGGACGGCGGAAAACTACCTGCTCTGGGGACTCGGCCGGCGCGATATTTTTCCCGCTCAGGACCTGGCCCTGCTGGTCGGCTGGCAGTGGCTGACCGACAGCGAGAGCCGGCCGCGGCCGGAGGACCTGCGCGGCGAGGCCGTGGCCTGGCAGCCGCGGCGAACGGCCGCAGCCCTGCTGATCTGGCACTTCTACCTTGCGACGATGGCGGCGCGAAAAGCCGCGCGCGGCTCAGGCGGCACCAAGTCCGAAATTGCATAGGTCCGCCTGTTCAGTCTCCTTTAATTGGCGATCCGTAATCTCCCCGTGCACTCAGCCGAGGCTGAGGCCGCGTCCTGCAATTCCCGAAAAGCGGTCGGAGATTGAGATCATGCCAACGCTGAGTCGCCGAACTGTCCTGTCCACGAGCCTTGCCGGCGTGTCCGGCCTGATGACGCCGACGCTGCTTGCCGACCTCGCCTGGGGGTCGGGCGCCGGACGCCCGGTCCGCCGCGGCGGCGAGGAGATCTGGCGCACCCTGGGCAGCATGCCCTATGTGCCGATGGGGTCCGGCAATCCGATCTACATGCTGATGAGCCAGTCCTGCGGCATCTGCCAGCTGCTCTGGCGCCAGCACGCGGTTCCGCCGCGCGGCGTCGAGTACCGGTTTATCGCCGGCCCCTATGGCCGCGACAGCATGGACCAGGTCGCCGATCTTGCCGTGACGCGGTCACCGGACCGGGTCGACGCCTACATGTCACGGCGGTTGCGCGCACCCGGTATGCGGACCGACAACCGCCGGATCCACGCATTCAACACGCTTGTCGACGGTGTCACGCAGGTCTCGAACATCCTGCGCAACAACGGCATGCGGGTCGCCCTGCCGAACCTGTTCTGGATGTCCGGCGGCCAAGTCTATACCCAGGCCGGTTATTCGCAGGACACCATGCCGGCAATCCTTTCCAGCGTGGCGGCCGGCTGAGTACCGCCGTCGGCGGGGGCGAGGGCGCCCGGTGGGGCGCTCTTGCCAAGCAGGCCGGGAAGGCCGTAGATCCGGTGTCATGAAAGCCGCGATCATCGTCTTCCCCGGATCGAATTGCGACCGCGACGTCGCCTTGGCGCTGGAATCCGCCATGGGGCGGCCGCCGGTCATGCATTGGCACGGCGATGCGGCCCTGCCGCCGGTCGACCTGATCGTCCTGCCCGGCGGCTTTTCCTATGGCGACTATCTGCGCGCCGGCGCGATGGCGGCGCATTCGCCGGTGATGCGGGAGGTGGTGGCGCGCGCCCGGCAGGGCGTCGCCGTGCTCGGCATCTGCAACGGCTTCCAGATGCTGACCGAAACCGGCCTGCTGCCCGGCGCCCTGATGTGCAATGCCGGGCTGCGGTTCGTCAGCCGCCCGGTCGCTCTGCGCGTCGAGACGACGGCCAGCCCGCTGCTCGCCGGCTGCGCGGCCGGGCAGGTGGTGCGCTATCCCGTCGCCCATATGGACGGCAATTATTTCGCCGATCCGGAAACCCTGGCGCGGCTGGAGGCCGAGGGCCGCGTGGCTTTCCGCTATGTCGCGAACGGCCGGGCGGGAGAACCGGAGACCGGCCCGGCGAATCCGAACGGCTCGGTGAACGACATTGCCGGGTTGATCGACGACAAGGGCACCGTGCTCGGCCTGATGCCGCATCCCGAACGGGCCGCCGACCCGGCGCACGGCCTGACCGACGGCCGGGCCTTTTTCTCCGGGCTGGTCGCGGCGCTGGCCGGCTGAACGGAAAGACAATGGTCGAAACGCTGTACGAGAGGGATTTCCTGGCCTGGACGGACGAGCAGGCGGACGCCTTGCGCCGGGCCCGCGACAGCCGTCCCAATCTCGGGGTCGACTGGGACCATCTGATTGCGGAGATCGAGGATTTGGGGCGTAGCGATCTCTCGGCCTTCGAAAGCCAGCTCCGCAACATTCTCGTGCATCTGCTGAAGCTCGAATGGTCCCCCGACCCGGAACCGCGCCGCCACTGGCGCCGGGAAATCTGGGCATTTCGGCAGGCGGCGGGGCGCCGGCTCAAATCATCGCCCAGCCTGCGCGTCCGCGCCGACATCGATGCGGTTTTCGACGATGCGCGGGAAGCTGTGCTGCTTACGCTCGACCATCCGGCCTTCGCCGCCGAATCGCCGCCAACCGCGTGCCCTTACACGTTGGAGACAGTGCTCGACCGCGACTGGTTTCCGGAAAACCGCCACGGTCTCGTCTGAGCCGCGGCGGTTCTCTTGCCGGTGACCTTCCGGCCGCGGTCAGGCCGCGCGCACCTGGTCGAGAAAGCGTTTCACCTGTGATGCCAGTGCCCCCGCCTGCTCGCTCAAGGTGCCGGCGGCGCCGAGGACATGGTCGGAATTGGCGCCGGCCTCCTGGGCGGCCTGGGTCACCTCCGTAATTGCCGAGGTCACCTGCCGGGCCCCGGTCGAGGCCTCCTGGGCATTGCGCGAGATCTCGGTGGTGGCGGCGTTCTGCTGCTCGACGGCCGCCGAGACGGCGGTGGCGATCTCGGTCACCTGGGCGATACGGTCGTTGATGGTGCGGATGGCGGTGACGGTGCTGCCGGTCTCGTCCTGGATCGCCTTGATCTTCCCGGTGATCTCGCTGGTGGCCTCGGCCGTCTGCTTGGCCAGCGATTTGACCTCCGAGGCGACGACGGCGAAGCCGCGCCCGGCCTCGCCCGCCCGTGCCGCCTCGATCGTGGCATTCAGGGCCAGCAGGTTGGTCTGTTCGGCGATGGCCGTGATCATCTTCACGACGCTGCCGATGGTCTCGGCCTTGTCGGCCAGGCTCTGAACGACCGTCCGGCTCTCACCGGCGGCATCGGAGGCGGAGCGGGCGTGCTCGGCCTGCTGGTTCACCTGCCGGCTGATTTCGCCGATCGAACTGCCGAGTTCTTCCGCCGCGGCGGCCACGGTCTCGACATTGGCCGAGGCCTGTTCGGCGGCGCTGGCGACGATGGCGGCCTTGCCGTTGGTCTGGTCGGAGACGGAGGCCATGGACTGGGCGCTGGCCTGCAGCTCCTCCGCCGCCGTCGAGACGCTCTCGACAATCTGGCCGATCGTGGCCTCGAAATCCGCCGCCATCCGGTGCATTGCGGCACTCTTCTCGGCCTCGGCTTTCTTCTCCGCCTCGGCCTGCTCGCTTTCCAGCCGGTGCCGCTTGGCGATGTTGTCCTTGAAGACGTCCAGGGCGCCGGCCATGGCGCCGATCTCGTCCTGCCGGTCGCGATAGGGCACGGCCGCGCTGGTGTCATCCTCGGCCAGCCTCTGCATGACCCGGGTCAGGGTCGGGATCGGCTTCAGGAGGACGCGGAATGCCAGCAGCGCCATACCGATGCTCAGGCCGATGGCGAGGAGGCCGGCCGTCCAGAAATCCCAGGTGAGGTCGGTCAGGATCGCATCGATGTGGTGCTTTTCGACGCCGGCATAGAGAATGCCGAGAACATCCCCGTCCGGCGACATAATCGGCTGGTAAGTCGTGTAATAGTCCTTCCCCAGGATCGTTGCCTCGCCATTGAACGTCTGGCCGGCCATGATCACCGGATAGACCGCCCCATCGCGACCCAGCGGCGTGCCCACGGCGCGGTCCCCATTATCCTTGATAATATTGGTTGTGCGCCGCCAGAAGTCGCGGCTGTCCGCGTCCCAGGCAAAGACCGTCGCGGTCTCGCCCGTCATCAGGCCGATCCGGTCGATCATCGCATGCTCGTCGCCGAAATCCGGCAGCGCCGGCATGGTCAGGCCGAGGACGCGGCCGGCCGCGTCGAAGCGCGCCTCCATTTCGGGAAACTGTGCAGCCATAACCAAGGCGGCGATCCGCAGGCTCTGGTTCTGCCGGTCGATCGCCTGCTGCGAGATACGGTCTCTCAGGGTGAACGACGTCACGGCACCGACGGTTGCAATACCAAAGACGATCAGAAACAGGGTACAGAGGGTCGCCTTGGTGGTCAGCCGCAGCCTCTTGAATAGGGTCATGGCGGGATTTCCTGTTTGCGATTCTTGACCGCTTTCTCAATGCGGGCTTTGGCATCAGGGCCGATCCTCGGTTAATTATCCGTAAATCGAGAATTTCATGGCCTGTTATGGCTTTTTTGAAGGGCAAAGTACGCGTCAAGCACGATCAATTCCGCGGTGCAGCAATTTTTGAGTCGGGACTCGCTTTTATCGCCGGAAACATTTCACAGAGGCTGGTCTTTGTCGCTTGGCTCACAAAGCCTTAAGACAATCATGGGAATGTACGCCCTTCGGATAGAAGGCTGTTTCATGGATCGGGCCCTTCACAATCGTTTCAAGGTGCTGACCGCGCTTGCCGCGACGGGCTGGACGCTGGCCATCGCCCTGTCGGTGCTCTGGCAGGTTTCGGTCCAGCGTTGGGAGACGGTCGAACTCGCCCGGTCGGAGGCGCGCGCCGCGTTCGAGAAGGATGTGCTGTTCCGGGCCTGGAATGCCGGGCTCGGCGGCCTGTACGCGCCGGCCGAGGGGACGCAGCCCAACCCCTGGCTGGAGGTCGCACACCGCGACCTGGAGACCGCGATCGGCACCCTGACCCTGGTCAATCCGGCCTATATGACGCGGATGGTTCATGAACTGGGTGCCGAACGCTCCGGCCTTCTCGGCCACATCACCAGCCTCGATCCGATCAATCCCGAGAACGCCCCCGATCCCTGGGAGCGGGGTGCGCTGGAAGCTTTCGACACGGGCGTCACCGAAGTGAGCGAGGTTCGGATGATCGGGGATGCCGAGCATCTGCGCTATATGCGGCCGCTCTACGTCGAAGAAGCCTGCCTGACATGCCATGAGCAGCAGGGCTACGAGATCGGCGATGTCCGCGGCGGCATCAGTGTCGCCGTGCCCGTGGCGCCGATCTCGGCGATTACCGGATCAAGCGCGATGGTGTCGACCGTCGCGCATGGCGGGATCTGGCTGCTCGGCCTGGCCGGCATCGTCTGTGCCGCGCGGGTGCGGCGGCGGCTGCTGTCCCGGGTGGAGCAGGCCCGCGACACCGCCCGGCGGGCCCGCGAGAAGGCCGAGCGGGCGAACAGGGCCAAGTCGGAATTTCTGGCCACCATGAGCCACGAGCTGCGCACGCCGCTCAACGCGATCATGGGCTTTTCGGAGGTGATCCGCGACCGGATCATGGGGCCGGTCGGAGTCGAAGCCTATGCCGACTATGCCCGCGATATTCACGATAGCGGCGCGCATCTGCTGTCGCTGATCAACGACGTGCTCGACCTTGCGCGGATCGAATCCGGAAAAACCGAACTGGAATTCGAGGCGATCGATCTGGCGTGGGAACTGGCCGCATGCAGGCGCCTCGTTGCCGGACGGGCCGAGGCGCGCGGCCTTACGCTCAGCTGTGCGGATGTGCGGGGTCTTCGCCTTTCCGCCGATCCGCGGGCCTTCAAGCAGATCATGGTGAATCTTCTCTCGAACGCCGTCAAATTCACGCCGCCGGGCGGCCATATCCGGCTCGATGCCGAACAGGTGCAGGACGCGGTGCGGGTCAAGGTCAGCGATAATGGCTGCGGGATTGCCGCGCACGACCTGGGGCGGATCGTCCTTCCCTTCGAACGGGCGAGCAATGCCTATGTCAAAAGCGGCGACGGCGGTACCGGGCTCGGCCTCGCTCTGGTGCGCCAGCTCATGCAGCTGCACGGCGGCGATCTCGCCATCGACAGCCGGTCGGGGGAGGGCACGACCGTCACCTTGACCTTTCCGGCCTGCGCCGCCACGCGGCCGGTGGCCGGTATCAGCGCAGAAGCCGTGGATCGACAATATCCGCTCGACAATGGGCAGAGCCGGCCTTTTGCCGCGGCCGAATGAGGCCTATTCTCCCGTCATGATCCCGAGGGCTGCGGACCGGCTTTCATGACCACGGCACTTTACGACAGCGATTTCTACGCCTGGACGGAAGAACAGGCGGCTCAGCTGCGCCGGGCCGGCGAGACGCGGGTCAACCTGCCGGTCGACTGGGAGGCGGTGGCGGAGGAGATCGAGGATTTGGGCAAGAGCCGGCTGGCCGCCGCAGAGAGTTTCCTGCGCTTGATCATCCTGCATTGCCTCAAGCTCGAATATTCTCGATTGGTCGAACCGCGTGAGCATTGGCGAGTCGAGATCGACACCTTCCGTGCCGAAATAGACCATCGTCTGGAGGAGTCGCCCAGCCTCAAGTCCAGGATCGACCTCGACAGGGTTTACAGGATTACGCGAAGACGAGGCAAAAGACAGATTATCAATGCCGGCATCGATCCCGACGACATGCCGCCTGACTGTCCCTATAGCCTCGACGACCTGCTGGACGAGGACTGGTGGCCGGAAAACCGTCATGGCCTGACATGAGCATGGATCTTTACGAGCGCGACTTCCTCCTCTGGACGGAGGAACAGGCCGCCGCCCTGCGGCGGGCCGGAGAGACCCGGGTCAATGCGCCGGTCGACTGGCAGCACGTCGCCGAGGAGATCGAGGATTTGGGCAGGAGCCAGCGGGACGCAGTCGAAAGCCTGCTCGTGCAGATCGTCATCCACCTTCTCAAGATCGGGCTGTCGCCCTATCCCGATGCGCTCGGCCACTGGGCCAAAGAGGTTCGGGTTTTCCGGGTCGATGTGGCGCGCAAGCTGCGGGCCGCCCCCTCCCTCCGCGGCAAGCTCGACCTCGCCGATCTCTACGACTATGCGCGGCGGCGGGCCCTGCCGCGCATCGACGAGGCGGGGATCGCCCCGGAGGACCTGCCCATGAACTGCCCCTTCAGCCTCGACCAGCTGCTGGACGAGGACTGGTGGCCGGAAAACCGGCATGGCCTGACATGAGTGTCGATCTTTACGACCGCGACTTTCTTCTCTGGACGGAGGAACAGGCCGCCGCCCTGCGCCGGGCCGGCGAAACCCGGGTCAATGCGCCGGTCGACTGGCAGGCGGTGGCGGAGGAGATCGAGGATTTGGGGCGACGGCAGAAATTTGCCGCCGAGAGCCTTTTACGGCAGATCATTCTGCACCTGTTGAAGCTGCAACTGACCCGGGCTGCAGAGCCGCGCGCCCATTGGCGCAAGGAAGTCGGCAATTTCCGCGACGACCTTCACAAGGAACTGGAGGACTCGCCGAGCCTGGAGGGGAAGCTCGACCTCGCGCGGGTCTATCGCTATGCCCGGCGGCGTGCCGTTCGCGATCTGCCGGACTGGGGCATCGATCCGCAGCACATTCCGCATGAGTGCCCTTTCAGCCTCGACCAGCTGCTGGACGAGGACTGGTGGCCGGAAAACCGGCATGGCCTGACATGAGTGTCGATCTTTACGACCGCGACTTTCTTCTCTGGACGGAGGAACAGGCCGCCGCCCTGCGCCGGGCCGGCGAAACCCGGGTCAATGCGCCGGTCGACTGGCAGGCGGTGGCAGAGGAGATCGAGGATTTGGGCAAGAGCGAGCAGAGTGCGGTTGAGAGCTTCCTCCGGCTGCTCATTCTCCATTGCCTGAAGCTCGAATACGCGAGGGCCGAAGAGCCGCGCAACCACTGGCGCAAGGAGATCGACAATTTCAGAGCCGAGATCAGGATAAGGGTCGGGAAGTCACCGAGCCTGAAGTCCAAGATCGACCTGGGAGGTGCCTATGAGAGCGCCCGGAGTCAGGCCCGCTTCCATTTCCCCGAACTCGGCCTGGACCCGGCCTGCCTGCCGGAGCAGTGTCCATACGCACTGGCCGAGCTTCTCGACATCGACTGGTGGCCGGAAAACCGGCATGGCCTGACATGAGCCTGGACCTTTACGACAGCGACTTCCTCCTATGGACCGAGGAACAGGCCGCCGCCCTGCGCCGGGCCGGCGAAACGCGGGTCAATGCGCCGGTCGACTGGCAGGCGGTGGCAGAGGAGATCGAGGATTTGGGCAGGAGCCAAAGGAGTGCATGTGCGAGCTTCCTCAGGCTCATCATCCTTCACCTCCTGAAACTCGAGTATTCGCGGGCCGTCGAGCCAAGAGAGCATTGGCGGAAGGAGATCGACCATTTTCGTGTCGAGGTCCGAACAAGAATAGCAGACTCGCCAAGTCTTAAATCGAAGATTGATCTTGCGGCCGTCTACAGGGATACATTGACTCAGGCACGCCGTGTGCTTCCGGAGGTCGGCGTGGCCCCGGAAGGCGTGCCGACCGATTGTCCTTATGATTTTGAAGACCTGGTCGACATTGACTGGTGGCCGGAAAACCGGCATGGCCTGACATGAGCATGGACCTTTACGACAGCGACTTCCTCCTCTGGACCCAGGAACAGGCCGCCGCCCTGCACCGGGCCGGCGAGGCGCGCGTCAAACTGCCGGTCGACTGGCAGCATGTTGCCGAGGAAATCGAAGATCTGGGCAGGAGCGAAAAGAGTGCGGTACAGAGTTTCCTGCGCCTCATAATCCTCCATTGCCTGAAGTTGGCGTTCTGGAAGACGGCCGAGCCGATGGAGCATTGGCGGACAGAGATCGACTATTTCCGCTCCGAGATTGAGGCAAGGTTGGAAGACTCACCAAGTCTGAGCTCAAGAATCGATCTTGGCCGGGCCTATGGGGCCGCCATCAGGCAGGGCGAACGCAAGCTCACGACCATCGGCATCGACCCGGCGCAGCTGCCGCCGGAATGCCCCTATGTGTTGGCGGACCTGCTCGATATGAAATGGTGGCCGGTCAACCGGCATGGCCTGGACTCGTCCATTGCGTGAGAGGCCGACGACATGACCGCTGCGTTCTACGACCTCAGCCACACCATCGAAGACGGCATGGTCACCTATCCCGGCTTGCCGGCTCCGGCGATCTGCGATTTTCTGTCCCGCGAGGCCTCGCACGCGCATTACGAGGCAGGGACGGAATTCCAGATCGGCCGGTTCGACATGGTCGCCAATACCGGCACCTATCTCGACTCGCCGCCGCTCCGTCCGCCGGCACGCGCGATCCGGGCTTCCAGCGCCAACCGGGAGTCGGCATAGTGCGGGCAAATGAGGCTCGGCCGCACCGATCCGGACGCGGTCATCCTGACAAGACGAAGCAGTATCGAGGGTGCGTCTCGCTATGGCAGGCCATTCGCAGTTCAAGAACATCATGTATCGCAAGGGTGCGCAGGATGCGAAGCGCGCCAAGCAGTTCACCAAGCTGATCCGGGAAATCGTCGTTTCAGCCAAGGAGGGATTGCCCGACCCCGCCGCCAATCCGCGGCTGCGCGCCGCCATCGCCGCGGCCCGTGCCGCCAATATGCCGAAGGACAATGTCGACCGCGCCATCAAGAAGGCGACCGGCGAGGGCGACGACACGCAATATGTCGAGATGCGCTATGAGGGCTATGGCCCGTCCGGCGTGGCCATCATCGTCGAGGCGTTGACCGACAACCGCAACCGCACCGCCGCGGAAGTGCGCTCGACCTTCAGCAAGCATGGCGGCTCGCTGGGGGAGACCAACTCCGTCGCCTTCATGTTCAATCGCCAGGGCGAGATCGCCTATCCGGCCGATACCGGCACGCCGGAGGAGGTGTTCGAGGCGGCGCTGGAGGCCGGCGCGGAGAATGTCGAGAGCGACGAGAACGGGCATCTGGTCTCGTGCTCGGCCGACGACTATGCCGCGGTCCGCGATGCGCTGGAGGAACGGCTAGGGGCGCCGCAATCCGCCGGACTGGTCTGGCGGCCGATGAGCACCGTCGCGGTGGAGGAAGAGCCGGCGGGCACGCTGCTCAAGCTGCTCGACGCGCTCGACGACAATGACGATGTCCAGCGGGTCGCGGCAAATTTCGAGATCAGCGACGAGGTAATGGCCCGGCTGACGGCCTGAGCCCGGCTTGGCCTCGCAGAAAAGGATGGCAAGTGCGCATTCTCGGCCTCGACCCAGGGTTGCGGCGAACCGGCTGGGGCCTGGTCGATGCGGTGCGCGGCCGTCTGCGGCCGGTGGCCTGCGGCACCGTCGCCTCGACGGATGGCGCGCCGCTGGCCGAACGGCTGGTCGCCCTCTATGACGGCCTGAGCGCCGTGATCGCGGAGTACGCGCCCGAGGAAGCGGCGGTCGAGGAGACCTTCGTCAACCGCAACCCGACCTCGACGCTCAGGCTCGGCAGTGCCCGCGGCGTGGCGCTGCTGGTGCCGGCCCGGGCCGGCCTGCCGGTGGCCGAATATGGCGCCAACCACGTCAAGAAGGCTGTGGTCGGCGCCGGCCATGCCGGCAAGGTTCAGGTGCAGGCCATGGTCCTCAGGCTGCTGCCGGGCCTCGGCGCGGCCGGCAGCGACGCCGCCGATGCCCTGGCCGTCGCCATCTGTCATGCCCATCACTGCGAGACCGCGGCCGCCATGGCGGCGGGGCAGCGCGCCGACCTCTCCGCTACGGCCGCCGACATGGCGGTGCGGCGGCGGAGCTCGCGGTGATCGCGCGGCTGACCGGGCGGGTGGCGGAGATCGCCGCCGACAGCGCCGTGCTCGATGTCGGCGGGGTCGGCTATCTCGTCCATGCCTCGCGCGCGGTTCTGGAAAGACTGCAGGGGGCTGACGGCCCGGTCACCTTGCTGATCGAGACGCAGGTGCGCGAGGACGCCATCACCCTGTATGGCTTCTTCGACCGGGCCGAGCGGGAGTGGTTCCGCCTGCTGATGGGCGTGCAGGGGGTGGGCGGGCGCGTCGCCCTGGCCATCCTCAGCGTGCTGCCGCCCGAGGCGCTGACCACCGCCATCCTTGCGGAGGACCGCCGCAGCCTCACCCGCGCCGACGGCGTCGGGCCGAAGCTGGCCGGCCGGCT
>JAAAOG010000148.1 GCA_009909005.1 Alphaproteobacteria bacterium | reverse complement strand
GGGACCCTCCGTTGAAATCGGTTAAGTGTTTGGTCGCGCTTATACTTTTACCGATTTCCGGCCCCGATGCACCCCCTATCGTGAGATATCCGGGCTAGCGTCACATACCATCATTGTGCAATCTCTAACTATAGTGGTAGGGCGCAAATGAAATTGATGAAGCTCTGGAACGGTACGGATGTGGCGCGTGTGAGAGGCAATAATGGTCTGGCGGTGCGCGCTGATAATAGCGCAGAATACGATACCGTTGACGTGCCCGTGACCTCGTTGGATAAATTTATGTCTGAAAAGTACAGACAGAATAAACAGATTGCGTTGTGGGTGGACGTTGAGGGCCTAGCATGGGAGGTGCTGTCAGGGCTAGCGCACCGCATAGAGGATTGCACAACTCTGTTCGTCGAGCTAGAGGATAAACATATTTGGAAAGGGCAGAAAATTAGTGTAGAGGTCTTTGACTACTTGGTGACAAACGGGATGATCCCAATAATAAGGGACTTTCAATCAATAAACCAGTACAATGTTGTCTTTATCAGAAAGGAACTTTACAATGCAGACGGTGTTCAAAATATCGTTTTTGACTATTTGTCTCAGATAAGTAAGATCTAATCAACTGAAACTGCTTTACGCAAAATGAAAGTGAGGTCAATATGAAAGACATCCTCCGGGCTATCAGCAAAAGAGATGACGCGTTGAGCGCTGCACTAGACTGGGCCGTTTCGAAACTCAACAAAAAAGCGTTTATCGAATCAGTCGAGGCGGCCTCTTTGCTCGGAAAGCTCGGCGCGTTCGACGAAGCCGAAAGTGTTTTTGCAGAGGCAGAACACGTTTTTCCGGAAAGCGGTACGATAAGCCGGTGCAGAGGCCGCATGCTTTACTTTGCGGGGCGCAGGGGGGAGGCGAGACTTCATCTGTCGAGAGCAGTCCGGCTCGATCCAGATCAGCCACTTTGGGTTTACTACCTTATCGGGAGAGAAAGGTACGATGCTATATTTTTCGGAGAAAAAGTTGCTTACATACCGATGCCTAAAAATTCTTCTACATCAATAAAGTCAGCGATCCACCGGTTGTCAAGTGCTGAGGATCTTGCCAACCCACATGCCGCGTTTGGGAATCCCTTTTTTCTCACCAAAGATATAAAGGGAGAGATTATGCGCGCATCCTTTGTGTTCGCAATTTTGAGAGATCCTGTTAAGCGAATATGCTCGTACCATCAAAAAAATATCATAGAAGAAGGATCTTTGGCGCAGGAATATGGTGAGGATTGCGAGACAGCATATGGACTTCCGCTGCGCCCGAGCCTTGCGGAGTTTGTGGAAAATTTGGGCCGCTACTTTTTGATATTCAACGATGTTTTTCATCATTGCCTGCCTCAGCGGGCCTATTTGCATGATCCGTCCATTGTTGATCGGTTCTACAGTACGCAGGAAATTGACAAGGTATTTAAAGATGTTCCGGAGTTTCAGGCTTTACAAAAAGCTAATCCAAATTTTGTTTTGCCGAGCAAAATGCGCTCGTCAGGAACTCAGAAACAAAGCGTGCCGAGTGATATCGTTCGAAGTATCGAACTCACATACGCCGATGACTGCGTACTTTATGAGCAGTACGTTCGTAATGACCACGGTGTAGTCGCAGTGTTCGGAGATGCGGTAGGCTCCGTTCCGGAAAGGCGGTATGAATACGACTTCCCAGAATATAATAATGATAAAATAGTTGAGCATGTGGTTCGAAAATCTGGCGTAAATCATTTACGAATGACCGTCAATGGTGTTTCCGATTCTCTTAGTGTGCTGCGGAAAATTACGATACATAAGTTATATGAAGGTCTTTGGATGAAGCGTAATTTGGGTTTGTCTGAAGTTCTGGAAAGGATTATTTGGGCTAAACGCCACCAGACGCCGCTGAGCTTGGTTCGTTTAGGTGATGGAGAGGGCCTTTTCCTTCCTGAGAAAAATATTATCCCGGCTGGAGATATTGGCCGAATGCTTGAGATCCAGTTTGGTTCGAGGGATTTTTCACAAGATGATATCAGGCTAATTTCTAAGATGGTTCAGGAATCTGCAAAAAAAGCGGACATATTGGGTATTCCGACGTTCGGCAGATTGGTCGCGACTTCACCAAACACACGCGTTGAGCGCGGGATATTGGGAGTTTTTCACTTTGTTGCAGAAGAATCGTTTCTAAATTCTAAGGAAATTACAGGTTCGGATATCCATATACGAATGTGGCAGAAAAATGTTCTGTATGATGTTTTGCGAGGGGAGTCTGTAGTTGGGGTAATTTCTTGCCGAGAAGAAATATCTTCAATTTTAACGCAGGATTTCGACGTTCAAAATGTAGATTTCTATGAGGTCCCAACTGAGGCCGAGCTAGGTAAAAAAGCGCTTGTGGGCAAGCATTTTCCGGACAGGATGCATGAAATAGAGAAATATATAAATGTGAAAGCGGGGCAGGTTTTCCTTGTTGCGGCAGGTCTTCTTGGAAAGCATTATTGTGGGATAATACGTGATCGGGGCGGTATCGCACTCGATATCGGCAGCATTGCGGATGCGATGGCCGGTGTTTCGACACGACCTTATATTAAATCATCGTAACCGGACACACCCCCCTTGGGGCTTGGGTTGGGGCGGATCGCCATGGGTTGAGGCATGGGAGTTATTTTTGGTGAATTCGCGCGCGACCGCGTTGGTGTCCATTTGGACGCGCCTGTCTTCTGGCGGCGTTCTCTCGGCCGCTGCGGTTGTCGTGCTGCAATCCTGAGCCAGACAAGCTTTGAAAGGATTGCCAAGGGACGTTAATAGAAAATGAAACCTCGTTTCGAGAGAATGGAAGCGGCCTGGGAGGTGGCCCCGCCGGCCGCCCTCCAGCGATCGGTCGATCGCGGCTGACGACGGACGGCAATGTGCCTTATCATCGGACCAAATCAAAGCGCGGGTCGCGGCAGGACCCGGGACGGCGGCGAAGCGGAAGTCAACCGCGGCTTGTCGCGTCCAGCCAGTGAATGATTGCGGAGAATATGGCCCTGATGTCACGCCGGTCCACAAGCCTCAGCGCAGCGGTGAAGGAGATTCGCACGGCTGTCGGCATGATCGGCGTCTTCTCGGTCTTCGTCAATCTGCTGATGTTCGCGCCCATTCTCTATATGCTCCAGGTCTTCGACCGGGTATTGGCCACCGGCAGCCTGAGATCGCTCGCCATGCTGACCGTGGCCGCCGTGCTGGCCCTGGCCGTCTACGGCGCCCTCGATGCCCTGCGCGGCAAGCTTATCACCCGGATGACCGCGCGGCTGACCGACCGGCTGGACGGCGCCGTAGCGGACGGATTGTCGAAGCACGGCGTCGACCCGTTCGAGACCCACGCAGCGGCGACAAAGGATATCGAGGCGATCCGAAGCTTTATCGCGGGCAATGGCCTTGTCACCGTGTTCGATGCGCCCTGGGCCCCGGTCTTCCTGGCGGTGATCTGGCTGATGCATCCGGTACTCGGGATTTACGCCACGGCCGGCTGCGTCCTCGCCATGCTCCTGGCCTGGGTTCGCCTTCTCAGGACGAAGGGGCCCATGGCGCAGGCCGGGCAGGCCAAGGCGGCGGCGAACCGTCATGCCGCCGACAGCATGCGCCGGTCCGACACGGCCGCGGCCATGGGGCTGCTGCCGGGCCTGACGCGCCGCTGGATCGACGGGCGCCGCGGGCTGTTGGCGCACGAGCTGGATGCCGGGGATCGCGCGGCCGGCTTGAATGGCCTCTCGCGGGCCTATCACCAGTTGCTCGGCATCGGGATGCTGGGCCTGGCCGCCTATTTCGCCGTGCTCAACCAGGTGACCTTCGGCACGGTCATTGTTGCCCGTGTCCTCCTCAGCCGGGCCGTCGGACCGCTGACGGAATCGGTCCGGCAATGGCAGCCGATGCTTCGGGCGCGCCGCGCCTGGCGGCAGCTGCACGCGACCCTGGCCGAGATCGAAGCCCGGCCGACATGCCAGGAATTGCCGCCGTTCCGGGGCGATCTCGACCTTAATGCCGTCGCGGTCCAGCCGCCCGGCCGCCGGGAGCCGGTCTTGCGCGATCTCGACTTCTCGATCGGCGCCGGCGAAGCCCTCGGGATCCTGGGGCCGTCCGGCGCCGGCAAATCGACCCTCGCCCGGGCCCTGGTCGGCGCCCAGCCGGCGGCCGCCGGCGTCATCCGACTGGACGGGGCGGCCCTCGGCGACTGGGACCGCAGCCAGCTGGGCCGCCATGTCGGCTATCTGCCGCAGGAGGTCGAACTCTTCGAAGGGACGGCCGCAGAGAACATCGCCAGGTTCACGGAGATCGACCCGGGTGCGGTGGTCCGCGCCGCCCGCCTGGCAAACATCCACGACACGCTGCTGTCGCTGCCCCTGGGGTACGACACCCAGGTCGGTCCCGGCGGCCAGACCCTGTCAGCCGGGGAACGGCGCCGGATCGGCCTCGCCCGCGCGTTCTACGGCGATGTCCGCCTGCTGGTTCTGGACGAGCCGCATGCCAATCTCGACCGGCCGGGCGAACAGGGATTGATCCGGGCGTTCGAATCGCTTAAGCGGCAGGGCTGTACGCTGGTTGTGATCTCTCATCGCCGGGAATTGCTGTCGATCATGGATACGGTGCTGATCGTCGAGAACGGCGGCATCAAGGCCTTCGGCCCGCGGCAGCAGGTCCTCGGCGAGCTGTCCGCACCCAAACCCCAGGTCGGCACGTCGACGGTGCGGCGCCTGAAGAGAGCCTGATGAACCCCGACGCCGTTTTTGTCGCGCTGACCCCGACCGTGACAGCCGTGCTGCTGACGGAGCCGGTCCGGCCCCAGCCGGACGATCCCGTCGCCGTGAACGACCGGGCGGTGCGGCGATGGACGGTGCGGACCTTTACGCCCGCCCGCGACCGGAAATCAGGCAAGCGGGTGGTGGCGATCCTGGTCACCGACGGTCCGGATGCCGGGTCATCGGATGGCAGGGCGCCGGATGAGACCGTGTCGACCGACGGCAGGCTCGTCGTCGCCGCGGCGTGCGTTGCGAAGGGCCCCCGCCTTTCCGACCTCGCCCGCTTTGCCGAAATGGCGGAACCGGCCTGGGTCGAAGCGCTGGCTGCGGCGCTGCTCCTCGACGGTCTTTCAATCCTGCCGGACGCCGTTGCCCCCCGGGACCGTGTCGACCTCGGCGCGGTTCTCCGGCAGATCGAGGCCCCGGTCGTTCAAACCACCGGTGCCATCGCGCTCGGCGAGGGCGCCGCGGTGGTCGAGCTGCCTGCCGGTTCCCTTTCCGCCGGCGCCCGGCTGTTCGATCCGGCCGGTTCAAGGCCCGCGGCCTTGAACCAGAGCCGTGTCGCGCTGGCCGGCGGGCGGAGCCTGTGGGCGCTGGCCAGCGGTTCCGGTGCGCCGCTCGCCGACGAGCTGCTGGCGGTGGAGAGCGGGCGGGGGGAACTCTGCCGGCTGCGGCTTGCCAACCGGCTGGCCGGCGGCATCGGGGCCATCGACGGGCGCTATGGCAAAGCCGGTGCGGGCACCGCCTTTCGCATCCGTGACGCGCTCGGCACCGTGCAGGCCGGATTGCGCGACCCGGACGTCGCGCAGCGGCTCGGCCGGCAACTGGTCGGCCTGCAGTATCGCCAGGGTGTCAAGCCGCGCACGATCGACGATCCGGCCCTCGGTATCTCTGCCGATCTCGTTGCAGCCGTCCCGGTCGGCGACGAAGGCGTGTTCCTGTCCGGCACGATGTGCGATCCGGAAGGGCTGGTGGAGCGGCTGAGCCTGCGCGGGCCGGACGGCGCCGAACATGCGCTGGATGGGCGGCTCCGCTGGTTCCCGGTCGCCAAGGCCGGGAGCGATACGCGCCCCGGCACGCCCAGAGGATTCGCCGGCTATCTGCCCCTGGACCGCCATGCCCGCTATATCCGTCAAATCCGCCTGGATGTCGGCGCTGTCGGACAGACCCGGCACACGCTGGTCTCTCCGGTCTGGCGCGGCACGGCGGCCGATGCCCGGCGGGCGGTTCTGGGTGCCATCCCGCCGCTCACGGTTGGGCCGGATGATTTCGCAAACGCCCTTCACCCCGCCTTGCGGACGCTGCAAAAGGAGGTCGTGGGTCGCAAGCGGGTGGTCGCCGACACGCGATTCGGCGTCTCCGCCAGGAAGCCGGCCGTGTCCCTGATCATCCCACTCTATCGGGAATACGGGTTCATCCGGCATCAGGTCCAGGCCTGGGCCCTGGACCGGGATTTCGAAGACGCCGAAGTGGTTTATGTCCTGGACAGTCCGGAAGACGCAAGATCCGTCTCCTCCCTCTTGTGGGATCTCAATCTCGTTTACGGATTGCCGCTGCGTCTCATCATCCTCGATGCCAATTACGGCTATGCCGGCGCGACGAATATCGGCGGGATGCTCGCCCGTGGCCGGACCCTTGTCCTGCTGAACTCCGACGTCGTCCCCCGCGATTTCGGCTGGCTCGGTCAATGGACGGCGCAGCATGGCGCGATCCCGGGGATCGGTGTGTCGGGCGTCCGGCTGCTCTTTGCCGACGGCTCGCTGCAGCACGCCGGCATGCGGTTCGACAAGGCCCTGATGCCATGGTGGATCAACCGTCACTATGACAAGGGGCTCCCGGCGGATACGACGCGGGCCCTTTCGGCACGCCCGGTTCCGGCCGTGACCGGGGCAGCGGCGATGATCGATCGCGGCCTGTTCCGCCGCCTCGGCGGGCTGTGCGAGGAGTACGTCATCGGTGATTTCGAGGATTCCGATCTATGTCTGCGGGTGCGGGCGGCGGGTTTCGGCATTCATTACTTTCCCAACCCGGTCCTGTACCATTTCGAACGGAAATCGATCACGCGCAACACTGACTACTGCGATACGGTGGCGGCTCAGTACAATGGGTGGCTGCAAACCCGGAAGCATGGCGATGCCATCGAAGCGGTGGTCGCAGAAGAAAGCGCTGGACTTTTCGATGCGCAGATCGCTGCCTGAGTTCCGCCAGACGGACTCGCCGACATGAAAATCCTCCACATTGCTCATAATCATCCCGACTATCACGCCGGGGGCACGGAGATCATCGCCAAGTCCCTCAGCGAAGAAATGAAAGGCCGGCCGCAAAGCTCCGCTGTGTTCCTGGGTGCGGCGCTGCCTAAATACAGAAGCGGCAATGCAGGCACGCCATTCCTGGCCGACGATCGTCAGCGCGGCGATCCCGTGATCACCGGCGCCGGATTCGAACGGTTGATTCTCTCGCAACGGGATGCCAGAGGCGTGATCCATCCATTCCGCGACCTGCTTGAGGCAGAGAAGCCGGATGTGGTCCATTTCCATCATTTCCTGTTGCTGGGAATGGAGCTGTTGAATGTTGTCCGGCGAACCCTCCCCCATGCCGCGATTGTCGTAACGCTGCATGATTACTATCTGATGTGCCACAATGACGGTCTGATGATCCGAACGGAGACTGAGCGCCTGTGCGATCAGTCGACGCCGGCCCGCTGTGCGGCCTGTTTCCCGAAAATCGGCCTGGCGAATTTTCGGCTGCGCGAGCTCTTCATCAAACATGCCTTATCCCAGGTCGATGCGTTCGTGGCGCCGAGCCTGTTTCTGCTGGACCGCTTTGCGGCCTGGGGACTCGACCGTAGCCGTTTAACGCATATTCCCAATGGCTACCCGGTGGTGACCGGCGAGACGAATGACCCGCCGATCGGGCCGGAAACCACCGGCGCCGGCCGGAAACCGGTAATTTTCGGCTTTTTCGGTCATCTGAACCACGCGAAGGGCGTCCTGGTCGTTCTGGAGGCGATGCGGCTGCTGCGCGCCGCCGGCTTCCAGGCCGCGACGTTGCGGCTTCACGGCAGCGACACCTATGCCGACGAAGCCACGCGGAGCCGGATTGCCGAACTGGCCGGACAAGCGGGGGAGGCCGTCGAGCGCCTGGGACCCTACGAACGGGACGAGGTCTCCGACTTGATGGCCGACGTCGACTGGATCGTCATGTCCTCGATCTGGTGGGAAAATGATCCTCTCGTCCTGAATGAAGCCTTTTTGACCGGGCGGCCGGTCATCTGTTCCGGCATCGGCGGAATGAAGGAGAAAGTGCGCGACGGCGTCGACGGCCTGCATGCCCGACCGAACGACCCGCGATCCTGGGCGGCAGCCATGCGACGCGCCTTGGAGGAGCCCGAGCTGGGACCAAGGCTGTCGGGCAACCGGCCGGCGGTGCCGACGATCTCAGACTGCGCCGACCAATACTTCGCTCTCTATGAAAAAGTCTTGAAGGAGAGGACGAGCGAAGCGGCGTGAAAATATTCACCATTGAAAAGATTGAGACATTCCCGTCCGCAGAACTTTCGACGATCGTTGTCGACAGCCCCGCGACCGGCGCGCATTTAACGGACTTCGCGCTTTTTATCCAGGCCCGGATAAGAGGAGCGGTTCGGCATTATTCTTTCGCCCGTATCGCCGTCGACGGCCGCCCCTTGCGGACCTATCCCGTGTTCCTTGATGGCGAGATCCTGCGCTTTGCTGCCCTGGTTGGTGCCGTCGAAGTGCCCGAGCGCTTTCGTCTCAGCATTACGCTCTCGGGCGCCGCAGCGGCGGACCGGGTCTGTGCGCGAATAAGCGGTCGGCGGGCGATCGGTTTCCGCACGGCGGAGACGGGGGAGGCTGTTCCTGTCCTTGTGGTTTCGCAAGGTCGCGCCGGGTCGACGGCGGCGATGTGCGCCCTGGGAGCCCATCCGGATATCCTCATCCGCAACCGTTTCCCTTTCGAAACGCGCATGATGCAGTATTTCGCCGGTCTGGCAGCAATGCAGCTGCGACCCGCCGATCTGACGGACCCGGAACTCGAAGCGCTCGACGGCCCGAAAGGTCCGGGACCCAATCCCTATTACCGCCCCGACCCGGAAACCGTGCCCTGGATGGCCCGCACGGCTGCGCGGCAGGCGATCCAGCACAGCGTCGCGTCGACATGGTCCTTTTATGCGCATTGCGCCGGTATTCAGGGCAAGGCAGATTTCCGGGCGGTCGCGGAAAAGGCGCCACCGGATCCAAGGCGGATCGGGCTTGTGCGGATGCTGTTCCCGGACCTGCGGCTGGTGCTGCTTCTGCGCGATCCGCGCGATGTCCTGGCATCGATTATGGCGTTCAATGAAAAGCGGGGATACGCTGCCTTCGGCAGGGAAGCAGCCCGGGACGACGTGGACTTTGCCAGGAGCTTTGTCAAAAGCGTCGAACAGCTGGCCGAGTTCCGGCGCCTTGCCCCCGAAGCCACGATCCTGCGCTATGAGGACCTCATCCGGACACCCAATGAAAGCCTGGCGTCGGTTTTCAGATCTCTGGGACTGGGTTTCGGCGAAGGCCTCGTCGGCGGGGCCGTGGCTGAAATGCTGAAGGATCGCGATGGCCGGGTCTCCGGCCACAGGACGACGGCAATGGCCGCGGACAGCATCGGGCGTTGGAAGTCCGACCTTCAACCCGACATACAAGAGATTGTCCGCAATGCCATGCGTCCGGCGCTCGAAGCGCTGGACTATACGGTCGCCTGAGCATGGCTGAGCACGATATGACGGAAGAGCCGGAACTGGCGCTCTTCGCAGAGCCCTGGCAGGTTGAGTCGCCTGAGTCCTGTCATTTTTATCACACTATGGACATTCCCGGGCTGGGGACGGTCGCCGGCCATGTGGATTTGCGCCCGAACGCCGCGGCCTATCTCGGAAACTGCGATTTCGCCGGCCGACGGGTGCTGGAAATCGGGCCGGCGAGCGGCTTTCTCACCTTTTTTATCGAGGCGCGGGGCGCCCGCGAGGTTGTCGCCCTTGAAGTCTCCGATCGCCGAATTTGGGATATCGTTCCGCGACCGGACCAGGACATGGCGGCCCTCCAGGCCGATCGCTGCAACCATATGAGGTTGATCAAGAACGGTTTCTGGCTGGCGCATCATGCCCTCGGCTCGACCGCAAAGGTCGTCTACGGGGACGCGTCCCACATCCCGGAGGAATTGGGATTATTCGACATCGCGGTTCTGGGCGGCGTTCTGCTGCATTGCCGCGATCCCCTCGCCTGTCTGGAGGCGTGCGGCCGGATGACGACGGAGGCGATCATCATAACCGAACAGGCAATGCCCTGGCTGGAAGCTCGTGCCGAGCAGCCGCTGAAATGGCTGGCCCCCTCTCCGGAAAACAAGGTCTGGGATGTCTGGTGGCGCTTCACGCCGGGCTTCTTTCGAAATGTGCTGCCGCTCTATGGCTTTGCGGATGTCCGGATCGTCCGTCACCAGCAAATTTCTTTAGAGAAATCCTATCCTCATTTTACGGTCGTGGGCCGCCGTGCCCGCTCACAGGGCGAGCAGGCGGCCTGATCTCTGCAGCCCCCGAAGACGGGAACAAAGGTGTGCTGATGACGGATGCAGCGGCTTCCATTCCGGAGGCCAGGGCACAAGACGAGCCCGCCTCGGAGAAGCCGGAACGCCGGTATCGCGGCCGGCTCGACCGCATCGAGCCCCGGCGCGCCGCAGGCTGGGCCTATGTCGAAGGCGCCGAAGAGCCGGCGAAGATCGCCTTTTTCCAGAATGACGTCGAACTGGGCGTCGCAACCGCCGACCGGCATCGGGCCGATCTGGAGCACATCGGTGACACGAAAGGGCGTTGCGCCTTCCTCTTCACGCCTCCCGACGGCGTCGACCTGGATCCGGCAAGGCTTTCGGTCTTCTTTCTTGGAACCCGGCTATCGCTGCAGCGGTCCCGCGGCAATCCGGATGACGACGATCCGGTGATCCGTCGCGTTGTCAGTCTGGAAGACGCCGTGACGGAGTTGCGGGATGTGATTGCGGCGCGCTTTCGGCTACTCGAGAGGGGCATGTCCGCGCTGGGACAAGCCCGTTCCCAACGCGACGCGCAGCAGGACGAAAAGGACGGGGAGCTTGCCGGGCTTGTCCAGGCCGTCAGGCAGCTCGAGGCGTTTCTATCGGTGCGTTTTGCGGGTAACCTCCAACAGGTGGTCGAACGAACCGCCGCCGAGACGGTCCGTCAGGAGATGGCTGCCCTTCGCCGCTCCCTGCTCTGGATCGGCGGCGGCCTCCTTCTATGTCTGGCCGGCCTTGGCGGTCTCCTTTACTGGCTGTTCGCTTGATCCGACCGAGGCGGCGATGACCATCGCGAGCCATGATTTTGGCTGGTTCCGGCGCCCTGACGAGGCGGCCGCGGTGGTGCCGACAACCATCGTCGTTGTCGGCACCGAGCGAAGCGGGACCACCATGGTGGCCCAGACCCTGCACCGGCTCGGGATCTTCATGGGCGAGGGGCTTGGGCCGACCTGCGAGGATGCGGACTTCTACCAGGCCTTCTATCCGGACGGCGCCGCCGTCCCGCGACCCGATCTGGCCCGGCTCATTGCCCTCGCCCGGGCGCGGGACCGCGACCACGCGCGATGGGGCTTCAAGGTTCCCAGCGCACTCTGCGTCGCGCTGTTTTCATCCCTGCGCGAGCCGCTCATCATCGCCATCTACCGCGATCCCGTTGCCGCGGCGCGGCGACTGGCCCAAGCGCAATACCTCGATCCGGACAAATGCCTCGCCTATGTCATGCGCGTTTCGGCGTCATTGCAGCGGCGGCTGCATGATCTGGATGTGCCGCAGCTCGTTGTTTCCTACGAGAAGGCTCTGCTCGAACCCGGCGGTTTTGTCGACAGCCTGGTCGCAACCCTTGGCCTTGTCGTCACGGATGAAGTCCGGGCCCAGGCCATTGCCGGAATTCAGCCCTCCCCGGAGGCTTACGTCGAAGCGACCCGGCAGGCCCGGATCTTCGGGACGCTCGACCGGGCGGGAACGACCGTGGAAGGCTGGGTGTGGGACCGGCTGGCCCCGGAACGGCGCCTGACGGTCGAAGTCCGGCTCGACGGGACTTCGATCGTCTCCGGACCTGCCGACCGCTTCCGACCCGATCTGAAGGCGGCCGGCTATGGCGACGGCTGTTACGGTTTCTGCTTCGCGCTGCCGACCGAGCTGGTGTCGCGGGTCGGAGAGATCAGCCTTCACGTCTCGGGCGAAACCGACGTCCGGTTCCAGCACGCCTTTCCCGGCAAGACGCCGGAATCCTGAGACCTATCCGCGGACCCTCTGCAAAAGCCGGATGACGCTGAAATAGAGCCAGACAAAGGTCACGAGAAATCCCAGCGCCACATACCATTCCATGAATTTCGCATAACCGCGCCGGCCGAGCGTCGCGACGGTTTCGAAAGAGATCACCAGATTGAGGGCGGCGATGCTGACGACGAAGCCAGCCCAGAGGATGCCGCCCCAGCCGGCATCATGGATGATCGGCAGACGATAACCGGCCAGCAGAAGAAGAAAGCTGAAGAGATAGACGAGGGCGATGCCGGCAGTCGCCGCATAGACGATCGCCCGGAACCGACGGGTCGGTTCGATCAGCCCCGTGCGATAGCCGATGAACATGGCGAGGAAAACGGCGCCGGTCAGCACCAGGCTCTGAAGAGCAAAGCCCGGAAAGCGCAGCTCGGCACTGATCGCCAGGCCGCTGAGAAACGTGCCGGAGGTCAGGGCATAGAGCGGTGCGATTACCGGCGACCACCTCTTGCGGTAGGTCGCCATGAACGCCGTCGCGAAGGCCAGGACGCCGCTGCCGAAGGCGAAGTTCCGAAGGTCCTGACCCGCCTGCTCGTTCCCCGCCATGACGGCCGGGTAGAACAGCACGACGACGACAGCGGCGGCCCCCACCATGAGGGCGAGGAGAACGCCGATCTTCCGGAGGGTGCTCCGGGTCGTGGCTAACCCCGTCCCGTCCCGGAGATCCTCGCGATCCTGCCGGCGTAGCGCAGCGGCGGACAGGAGCGGGCTACCCAGTGGCACCGGCGTCATTGAGAGGTCCGGCTCCGAAGGCTTTCCAACAGGGCGCGCTGCCGCGGGATGCAGACCCGCGCGGCGTCGAAGTTTGCCCGCACGAAAGCCCGGGCTTTATCACCCAGCTGTTGCCCCTTCTCCGGGTTTTCGAGGAGCAGGCGGATGGCGTTGGCCACCGCTTCCGGGTCGAAGAAATCGACCAGAAGACCGGTTTCCTCATGCCGGATCACTTCTTCGACGGGCGGCGTGGCAGAGCCGATCACCGGCGCACCCGCTGCCATGGCCTCAAGACAGGACCAGGACAGGACGAAGGGGTATGTCAGGTAGATATGCGCACTGGAGACCTGATGAAGTGCCAGGAGTCTCTCCTCGGGAAGGGAGCCGACGAAATGGATGCGGTCCCAAGGCACGCTTCGGCCCAGCTCGTCGCGCATGCGGCCGACCCAGCTTTGTCCCGGCCCGGCACCGGGACCATAGAGCGCCTTGTCACGACCTGCGATCACGATCCGTGCCTCGGGCCGCTGCCTGAAGAGGTGCGGAAGGGCACGCATGAAAACATGGAAGCCGCGAAGCGGTTCCAGCCCTCGGACGGAGAAGGTGACAATCGGTTCCTGTTGTCGCGTCAGGACCCGGCCATCGGGCAAGGTGAACCGCGCCTGCGGATCGGGACGTATCCGCGTCGTGTCGACGCCATCATGAATCACCGTCAACAGGTCCTGATAGCGGCGCGGGAAGCGGTCCCGTTGCCACCGGGTGGGACAGACCCCGGCATGCGCCATCTGCAACGTCACGAGACTGGCGGCGTTTCGGAATCGCCCGAGGCGCTTCTGCGCCGGTGTGGCTGGGAACTCCGGGTCGAAACCGACTTCCGCGCCCGGCTTGTCGAAAAAATACTCGAAGAATATCAGGAGCTTGGCCCTCGGGAAGATTTCCGGAAGCATCAGGATCTCGCCATAGGCATGGTGCGCCCAGATGATTTCCGGGCTGAAGCCCTGCCGGGCGAGGCGCTCCGCCGCGGTTCGGACCGCCGCGGCGCGGGCGACGGCGTTGACGAAATCGCCGGCCTCGGGATGCTCCGGCTTCAGGCGCCGCGGGGTTTCGTAAGCCTCCACGACAATCCCGGCGATATCGGGCCCGGGATTGCGGAACGGATCATGCAAATAGACGATCGTGTGGCGGCCCTCGCCGGCGAGGGTCGCAAGCAAAGATCGCCATTGCGGCGGGTAATCGGACTCAACGAAAAGAAGCCGCACCCTGCGCACCTGGACTGGGAGAGACCGGAGACGCTTCAAATCTGCCAAAAAAGACGGCTGGCTCCGAAGTATCGGAGCCAGCCGAGCAGAGCCACTCAACAGAGAATCTAAAGACGAGTCGGGGCCGCTCTACGAGATGTCGAAATCATCCTCATCGAGGTCATCGGGCGACACGCCGATCAGCGTGACCGTGCTGCCATCCGGCATTGTGATGACGGCATCACCGAGTTCGTTGACCCCGATATCGATATCCTCGAAGCTGTCGACATTGGGCGCATTGGAGACATCGAACTTGTCAGAACCCGGCTCAAAATCGGCGACCAGATCGTTACCGGCATTTGCGCCCACCACAAACGTGTCGCTGTCTGAGCCGCCCGCCAGAAGGTCGTCGCCTTCGCCGCCGTCGATGGTGTCCGCGCCGGCGCCGCCGAAGATAACATCCTCATCAGCGCCACCGGAAATGTTGTCCTGGCCGGCGCCACCGCTCACCGTATCCTGGCCATCCCCGGCATCGACCTCGTCATCGCCGGCGCCGGCGTCGTTGAAGTCATCGCCGTCGCCGGAGGTCAAGCTGTCATTGCCGTCACCGCCGTCCAGATAATCGTCGTCGCTGCCGGTCGTAACGTCATCATTACCGTCGCCTGCCGAGACGAACTGGCTGGTCGTCGTGCTACCCTTGTCGACGGTATCGTCATCCATGCCGCCGGAAAAGCTATCATCGTCATCGACGCTGAATCCCAAACCCGCCGCGTCGTCCAACAGGGCCTGGATCTCGGGATCATCATCCATAATCTGACTGGAAACGGTCATTTTCGGCCTCCCAGGTCGATGCTATCTTGGAGTGGATTAGGACTGGGGCCGGGGCCGTCCAGTCCACATCCGGCGCGGTTCATCCGACGACAGAGAAAAGGAAGTCGTCTCCGTTGATGTCCGCTTGAAGCGTGTTCGCCAGGACGATGGTCCCCTCAAAATCCTCGGGCGACGTCAATTCAAGATTGGCGCCGTTCTGATTTACCTCGAAGTCGGCGAAATCATCGACACCCAGCTGCCGGACATTCAGCTGCTTGAAATCGTTGTCGGCATTGAAGTTTGCGATTGTCGAGGTTTCGCCGGCTTCATCATGGCTACCCGCCTCGAACAGGATGAACAGGTCATCCGAATCGAAACTGGCATCGCCGTTGGTGTCACTATCGGGGGCATTGTTTGGCAAATCGTTAACGAGGTCCAGGGACACGCCGCCGTCTGCGAGGGCGATCACTTCGATGTTGGTCACACCGGCCCCGCCGTCGATCGATTCGAAGAGCGAAAGAACGTCGTTACTGCCCGCTCCGCCATCGACCATGTCCGCATCGTCGAGACCGTTGGCAGCGACGACGACAAAGTCGTCACCGATGCCGCCGAGATGCGTGAAATCGTTCTCGTTCGGGTAGACGACGCGCAGATCGCCCAGCATGGCCCGTGCATCGACGAGTTCGACCCCTGAAGGCAGGGGCTCCTGAATCACCAAGTTCGAATCGCCGGTCACGATGATGTCGGTCAGCGACGCGCCGGTAATTTCGGAGATCGTCGCATCCCCCTCGACCTGCAGCCTGAGAATATCGACATTGTCCGGAAGGTCGAGCGGCGTGATATCCGCAGTCACGGTGACGGTTTGGGTCACCGGTTCGGGGCTCAGGTCGACGTCCATCTGGGTGTCCGTGACCGTCTGGCCGCCAAAATCGATCACGGCGCTGTCGCCGGTCCCGAGAATTTGCAGGTCGGCCGAGCCATCGTCGAAGACAACCTGCTGCGCCGCGGCCTCCGCCGTCAGGAACACGTTCTCGCCATTGGGTCCGATCAGCTCGATCACGGCCCCATCGCTGACGACGATATCCCAATCGGAAGAATTGCCGGAAACCGTGACGACGGTGCCGGTGCCGGGATTGGAGAGTTCCATATCTCCTCCGGCCTGCACATTGATCATATGACCGGTACCGCCGGAGCCGATTATGGAGAACGCTCCGCCGTCATTGATGGTGACGACCGGACTCTCGTCCGTCAGGATCGCGAAGGTATTCGGATTGGCCAGTGACATGACAGAGACCTCTTGCCGATTTCAACACAGCGTCGCCGATTCTGATCGAAAGGGCTGTTTGGCGGAAAATTTACTTGCACGACCGGACGCAGCCCCGAAGTTTCGGGATATCTTTCGCTGGAAGCCCCTTCAACGGCGCTCTCACCGAAAGCGCCGTTGCCATTGCTGCGGGCTATCGTGATTCGTTGCAGTTTCCAAGGCTTTTTTCTCCATTAGCCGCGAAGACCCTAAAATTTGGTAAAGGTGCCTTGGAGGGTGCGACGCCCGACCGGCGCAGGAGTCAGCGACCAAGTGTCGATGCCCTCCGGCGTCGCCAGCGTGCGCAGGAAGTTGGCGAGCGTGTAGGCCAGGGCGGCGTGCAGAGGCAGCCGGACCTGGTTTGCGGCGAAGTGCGTGCAGGACAAGCGCGTGCACTTCAGCGTACGGGGCGGTCGCGGGCGACTCGGCGCCGGCCGCCGCGGCCAACCTCTTCGGCATTGCGATCGAAGGCGCTCCGGCGACATTGCTGCGGGCCGGCACCCAGGCGAATCTGATCGATGCGCCGGGCCCCGACGCCTTCCACATCGCCGAAGGGGCGGGGCTGTCGCTGAGCGGCGTGGCCGGGGAGAATGTCTTCCGCTTCCAGCAGGCCTCCAGCGAGTTCACCGCGGCGCTGGAAGGCGGCACGCTGGTGCTGACGGCGGCGGACGGCGCCGTGACCCGGCTGCCGGGGACATCGACACCCAGATGCTGGTCTTCGCCGACGGCGCGGCGGCCCTGACGGTCGACGGCGACCAGCTGATGCTGGAGGGCAGCATCGTCGATGCAACACCGGCGCCGATCGCCGCGACCCTAGACCCCGCCATCGCCTCCGAAGCCGCCTTCGGCCCCGACTGGCTGCTGTAAGTGAGGGACCTCGTCGATGTATCAAGGAGAGGATTAGCCACGAAAGCAACGAAGAGATCAAAGTTCGCCTAGTGGAGATCCGCGACCATGCCGTTCACTTAATAAAGGCTGAAATCATCAAGCGGAGCACGGGCAGGAGTGGGAAGCGATTTGTTTGTACATTGTAAAGCAGTGCTACGCTTGGGTTTTGAACATGGCTGTAGAAGCAACGAGGGTATTTACCAGATCCTCGCTGCTGTTGTCGCCGCTTTCAAGCTACGAGCCGAAGAGCATTGGATCCGGCGCCCTTTCCCTCCGCCAGTCTGGCGATTGCCCGGCCTTACCCGTAGCGCCGGCCCCATGAGGCAGCGAGGACCACCGCCGACCTGACTGCAGAAGCGAGGAAAAGGTTGTTTTATTATTGAAATATTCAATTAAGTTCATTCAATTCCTCAAAATGAGCCGGGGCTACCGATTCACCTTGACCCCGGATCGTGCTTTCCCATTTCTACCCTCTGTTCGGATAGGTTGATGTGCTCCCCGTCTGAACACGATAGCATCCATCCTGGAGGCAAACATGCAATCGCATGACCGCTGCGTCCGAGGAGCGGAAATTGGCCGATGGCCGTTTTTGCGGCACTGCGCCATTCACATGAAGGAGTGAGGAATGAGAAAATCAACCCGAAGGCGAAAGCCGGGCCACCGCAACGTCACGTCCAAGCATCAGCAGCAAGCTCCGCAATCCCTCAGAAATCTCCGGTCCGACAAATCGATGTTGGCCGGTGCCTTTGGCGTCGTCATTGGCGCACTGGGACAAGTCAACCCAATCATTGGGTTGATCTGCGCATTGGCTCTATTGCTCTGGGCAGCATTCCCGCCAAACGGCGGAGCAGCCTAACCTAAAAGAGGCGGGGGCGTGTCACGCACCCGCCTCTTTTTTCTTGGCGTCATATTTCGCAACGTCAAGAAAAAGCATCAGCTTTGCCGCATCAATCCGCTTCCTGTCGCAGGGATACAGCGAAGACTGCATGCTCAAGCAGTTATATTGAAGTGCCTGGGCGGAACGCAAGCAGAATCGATCGAATGCCATGACCATACATATCGGGTTCGAAGCCAAAGGGATCCAAACCTGGATCCTGGCCGGCGGGCGGCTGAAGGACATCGCCGGCGCCAGCGAGATCATCGAGAAGCTCTGCACCAATGACCTGCAGAACGCACTGTGGCAGTGCGGGCTTGGCAAGGAACGCGATCCGGAGAGCGCAGCCGGTCGGCCAGTCCTGAATGAGAATGCCGGGTCCATCCTGACCGCCGCAGCCGGTCGTTTTCGTCTGGTCATTCGCGACGACGATAAGGCCGGCGACTTTTTGCGCTTGTGGCCGCTGGTGGTGGCGGAGTCCGCCCCCGGCCTGCGTTTCGCCTTCGCCGCGGTGCGAGAGGGAGAGTCGGCCGCTTCCCCCACGGCCGCCGAGCGCCTCAATGACCGGCTGGACGAAAGTGCCAACCTCCCCGAAGCGGATTTTCCGGTCGCCACACCGCTTGTCCTCCGCAGCCAGCGCACCGGCCTCCCGGTGGTCGGTATCAGCAAGGCGGAACCGGACGAGAACGAAGATCCCGAGGCTGTCGATGCAGCGACGGCGGGTAAGCGCCAGGTTGTGAATTCCCGGCGGACGAAAGGTCGCGAAGTTCGCTTGATGGAAACGAAATTCAATCAGATAGGCAAGGAATTTGCCACAAAGACCGGGCCTTTGGAGCAGGCAGGACCGAACGCATTCGCGGCCTTTGTCCATGCAGACGCGAATCGAATGGGGCAGATATTTATCGGCCTCAACGAAGCACTTCACGATAGACCGGATGGTGAAAAGCTGATTTCCAAACTTTCTGCCACCATAGGAAAAATTACTGAATCGGTGGCAAGAAAGGCACTGAAGTCTGCTATCGGAGATGCTGGCGCCGAGGCTGGCGAGCTCCCGGCGCGTCCTGTGGTGCTCGGTGGAGACGACGTAACGGTGGTGTTGCCGGCGGATCGTGGCCTGACTTTCGCGGAGGTCTTTTTAAACGAATTTGCCGAGGGGACCCGTGCCGGTCTCAGTGACCTTCGAAAGGAATTGGCTGATCTGGTCGGGGCGGAAAGGCAGCGACGCCTGTTGCCGGACATCCTGACTGCGGCGGCTGGGATCGCCTTCGTGCATAGCCATTATCCTGCAGCGGTGGCGCACCGGCTCAGCGACGATCTTTGCAAGGCAGCAAAAAAGCCTTTTCGCTCGCCAGCGGCGCCACAGCGCTCGGCGCTGGCGTTTCACCGCGTCACCGCCAGTGCCGTCGACAGCTATGACGATATCCTCAAGAACGAACTGACCGTGAAGGAGGGTTGGGATCGGCCCCTGCGCCTCACAATGGGCCCCTATCTGGTCACGCCTCGGAACGACCAATTCGAAGATGGAGGGCATCCAACCGTGCAGGCCCTTCACGCGCTTCATGACGTGGCGACGGCGCTGCCGCGCGGCTCCTGGCGGGAATTGGTGACCCTTTGCTACGAGGGCCAGAACGCCGCTAAACATCGCTATCAGCGCATTCTGGAGGTCGCGTCCAAGGCCGGCTATGCAGAAGCAGCGGATCGGCTTGTGTGCAAACTCGAGTCCCTCGGCTGCATGACAGACACTTTTTGGCGCGATCCGCCGGAACGCGATCCGCCGCGAGAGGACGACGAGAGGCCGTGCCTGACTCCCGTTCTCGATGTCGCGGCGCTCATGGCCCTGGAGCGGGCGGTTGGCCGCGATGAGGAGCGCCGGGGGGACGCCGCATGACAATCGCTTGCACGCTCGAAATCACCCTCACCGGATGGTGGCATGCCGGCAGCGGCCGCAGCATCGGCGGCTATGCGGATGCTGCGGTCCTGCGCTCTCCGGAAGGCCTGCCCTGGATCCCGGGGCGCACTTTGCGCGGGCTCGTGCGCGAGGCGCTCGAATTGACCGAAAGTCTTGGGCACAGTCCGGACGGGACCGCGGACCGGCTCTGCGGCTCGCGGCCCTGGAAAGCCGGCAGCGACGAAAGCCTCCGCCGCGGCCGGTTCAGGACCCGCCGAGGCGCCTTGCGCTTTGGCAGTGCCCAGCTGCCGAAGAGCTGGCGCGACTGGGCGGAGGACCTGAAAAACCGGCCCCGTCTCGATGACCTGTTCGGTGTTTTCGCCCAGACCGCGATAGAAAGCGCCGGGAAGCCGGCGGCAGGGCTGGCCAAGGACCATTCCTTGCGGACCATCGAGGTCGCCCCACCGATCACCCTTTGCGCCGACCTCCAGCTCGACGATACCGAGCTTGACGGCGTCGACTGGGAGAACGCGCTGCAAAAAGCCCTGCCGTTGATCCGCGGGCTGGGTGCCTCGCGCCATCGCGGCCTCGGCCGGGTGCAGATACGGCTCCGCGAGGGCGACGAGCAGCGACCCCGGACGGCATCGCGGGAGGAGTCTGGCGGAATCGGCGAGCGCGTCCTGGTGCGCATCGATCTCTCCGGCGAACTGATCCTGTCGACGACCTCGGCGACGTCCGGCGCCCATGGCACGCTGGATTATATCCCCGGCGCCACTTTGCTCGGCGCGGTCGCCCGCCGCTATCGCGATTTCGGCGCCGATGCCTGGACCGTGTTCCATAGCGGCGCCGTCAGCTTCGGCAACGCCTACCCGCTGTTCGGGACGGAGGCGCAAGCCCGCCCGGCCTTGCCCGTGCCTTTCGCCTGGCACCATCCGAAGGGTGATCCCCCGGGAGAGGATCTTGCCAATGCTTCGCTTGAGAACCGAGCTCGGGCTGAGGACGACGAGGCCGGCGCGGTCCAGCTCGAGCAGATGCGGCGTGGCTATGTTTCCCGCAACGGCCGCCTGGTGAAACCCGAAACACGCTATCGCCAGAAGACGGCCATCGACCGCGGCCGCCATGGCCGGGTGCGCGATGCCGCGCTGTTCGGCTATGCCAGCCTCAATGCCGGCCAGTCGTTCCTCGCGGAGATCCGCTTCGATCCCGACAGGGTGCCCGAGCCCCTGCGGCGCCGGGTCATCGAGAGCTTGACCGGGGGCCCGCTGCTGATCGGCCGCTCGCGGAGCGCCGAATATGGCGAAGCCCGGGCGGAACGCTGCACCGACAAGGCTTTGGGCAAGGCCTTCGACGCACTGACGGCGCATGGGCGGCCGCATCGGCCGACCGTCCTGGCTTTTCTGCTGCTGTCCGATCTGGCGCTCGAAGACGCGGATACCGGCGCCCCGACGACGGTGCCGCAGGCCGCCCATTTCGGCCTGCCGGAAGGCTGGGTGCTGGACCGGACGCACAGTTTCGCCCGCAGCCGCCGCTATGCCCCCTTCAACGGCAAGCGCCGCCTGTTCGACGCCGAACGGCAGGTCCTCGAAAAGGGCAGCGTGCTGGTCTTCCGGGCGGCCGACGGATCGCCTCTCGACGCGGCGGCGCTTGCCGAGGTCGGACGCACGGTTGACCGGGGACTTGGTCTGTACTGCGCCGAGGGCCTGGGGCGAGTGGTGCTGGAACCCTGGTGCCTGGCGGATGCGAGGCCGCACTTCGCCGATCGGCCGGTGCCGTCCGGCTCGTCCTGGCCGGCCCGGCCTGACAGGCCGGACGATCTCCTGTTCGCGTGGATGGAGCGCCGATACAGCGAGCGGGTGCTGCCGGCCGAGGCCGCCCGCCTGGCCGATGAGAGCGAAAAGGATTTCGCGGCTCTCTACCGCGAAGTCTTGCAAGAGGCCGACCTTGGCGGCACGCCGCGCCAGGAGGCCGCCCCGTCCAATGCACAATGGGGCGCCGTGCGCGACCTGCTCATGAACTGCGACAGCCGCGCGGATATTCGCAAGGCGCTGTTTCATCAGCCGGACGAGGCGGAAAAGCAGCGTGGCGAAGGCGGACTTTGCGTGACCGGCGTATCGAGCCGCGCCTGGCTGAGAGGCACCAGCTGGGACATCCGGGCCAAAGGGAGCGACGCATGGCAGGCCGTCTCATTCAAGGACCTGCTGGAAGATCTCCTCGGCGACCAGGCCCTCGATGAGCAGCTCTCTGCCGCCGGCCTCATCAAACAGGGCGAAGCAGAGGAAGCGCTGCGCGGCCGGCTCGCCCGGCTCGCCATCCTGACTTTGGCCCACCGCATGCCCCGCCTTCTGGCCGGGCTGGACCAGCGACCGCACAGGGGCGCGGCATGACCGACATGGCCGAGACACCGGAACCCGCAACGCCCGCGCCGCTGCGCTTCGTGGCCCGGGTGACCATCGAGTTCACCACCCCCTTCACGGTGCGCAGCATCGCTCACGACCCTCTGGTCGACAGCGTCTTCGTCACCGACGCCAATGGCCTGCCGGCGCTGCCGGGCAGTTCCATCGCCGGCGTCCTGCGCCATGCCCTGGACGCGCGGCGGTTCTGGGAGGATGCCGATCCGTTGCCCCTGTCCGAGGCCGACATTCACAGCCTGTTCGGGGCGCCGATGGTTGCCGGCGACAGCCCGCAGGCACAGCAAGAGCGGCGGCAGGGCGCCGGCTCCCGGCTCACGATCTCCTGGGCGGCGATCCACGACAGTACGGACAGGCCGGTCGACGGCCTGCTGGCCCGCGACCGGGCCGACGACCCGGTGCTGAGCCAGGCGCGGCTGGGCGTGCTGCGCGACCATGTCCGCATCGACCATCGCGGGACGGCAGACGACCGGGGCAAGTTCGAGGAGCGGCTGGTCGGGGCCGGCCATCGCTTCACCTTCGAACTGGAATTGCATGGGGGTGACGGAGACGCGCCGGCCTGGAACCAGCTTCTGGGCCTGCTGAAATGGCCCGGCCTGCGCTTCGGCGCCGGCACGCGGCACGGCTTCGGCGCCTTCCGTGTCGTGCGCGTCCGCGCCGGCACCTTCGACCTTGGGCAGGCGGCCGAATTCGCCGCCTATGGGCAACTGCCGGTCGGCCTGGGGGACACCGCCGACCAGCTGCCGGATGTGACCGGGAACATCGTCGCCGTCGCCGTGCTGCCCACCGCCACGGCCACCCTGATCGGCTTCGGCCCCGTCGCGCCCTGGCTGTTCGGCGGCGGGATCCCGACCGGCAGCGAGGACATCGCCCCGGTCACCGAGACCCGGGTGATCTGGGACGGCGATCGCGGTGCGGTGACCGAACATCCGGTGCACTACCTGCCCGCCTCCAGCCTGAAGGGCGCGCTGGCCCATCGCCTGGCCTGGCACGACAACCGGCTGGCCGGTCGCTGGGCCGGCTCCGACCTGCCCTCAAGTCCGGTCGGCGATCAGAACCCTGCGGTCCGGGCACTGCTGGGCGCCGTCAAGGCGGGCAAGGACGGCGAGCCGGGGCGCCGGGGCGCGCTGCTGCTCGACGACATATTCCTGACCCAGCCGGCGCCGGACCGCACGGTCATGCACGTCGCCATCGACCGCTTCACCGGCGGCGTGCGCGCCGGCGCGCTGTTCGAGGAGCGGGTGCTGGAGCCCGGCACCTGGCAGACCGACTACCGGATCATCCTGGTCGACCCGGAGAACGCCCTTCGCCATCTCGATCCCGCAGAGGCCGGACGGATCGCCACGGCTCTCGACGCCACCCTGAAAGACATCGCCAAAGGCCGGCTCGCCTTCGGTGCCGGCGGCGGGCGCGGCAATGGCGGGTTTCAATGCGCCGAGGTCAGATGGTGCAAGACCGGAGAGGAATGGCTGGACAAGGCCAAAGCCGGTCTTCTGGGCAGACAGGAGGACGCGGCATGAGCGCGGAGATGGCGAAGGCCGACCTGAAGCGGCTGCGGAAGTGCCTCGGCAAGACGGATGCGGCGGAATGGGAGACGGTCGCGCTGACCATGGAACCGGCCGAGATGCTGGAGGGTGCCGAAGCCGTGGCCGCAGCGATGCAAGAGCTGTGTGCCGCTGACGGCGTTGCCTGGGTCTGCCTGACCGACAGGGTCCTCTACCGGGACCAGGGCCGTTGGCAGCCGGCCTTCGACGACGAAAACCCCGACCCGACCGCGGGGCACGTCCTGTCGGCCGAGTTCGCCCTTTCTGACGGCGTCGGCATCAGCCTGCGCCATATTCGCGGCGATCTCTGGCGCAAGGTCACCCTCCGCGAGGGGGAGGGCGGCGGGCCGGTGCTGGTGCGCCGCTGGTCGCTGTGGTCGGTCATTGAGCCGCTGTCGCTCGTCTACCGCGTCTATTGGCAGCTGGGGAACGAAGAATTCCCGCGTTACCGCCCCGTCGCCCAGCGCTTCTGCGGTTTCGAACCGACGCCGGGTACAAAGGACTGAGCCCATGGCCAAACCCGCCCGCAAAGGCCAGCCGCAGGCCGGCGGCCCGCAGAAGAAGCCGGCACCCCCGCCGAGCTCGGGCCCGACGCCCGACATCGCCGCGCCCTACACCTTCGTCCCGCTCAACCGCCACGTCTTCCGTCCGGACTGGTGCGACTCTGTCTCCATGGACGTGCCATTTCAGGACGGGTTCTGCGGCACTCTGGCGATCGAGATCGAGGCGGTAACGCCGCTGTTCATCGGCGCCCGCAAGACCCGCGAGGGCACCGCAGAGAAGCCCAATCTCAAGTCGCGCTTCACCACGGACGGCACGCCCGACGGCACCCCGGCCATCCCCGGCACCAGCCTGAAAGGCGCCATCCGCTCGGTCATCGAAATCGCCGCGTTCGGCAAGATCGGCACCCGGATGGACGACCGCAAGTTCTCCATCCGTGATCTGTACAATCCGCAGGATTATCTGCAGTACATGACCGACAGCTACCGGCCCACCGCCCGGGCCGGCTGGCTGAGCGTCCACCGCGGCACCGGCGACTGGCACCTGGACCCGTGCGACTATTCACTGGCCCGCCAGACCCACCTCGAGGACTATTTCCAGGCACGGTTCAACGGCCGGATCAATCTGGGCCAGAAACAGACCGCCCGCGACAAATACGAAAAGCAATGGCGCGGCCGGCCGCTCGATATCCGCTTCAGCCCGGATGACTGGCGGGCGCGGGACGACAGCTGGGCGAAGGGCCGTGTCCTCTCCCGCGCCGAGAATATCGGCGACGGCGCCACGCCGGGAACCATCGTCTTCACCGGCCAGCCGCAGGAGCGTTGGGACAAGAAGACGAACCGGCCGCGCAAAGGCGCCAAGCAGGTCGATTTCATCTTCCACAGCCGCGGCAACGCGCCGGTCCGGGTTCCGGACAGTGTGCGCGAGGACTTCGAGTCCGTCCACCGCGACCCCAACACCCGCACCCCGAACGAGGAGTGGGCCTGGTGGCGCACCCGGCTCTACAGGGGCGAGGACGTCCCGGTCTTCTGGCTGGAGGACGCCCATGGCGGCATCCGCGCCATGGGTCTGGCGATGATGTTCCGCCTCGCCTACGCGCATTCCACCCGCGAATTCGCCGGCAAGGGCCAGCAGGCGCATATCAAGGCTGAATTCTGGGACCTCGCCGACACTATGTTCGGGCGAGTCGGCGAGGAGCAGAAGCAGTCGCTGAAGGGCCGGGTGCGCTTTTCCATGGCGACACTGGAGGCGCCCGGCGACACGGCCGACGAGCATCCGGTGGTGGCGCCGCTGCTCGGGCCCAAGGCCGGCTTCTATCCGGCCTATGTCTTCCAGACCGAAGTGACAGCGGAGAAACCGCCGCGGGTGCCGCGCCGCTATAGCGAGCAGTGGAAGCAGGGCTATCCCGGCTACACGACCTACATGGCCGAGGGTGGCACGGTGCGCGGCTGGAAGCGCTATCCGGTGGCGTCGCAGACCCGCACCCCGAAGCTGCCCGAGCCCTATAACGGCAAGGTGCTGACCGAATTCACCCCCGTCGGCCGCGGCGCCCGGTTCGCCGGCACGGTCCATGTCCACAATCTCAGACCGCAGGAGCTGGGAGCGCTCGCCTGGGCCCTGACCTGGGGGTTCGAGGACCGGCTCTGCCACGCCCTGGGCGGCGTCAAGCCCTTCGGCTATGGCGCCGCCCGCATCCGCATCCGGGCCGGGGGCACCGAGCTCGAACGCAATGACGGCGGCGAAATCCTGGCCGGGGAGGCGGCGATCACCGAGCTGCGGCGCTGCGCCGATGCGTTCCAGGACGAAATGAACGGTTTCCTGCAGGGGCGAGGCGTCAACACGGGCTGGCGCGAGAGCGAGCAGATCCGCGAGCTGCTGGCCGCCGCCGACCGCGACATCGGCGACAAGGCCGCGGCCGCCGGGCGCCTTGCCTATCTGCCCGCGCCTACGCTCTACCAGGACTCCAAGAAACATCGCGCGATCCTGCCGCTGCTGATCGGCGGGGCCGACCCTGCCAGCAGCGTGGTTTCGGAGAGCCAGTCGGCCGCCCCGGGCCCGGCCCCGCGCGGCGGCCCCGGCCGCCCCGCCGCCGCCAAGACGCCGGCCGAAAAGCCCAAGCCGCGCCGCGGCACGGTCGACGGCGACCCTGTGGAAATCCTCGGCGAAAGCGGTGCCAAGCTGCAGGTCCGGTTCCTCGAAACCGGCGACATCGAATGGCTCAACCCCGACGAACTGGATTGAGGGACCGAGCACACCGTACTTTGCCAGGCCTTTCAGGCGAAATAAGACGGAGGCGCACCGATGGACGATTTCGTTTGGTTTACAACAGTGGTTTTGGACCCGATCGGCATCTGGATTGGTGTAATTCTGGCGGTCCCGATCATCTGGACTTGGTATACGCTGACGTTCGGACGACGGGCCCGACATCGCCGTTGGTTTGACGCCATGCGTAAGGCAAAGGGGAATCGACCAGCCATTCTGATTGTCGACCTATTTGACAAGGGGGACGCGACTGTGGCTGTCGAGCGATTCCGTCAGAACGACGATGTCCTGCGTAACATCCCCGAAGAGAACATCTTTGTAGTGCAGCGTAGTAAACACCTCACGGCTTCTGATATCCCCGATATCGTGGCAGAGCTGCGTGCAATAGCTGAGGAAATTTTCAAGAATGGCACAGAAACTCTCCATTATTTCCATGCCGGCCCCGGAGTGACTGCCGCGTTCGTTGGGGTCCAGTTTGCCAATGCTTGTAGAGTTATCATTTATCAGCATAGCCAAGGTGAATACCTTAATTGGGGGCCGCTGAAACACACTCCTTAATGTAGCCGCGCTTTGCCGCCGAATGACGCAACTCTCGTTAGCGGTCAATCCCGAGGTAGGGCACGCACATGTGCGTGCCGTGTGACCCTCTCAATTTCTTCGATACACGTATGTAGCTGAGCCTGCGAAGCCCAACATATGCTCTGGCGTAAATATGTTGGGGTTTCGCTGCGCTTCACCCCAACCTACTCATGAATTTCTCGGGGCAGACGGCAGGCACGCACATGTGCGTGCCTGCTACGCTTCGGTTGATCTTCCTCCAGGACCCGCAACACAAAGCCGGCCATAGCCGGTCGGGAGTTGTACTCCCGACCGGAACGTTCCCGCCTTTGCCGAAAAACGTTCGGGACGGGGGTGCAACCCCCGTCCCGCTGTCTACGACAAACCGCTTCCAAGCGCGGTAGAGGCGTACACGCATCACCCATCTGCCGGAGGGTCTGAGCGTGTCTCAATCCGCTTACAATCGCGGTAGAGGCGTACACTGAAGAATTACATCTCCATGCAAACCAAAAAGCAAGTCTCAATCCGCCTCCAATCGCGGTAGAGGCGTACACAGGTCGAGGTCGCCGAAGGTGACTTCTACTTGTCTCAATCCGCTTCCAATCGCGGTAGAGGCGTACACGCCTACTACAATTACGACGGGTGGGGACAGGGGTCTCAATCCGCTTCCAATCGCGGTAGAGGCGTACACTGGGGTTCTGGAAGCTGGTTTGTCAATTGAAAAATTTGTTGCGGTTTCCATGGGGGGCGGCAAAATTCGGGCATGGGGCCCGGTCCGGAGCGTCTTCGGGATGGTTTTGTAACGGATTTTGCGCATGAGTTCAAGCGGATATGCGGTTTTCCACGGGGTGAAGCGGCGTTTCCGTTCTTGACGGGCGGTCGAGTCGGCAATTTTCTTTTCAGGGGGTGGGGCGGGTGAAGGCCGAACCGGACATTGACCTGATGTTGAGGTTTCGCTCCGCTTCACCCCAACCTGCTCATGCTGAAAACTCCGACTGCCAAATCCGCCATGCCGCCGACCCTGCCCGAGAGCCTGTCGCCGATTGCCGCGCGGCTGTTGAGCCCGGCGGAGAGTGTGCCGCTGGAGGCGCTGCCGGGGCGCTGGTTCCATCAGCGCATCGCCGTGCGGCTGGCCGGCGCGGCGGCGGCGGCCGGTGACCCGGCCCTGCCGGGGCGGGTGCGCGGCGCCTGGGGGCACCGGCTG
>JAAAOG010000087.1 GCA_009909005.1 Alphaproteobacteria bacterium | reverse complement strand
AGGAACGCCTCACCACCCTCATGCAGAGCTATGCCGAAACCATAAAAGACGAAGCCGCCTTCAATGGACTCTTTAAAGTTGCTTGAAAAATGAGGGGATTAAAGAGCAACAACTCCCACACTCAAGAAATTTTTTTGCAGACTTTTTGCCTCGGCCAAATTACCATTTTCAACTGCTGCCAAGCAAGTATTTGCAAGAATTGCAATGTCAGCGGCTTTTGACAGCCCCTCGTCTTCTGCCAAGGTTTGCATCTTCTGCATTATTGCATTGAGATCAAATTGTGCTGCAGAGGACAGCCTATAAATATCCTCTAAATTATTTGACAGATGGTCGAGCCTCAAACGCTCTTCAGGCGTCAAATTCTCGTAAATCCTCTTAATCAGACTGGCTTCGCCAAAAAGCTCTCCGAATGCCTGAATAAACATTGAAGCCGCCAACAATCCAGGCAGTCTGTCCATTTGGTCATCTGCGTGAATACTGTCTACCATGCGACCGCTCCAAAAAGAGGCGAAAAAGGCTCAAGGCTCTACAGACACGCCCAATGTGGCAACGGGAGGTAGACCATAGTTCAATCAAAGGCAACCCCCTTCTTACAGGGTTTGTCTCCGAAAAGATCAAAACTTCAGTTCGTTAGAAAACGAACGATTTTTAGCCTGACGGCAAGATTGACAACCAGGCGATGAACGAGGCGATCGACCCGCAGACCTGGCTCGACCGCCCCGGCGCCCCCAAGCCGGCGCTGGCCGACGAGGAAGGCCGGGGCGTCACCGTCGCCTATGACGATTTGATCGAACGCTGGCGCCAGGCGGGTTGACCGCATTCCAACGGGCGCCGGTCGTCGCGGCCGGCCTCCCGGCCGGCGAGGCGGTTGCGCTCCGCCGGTTCGACGACGTGCCGGACCAGGGCCTTTTCCGCCTCGACCAGGACGAACAGGGCCAGGCCGAACAGGGCGATCCAGCCCCATTGCTCAACCGACAGCGGGCCGGTGCCGAACAGCGCCTGCATCGGTCCCCAATAGGTGAAGGGCATCTGGATGGCCATCACCATGGCGATCGCCGCCAGGGGCAGGCCGATGCCGTCAAGGCTCTCGCGCGTCAGCGCCGAGCCGTGCATGCGCCGGCTGTTGAGGAGATAGACCGCCTCTCCCACCACCAGCGTGTTCACGGCGATGGCGCGGGCCGTTTCGATATCCAGGCCGTGGGCCCGGTACCAGGCGTAGAGGCCGAATGTGCCGACCACCAGCAGCAGCGAGACGAACACGATCCGCCAGACAAGGAACGCCGACAGCAGCGGCTCGTGGCGAAGCCGCGGCGGCCGCGCCATGACGCCGGCCTCGGTCCGCTCGAAGGCGAGCGCCAGAGCCAGGGTGACGGCGGTGACCATATTCACCCAGAGGATCTGCAGGGGCGTGATCGGCAGCATCCAGCCGAGCGCCACGGCCAGCAGAATCGTCATGGCCTGGCCGCCATTGGTCGGGAGGATGAACAGGATGGCCTTGCGGATATTGTCATAGGCGGTGCGGCCCTCCTCGACGGCATTGGCGATCGAGGCGAAATTGTCATCGGCCAGCACCATCTCGGCCGCCTCGCTGGCCGCCTGAGTGCCCTTGTGCCCCATGGCGACCCCGACATCGGCGCGCTTCAGCGCCGGCGCATCGTTGACCCCGTCGCCGGTCATCGCGACGACTTCGTCGGCCGCCTGCAGGGCTTCCACCAGGTGCAGCTTGTGGGCCGGGGTCGTGCGGGCGAAGACGTCGACCGTGAGTGCCGCGCGCCGCAATCCCTCCAGGTCCAGCCGGTCGATCTCGTTGCCGGTCAGCGCATCGGGCTCGCCGCCATCCGGCCCGGCCAGGCCGAGCTGCCAGGCGACGGCGCGGGCGGTGCGCGCATGGTCGCCGGTGATCATCTTGACCCGGATGCCGGCTTCGCGGCATTGCGCGACGGCGCGGATCGCCTCCGGCCGCGGCGGATCGATCAGCCCGAACAGCGCCACCAGCGACAGCTCGGTATCGACATCGGCGAACCGCAGCGCCTGCCGGCCGGCATCCGCCGGCTTGCAGGCGACCGCGATTACCCGCTGCCCCTCGCCGGCCATGGCGTCGACCCGGGCGTGCCAGGTCTCGGCGTCAAGCGGCTCGTCGGCGCCGCCGCGGCGCTGCTGCGTGCACATCGCCAGGATGCGCTCCGGCGCACCCTTGACGAAGACGGTGCCATGACCGGCATGGTCATGGTGCAGCGTCGCCATGAACTTGTGTTCGGATTCGAACGGGATGACATCGGTCCGGGGATTGGCCTCCCGCTCGAATTCGGTCCGGTAGCCGGCCTTCATGCCGACGGCCAGCAGCGCCCCGTCGGTCGGGTTGCCGTGCAGCCGCCAGCCATCCTGGATGCCCTCCTCTGGAGGCGCCAGCTCGGCATCGTTGCAGAGCATCGCGGCACGGGCGGCCAGTTGCAGGTCGGGGTGGGCTTCCAGCGCAAAGGGCCGGTTGTCCAGCGAGAACTCGCCGGCCGGGTCGTAGCCGGCGCCGCTGACCCGGTAGGCATGAGCTGCGGTAACGACGCGCTGCACCGTCAGCTCGTTGCGGGTCAGCGTGCCGGTCTTGTCGGAACAGATGACGCCGACCGAGCCGAGCGTTTCGACCGCCGGCAGCCGGCGGATAATGGCATTGCGCCGGGCCATGCGGGTGACGCCGATGGCCAGCGCAATGGTCAGGATGGCCGGCAGGCCTTCCGGGATGGCGGCCACGGCCAGGGCGACGGCTGCCATGAACATCTCGGTGATGGCTTTGCCTTGCACCAACACGCCGAGGGCGAAAACCAGGCCGGCGAGCCCGAGGATGGCCAAGGTCAGCCAGCGGGCGAAGCGGTCCATCTGCTCCAGCAGCGGCGTGGTCAGGCGGGAGACGTCGGCCAGCATATGACTGATGCGGCCGATCTCGGTCTGCGGGCCGGTGGCGACAACGACCCCGACGGCCGTCCCGTAGACGACCAGCGTGCTTGAATAGGCCATGGCGCGGCGGTCGCCGAGCGGCGCGTCCTCGGACACCGGCTCCGGGTCCTTGTCGACCGCCAGCGACTCGCCGGTCAGTGCCGCCTCTTCGACCTGCAGGTTCCGCACCTCGACGAGGCGGAGGTCGGCCGGCACCCGGTCGCCGGACTTCAGGTGGACGATGTCGCCGGGTACCAGCTCTTCCGCCGGCAGGGTGGCGCGGCGGCCGTCGCGGGTGACGGCGGCACGCGGGGCGAGCATGGCACGGATCGCCTCCAGGGCGTTCTCGGCCTTGCCTTCCTGGATGAAGCCGATCAACGCGTTGATGACGACGACGCCGAGGATGACGCCGGTCTTCACCCATTCGTCGAGCAGCGCGGTGACCAGCGCGGCGGCCAGCAGCACATAGATCAGCAGATTGGCGAACTGGGCGGCGAGCCGGCGCAGGGGCCCGCGCCGCTTGGGCGGCGGCAGGCGGTTGGGGCCGTAGTGCTCGAGCCGCTGTTCGGCTTCGGCAGCGGTCAGGCCGTGGCGGCCGGTCTTAAATGTCTCCAGGGCCTCGGCGGCCGGACGGGCATGGAAGGGAGTTGTGGCCATGGCACGCGCCTCGCTGTCAGCGTCGGAAGCCGGTGCGGGCAGGCGGCGGTCTTGGCAGGGCAGAGGCGCACCGTCGGCACGCGCATAGTTAAGACATCGTCAGCCTTTCGGCAGCGCAAAAGACGCCGCGCCGCCATGCCGCGGCCGCCGCGCCTGCCATCGGGCGCACGCACCGGCACGGCCGATGAAAAGTATGATCCACAGATTTCACCGATGACACAGATTAAAAAAACGAGAACTGAAGTCCGGAAACCGCATAACGGCAAGAACTCTATTCTTTTTATTTTAATCTGCGAAATCCGTGTAATCTGTGGATAAACACATCGCCCTTGTCCGCGTCCCAAGAAACGACGCCGCTTGCCGTGCGGTCGTCTTTGCCATGATGGGCGCGATCGGGCCAAGCCGGCTTGCCGCCCGGGCGCGGAACCGCGGGCCGGCACCGGTGTTGGACAGGGCATTCCGGTTCAACAGGGATCGCCGGCATGCTTCGAACGCTCTGCCTCACCACGCCGATCGCGGTCGGCCTGCTTTTCGCCATCCAGCCGCTGCAGGCGCAGGACAGCCTGCAGACGCGGTTCCTGGATGCCTGCGACGCGTCCGTGCAGCGCAATAATCCGCTCTACACCGTCGATCAGCGGCGCGAGATTTGCGCCTGCCGCTATGACTATGTCGTCGACGAGCTGAGCCCGGCCGAGATGGAGGAACTGATCGACCTCTTCGGCGGCCGCGACGAGCCCATCCTCGGGACCTCCGAGAAGGTTGACCAGGCCCGGGTCGACTCCCTGCAGGCCTGCTTCCCGTATTGAGGGGCCTCAGCCGCGCAGGGTGCCGCCGGTCTGTTTCTCGACATTGGCGACGACGCGTTTGGCCACTGCGTCGATCTGTTCGTCGGTCAGGGTTGCCTCGACCGGCTGCAGCGTGACGTTGACGGCCAGCGACTTCTGCCCCTCCGGCACGCCGGTGCCGGTGTAGACGTCGAACAGCTGCACATCGCTGATCAGCGCCTTGTCGGCGGCCCGGGCGGCGCGCAGCACGCTGTCGGCCGGCACGCTGTCGTCGACCAGAAAGGCGAAGTCGCGCTCGACCGGCTGGAAGGGCGACAGCGCCAGGAGCGGCCGGGCGGTGCCGGCCTTTTTCTTCGGGGCCGGCACCGCGTCGAGAAACACCTCGAAGCCGGCGACCGGCCCGGCGACGTCCAGCGCCTCCAGGCTGAGCGGGTGCAGCTCGCCGAACTGCGCCAGCACGTTCGGCCCCAGCCGGAAGCAGCCGGAGCGGCCAGGGTGGTACCAGTCGGGCGTATCGGTGGTGACCTGCAGATTGGCCACCGGCGCCCCCGCCGCCTCCAGCGCCGCCAGGGCATCGGCCTTGGCGTCGAGCGCATCGGCCATGCGGGCCGGCGCCGCCCAATGCCGCGGACTGACCCGGCCGCGCCGCACCCCGGCGGCGACGGTCAGCTGGCCCTTGGGGCTCGGGTCGCGATAAACCGGCCCGATTTCGAACAGCGCCACGTCGGGATAGCCGCGCGCCGCATTGCGTCCGGCGGCCTGGACAAGGTTGGGCAGCACCGAGGGCCGCATGACATCGAGATCGCTGGCGATCGGATTGACCAGCCTGAGCGCCTCGTTCTTGAAGCCGAACCCGGCGGCCCGGTCGCCCTGCATGAAGGACCAGGTCACCGCCTCCTCCAGCCCGCGCGCGGCGAGGGTCCGGCGCACCCGGCCGACGGCCCGCTGCGGGCCGCTGAGCGCCGGGCGGGTGACGGCCGACAGGCGCGGCATCGGCACGATGGGGATGCGATCATAGCCGTGGACGCGCAGCACCTCTTCCACCAGATCGGCCTCGCCATGGATGTCGGGGCGCCAGCTTGGCGGCTCGACCGCCAGCGCCGCATCCGGCTCGCCACGGACAAGACAGCCGAGCGCCTCCAGGATGCGGCGCTGGTCTTCCAGCGGGATAGCGACGCCGCCGAGATGCTCGGCCCGTGACGGGTGGAAGTGAATGGTCCGCCGCCAGTCCGGCACCGCGCCGGTCACCACGAGGTGGCTGGGCTCGCCGCCGCACAGCTCCAGGATCAGCCGCGTCGCCTGCTCGGTGCTGGCGAGCACCGCATCGGGGTCGACCCCGCGCTCGAAGCGGTAGCGGGCATCGCTGTCGATCGCCAGTTTGCGGCCGGTCGCGGCAGTCCGCACCGGGTCGAACAGCGCGCACTCGATAAACACCGAGGTCGTCGCCTCGGTGCAGCCCGTGGGCTCGCCGCCCATCACCCCGCCCAGCGCCGCCGGCCCGTCGCGGTCGGCGATGACCGTCATGGCGTCGTCGAGCGTATAGGTCTTGCCGTTCAGGGCATCCAGCGTCTCGCCGGGCCGGGACAGGCGCACGGTCAGCGGCGCGGCGACGGTGTCGGCGTCGAAGACGTGCAGCGGCCGGCAGCGGTCGAGGCTGAAGTAATTGGTGATGTCGACCAGGGCGTTGATCGGCCGCAGGCCGACGGCCAGCAGCTTGTCCTGCAGCCAGCGCGGGCTGGGGCCGTTGCGCAGGCCGCGAATATGGCGGCCGACGAAGAGCGGGCAGGCCGCCGCCGCCTCGGGCGGCAGGTCGAACAGCACGTCGATCGGGCTGTCATAGGCGCCGGGCACCGGCTCGGCGGAAAGAGGCTTGAGGGTGCCGAGGCCGGCGGCGGCGAGGTCGCGGGCGATGCCGTGCACCCCGGCGCAGTCGCCGCGGTCCGGCGTCAGGGCGACGTCGATCAGCGGGTCGTCGAGCCCGTAGACCCGGGCGAAGGGGGCGCCGGTCTCTGCATCCTCCGGCAGGTCGATGATGCCGCTGTGCTCGTCCGACAGGCCCATCTCCCGCTCCGAGCAGAGCATGCCGTTCGACTCGACGCCGCGGATCACGCCGGCCTTCAGCACCTGGCCGGTGCCGGGAATCACCGTGCCGACCGGCGCGAACACCCCCTTCATCCCCGACCGCGCATTCGGCGCGCCGCAGACCACCTGCACCCGGCCATGATGGGCGGTCTCGACCACGCAGACCTTCAGCTTGTCGGCATTGGGGTGCTGCTGGCAGTCGACGACGTGCCCGACCGTAAAGGGCGCCAGCGCGGCCGCGCGGTCGACGACGGCGTCGACCTCCAGACCGAGGGCGGTCAGGGTGGTGCTGATCCGGTCGAGATCGGCATCGGTGTCGAGATGCTCTTTCAGCCAGGAGAGGGTGAATTTCATCGGTCGCTTGCGGTGGACGGGCAGGCACGGCGAAGGACGGGAGACATAGCACGAAGCCGCGCCCGCTTGCGAGACCGCAAAGACGGCTAATCGGGGCCCTGGTCCGGCGGGGCGAGATGGACCCGCCCTTTGTCATCCAATGGGAAGAACGGATTATAGGCGACTTCCCACAGATGGCCGTCCGGATCGGCGAAATATCCCGAATACCCGCCCCAGAACGCCTCGGCCGCCGGCTTGATCAGCCGCCCGCCGGCCGCGACGGCCTGGTCCAGCACCGCCTCCACCGCCGCCGGCGAACCGACATTGTGGGCGAGCGTCACGCCGGCAAAGCCGGGACCCGTGTCGGCGAACCCGGCATCCTCGGCCAGGGCGGCGCGCCCGTAGAGCGCCAGGGCCATGCCGCCAAGGTCGAAAAAGACGATGGTGCCGGTGCTCGCCGGATCGGCGCACCACCCCAGCCTTTCGTAAAAGGTTCGAGCGCCGGCGAGATCGGCGACACCGAGCGTCACAATGCTGATCCGCTGGTCCACGGACCCTCCTCAGGACAGCGTCGCGGCCCGTTCCCGGACGCGGTCATAGGCCTTGCGCATCTCCGGACAATTGTTGTGAATATGCTCGTAGATGCGCCGGGCGATGTCCTCATTGTAAAGCTGCGAGGTCTCGTTCCGGTCCTTGAGCATTTGCAGCCAGGCCGCCTCGCTGTCCAGCCAGCCGGCCTGCCAGGCCTGTTTCAACGCCTGTCGCGGGGTGGCGGTCTCGATACCCTCGGCCGCAAGCAGCCGTTTAAGCGTTTTCCAGAACAATTCGAGCGCAAATTCGAAGCGCCGGATCGTGCCGTCGATGGCCAGCTTGTTGGTTGTCGGCTCGGCCAGGGCCTCTTCCAGGCGGTCAAGGGCCCGACCGAGATTGGCGACCGACTGATCGAGCTTGCTGTTCATAGAGCACCCGGCCTTCCGAACGGATTCGATCGCGCAGGTCCGCAGAGGCTTCCTCCAGCCTCACCAGGTCGATGAGGAGCAGCGTCTCGGCCTCTTCTTCGACCGCCTCGGCGATCCGCAGCCATTCGGCCTCGCCGGCTTGCGGGCAGGCGACGGCGAGATCGATGTCGGCGCGCGGGCCGGCATCGCCGCGGGCCCGCGAGCCGAAGAGGATCACCCGTTCGACTGCCGGAAATCGCGTCAGCACGTCGAGGACGCGAAGCTCCGGCGCCTTGTCCTCCACCCGACGGCCCTTCCCCTGAACGCCGCACACGAACCGACCGGCCCGCCGAGGCTCAGTCTTCCCGAAGCCGGCCGGCCGTTCAAGGATCGTCGCGCGGGGGCCGGGTCGTTGCTGCTGCCGCCCCATTTGCCCTTCCGCGCCGGTATTCCGGGGGTTATCGGCAGAAAGTTCGGCGACAATCCGGAAAACCTCAGGCCTCTTTCCGCAGATCGGTAACCTTCGCAGCCGGCAGCCGTATCGCGAAAATACTGCCGCGCGGCTGGTTGGGCTCGACCCAGACTTCACCGCCCATCTCCGTGACCAAAGTGCGGACCAGGGCGAGGCCCAGGCCATAGCCCTTCCCGTCGGCCGCCTCGTTCACGCGGTAGAACGGCCAGAAGATCTGCTCGATCTGGTCGGGGGGAATGCCCGGACCCTCGTCCGCGACGCGCAGCACGACGGTACCGGTCCGGTCCGGTCCGCCTTGCAGGAACACGCGCCCGCCTTCAGGCCCGTATTTGATGGCATTGGTCAGCAGATTGGTGACGATCTGGGTCAGGCGATGCGGATCGGCCCAGGCGCTGCAAGGCGTCACGGCGGTCTGGATGGTGGCGGCGGCCGCCGCGGCCATGGGGGCGAGGGTTTGGACGCACTCGTCGGCCAGGGTTTCGAGCGGGCAGATTTCCGGCGTCAGCCGCACCCGCCCCGATTCGACCCGCGACAGGTCGAGGATGTCGTCGATGAGCGTGAGAAGCTGGTCGCCGGCGGTGGCGATCGCCGCCAGCCAGTCACGCGACCGACCGGTCAAGGGCGGCTCGGCGAAATTCTCGAGCATCTGGGAAAAGCCGAGAACGGCGTTGAGCGGCGTGCGCAGCTCATGCGACATGGAGGACAGCAACCGGCTCTTGGCATCGCTGGCCGCCTGGGCCGAGGCCTTCGCCAGCTCCAGCTGATGCGCCTGTCGACCCAGCCTGTCCGCCTGGGCCGCGAGGTCCCGGGTGCGCGCCGCCACCCGCTCCTCCAGCCCGGTATTGGCCGCCTGCAGGGCGTTGCGGGCCGCCCTGTTCTGGCTCAGCAGGCGGTGATTGCGGGCCAGGGCGACAATCAACGCACCGGTCAGGCTCAGGAAGCCGGCCAGGGCGATGGCCGCAGCGGTGACTTCATAAGGGTGGGACTCCCAGATCGGCAGAGGCCGGAAACGAATGTCGCTGCCCACCGGCAGCGCCTCCGGCGCAATGCCGAATCGCGCCAGCTGCCGGGCATCGAAGGCCCAGAGGTGCGAGGACGCCCAGGATGCATCGCGATAGGGCGCGGGATTATGACCCTCCCGTTCAGCCGTCGCCCGCCTGATCGCGCGGACCGCCGCCCGGCCGGTGCGCTCCGGCGACAGCACATAGCCGCCGACAATGCCGGCTCCCACCATCTGTTCCCAGCCCGAGAAGATCGGAATAGCCGCCATCTCGGCAATCCGGCGCAAAACCTCCAGCGGGACGACCTGTTCGCCGGAGCCGGTGATCGTGATCGGCGTGAAATAGGCCACTGTGCCCGGCTGGGCCAAAGCAAGGTCGGCTGTGAGGCGGTTGAGATCGGCATGGGTGACGCGCTCGACGGCGATCGTTTCCGGCAGGGTGGCGCGGGCCGCCTCCCAGACCGCGGCAAAGTCCCTGCCCGGCCCCGACCCATCGCCCTGTCCGATCAGCAGCAAACGCGTTGTATCCGGCAGCCAGTCGGGGATGCGGGCCAGCGTCTCGGCATGAGCGGCGGCCGTGACAATCTCGACCGGAACGTCGACCGGAACATCGTTCGGCAGGGCTGCGACCTCGATCAGGGGCGTTTCGGCAAGCGGGCCGGTCTCCGCGAGGTCGAGGAGCAGCACGGCCTCGGCCGAATCGAGAATGACGCCGTCGAAGGTCCTGTCGGCATAGCGGGTATTGAGGCTGTCCAGAAAGTCCTGCGGCTCCGGGCCCGGCGGCGTGCGGTCGGCATGCATCCATTCCACAAACAGCCGCACCCGCGGCCCCGGACCGTTTGCCGCCTCGTCCATGGCGCCCTGCAGCATGGCGCTGCTCCAGGGCAGCTGGCTGCTGAAGGAGGACACATAGAGAATATCGAGATGGTCTTCGGCCCGTACGCCGCAGCCCGCGCCGGTCGCGAGCAGGAACAGGCCGATCAGTGCGGCGCGCTGACGGGCCAGCGAGAAAGCGCTATGGCGGACGGAGCGATTGAGACAAGACGCCATGACGATACCGCGTTCCGTCGCGGAGCCGGCTGGTCGACGTCGACGCGACAGCGAACTTCAATCAATACGTTAGCTAATTATCCTTAATTTGCAGCGCGGTCTATCGCCGCAACCCCTGAGCGGCAAAAGAGCCGGCACCGCTCTTGGCAATGCCGGCCCCGGTGCCGTGCTCCGCTGCGAAGCGGGCTATTGCACGATGCGGATGCGGCTCAAATCTTCCGAGATCCGTTCGAAAATGCCGGAGAGCTCGCCATTGTCACTGGCGAAGAAGTACTTGTCCTCGTCCGAGGCGCAGCTTTCGAACGTACTGGCCTGGCCGGAGGCCTTTAACACGATCGTGTAGATCGTGATCCGATCCGGGTCGTCCGTCCCGAGGGCCGGGTCGGCGCCCGTGCCGGTGCCCCGCCGCATGCGGTCGCAGATCGTCACCATGCGGCTGTTGGCCTCGGCCGTGGCCGTGCTGTTGCTGGTCGTCCCGTTCAGGCCGCCCTCGGCGGTGGACCGCCCCTCGCTGAGGAACCCGAAGGCGGTGAAATCGTCCTGGTACCACTGATTGGTGCCATCGGTGAGCACGACGACGACCTTCTCGATCCCGGGCGTGCCATAGTCGAGCGGCAGGGTCTGTTCCCGATAGATCTCGTCGATACCCCAATGGGCGCGCCAGCGGGGGGAGAGCATGCGCCAGCCCCAGACCATGCCGGTATTGCTCCAGGTGCCGCCCCGGTGCCAGGGGGCCATCTCGTCGATGGCATCCATGATCTCGGTATAATTCGCGGTAAGCGGCGTGATGGCCGGCGGGCAGCCGAGATTCGGCCCGCGGGAGCTGTTCTGCGTATCCGCCTCCGTATAGCTCAGCGCGAAGCTCTCGGGCCAGCTGTTCCAGAAATTCTCGTCCCAGCTGTCGTCGGCTGCGGAATACCAGTTTGCATTGCCCGACATGGTCGGAATATTCGGCGGCTCGCTATTCGCATCGCTGTGCCAGAGCAGCGGGGTGAACCGGGTGGTCGAGTCGACCGGAGGATCGTCGGTCTGGTCGAGCCCGTCGGCGCGGGCCATGACGCAGCCGAGCCAGCCGCGCGGATCGCCGCCCACCGTCTGGTAGATAATGTCGCCGTCCTCGTCGGTCTGGCAGGCGCCCGTCTCGTCACGCTCGCAAAGCGGCGTGTTGGTGGCGTGCTCGACGCGATAGCTGCTTTGGAAAAAGGCGTCGGGCGAGGTGCCGGCGGGATTGGCCGTCTCCACCCCATCGACGACATCGACAGGATTGAGCCAGGCGAAATGCTCATCGCCGCCCTCCCAGGAACTGCCGTTCCAGACCTGGTCGCCCTGGCCGCGGCCGATATTCACCGACGCCGCATAGGGCACAAGGGAGACCCAGAGATTGGACAGCTCGTCGCGGCCGCTGGCCACCAGCGCGTCGTCATAGCGGTTCACGGTGTCGAAGCGTCCGTCGAACAGCGCGTTGATCAGTCCGCGCGCGGCATCCTTCATGCGCCCGATACTGTCCCCGCCGCGCATGGAGCCGGTATTGTCCATGACAAGGACAAGTTCCATGCCGCGCAGTTCGCTCTGGATCACCGTGGAGGTTGTCACGTCCACCGATCCGGCGCCAACCAGCTGCATCAGCGTGGTGTCGACCCTGGCGCTCGCCCAGCCCGTCATGCGCCGTGTGACGGCATCGTAGCTCAGCCGGGTCTCGGTCACATGCGCGCCCAGATGGTTTTGCGGGAAATTGGCATCGAAATAGCTGTTAAAAGCCGCAAGGCGCTCCGCCTCGGTGCGTTCATGGGCAGCGGCCAGGGCTGCCGTGTCGACCGCAGCGCTCAAGGCACTGCGCACCGTGTACATCCGGGCCACGTCGATGGAGAGGCCCGTCGCCGCCAGCACGGGAACGAGCGCGAAGGCCGCCATGACAATATTGGAACCCCGGTTATCCCGCCGGCATGCTGCCAGCTTTGCGCCGAGCCATCTGCATGGATGTGAAAGGGACATCGCCACACCTCCTCAGCAGGCCGCCTGCCAGGAGCAGCCTGTCAACATATCCTCCACCTCGGTGAACGCTACAATAATAATTCTTAATAATTCGTTAATACGAAGTCGACACCCCAGGCAGTCTTGTTAACCAAGAAATACTGACACCGGACATATGCACCGAGTCCATGGTTTATCGAATTTGTAGCCAATTTTATATTTGTTTTTACGTAACGCTGATATTGGCTGTGGACGGCCGGCGCCGGGAAACAGATGCCGGCCGTGGGCCGCCACCGGATTGCAGGCCCGGGAAGGCGTACCGGCTGACTTGCCGGAGCCCGACCCCGCAATATTTCGTCAGTCTGCGTTACGCATCCGCCACAGTGTGGCCGGATCAGAACACATCGCACCTTGACTCTGCCGCAGAGTTCAGCCTTGATTGAGAAGCATGGTTTCAGGATCGTTGCCGGATGCAGGGCGTCGAGCCGGCACCGTGACGATTGCTTCGTAGCCTCCGGAATAGCCCGCCCAAGCGGTACCGGAGCGAAACGCGGCAAAGCGGAAGACAACCACCGGACCGAAAAAGGCCCGGAACAGGCAGAACAAAAAAAGAGAGAGAGAGAAACACCTGGAAGAGCGCCAGCCCGACAGCGACGCAGGATGATGACGGATCGCCACTATGGATGAGCAAGCGCTCTACCGACTGATGTCATGGCTGACGCCGGAGAACTTTTTTGCCGGCCAGGCCTGCAGCCAGAGCCTGGAATTTGCCGTCGAGGCCGGTCTCGTGCGGGATGCGGCGAGCCTTGCGGGCTGGATTATTGCCTTGCTGTCCAACGGCGCCGGCCATGTCGATGCCGTTCTGTTCCATGCCGCCTACAACGTTGCGGCTGTCCAGAATGCCGAAGCCTTCGCGGAAATCGCGCAGATTGCGGCGAGCCTGCTCGCCGGCATGGGCGTGGCCTGCGCCAGCGCAGCGATGGGCGCCACGTTCCTGGCGTCTGTGCGGCAATCCTGGCCGGATCCGGGGCTGGAGCAGGTCTTGCGCTATTGGGAAGGCCCGATCGTCCATCCCGTTGCGGTGGCAGCGGCCTGCGGTGCGCGACCCGCGCCATGCCGCATCCCCCTCAATCCAGCCCTGACCGCCTATTTGCGCGCCTATGTCGGCTATTTCGTCTCGGCGGGTCGGACGCTTCTGCCCCTGTCCCCGGCCGAGGCGGAGGCGGTAACGGCGAAACTTGAACAGCCGACGCTCGAGGCCGTGCACAAGGCGCTGAGGACCGACCTCAGCGTCTTCGATCAGGCCGTCCCGCAGTTCGACCCGGCACCGCGGCCGCACGCCGAGCCTGACCGTCGAATCGTCCGCGCCTGATGCGGCCCCCCGTCGCACACGGGGCCGTTCAGCGTTAAGAAGACCGGCCAGCGGCCAGAAGACCGGCGCGCGGCCTCGGCCGCGTCACTTGGACGCAGGCTCAGGCCTGGCTGCCGGTCTCGCGGCCTTCGGACCCATCCGAGACCCGGGGCCTGTCTCTTTCAGTGCTTTCGACCGTGAGGCGCGGCATCATCGCGCCCAACACCGGACCCCAGGCGGCCTGCATCATGCCGGCCCAGGCGAGGACCGGTGCGGCCCAGAGGCCGGCGATCGGCGCCGCCAAGCCCTGCGTCATCATGCCGCCCACCGCCTTGAAGGACGGGGTTGCCGTCATCTTGATGGTCATGACCTCGGCGCGATCCTCGGGATAGTCCCGGCGGATCACTTCAACATTAAGCTGCGGCAACTGCGCGTCGATCCGTGTTTCATCCATGGAGCGCCGTCCTCCACGCCGGCAAAGAGCGATGATCGGCAGTCATATCCCAAAAGCCCGGCGGCGCGCTATGCTTGATTTGCCCGTTTGCCCACGAACTCATCCGTCAGCATGGCAAACAGCAGATGGTCGCGCCAGGCGCCGGCAATGCGCAGATAGGCCCTGGCAAAACCCTCTTGCCGGAAGCCCACGGATTCCAGGAGCCGGCGGCTCGCCTCGTTGGACGGCAGACAGGCCGCCTCAACCCGGTGCAGCCCGGCCGCGCCGAAGGCGAACTCCAGGATCGTGCAGACCGCATCTTTCATGTAACCCCGCCGGGCAAAGGGCGCGCCGATCCAATAACCGAGCGATCCGGTCTGCGCGACGCCGCGCCGGACATGCGTCAGGCTGATGCCGCCCAGCAGCGTATCGTCATTCGCGAAGATCAGCATGGTGTAACCCCGGTCCTCGCGCCAGTCACCGACCTGGCTGCGCAGGCGCTGCATGAAGGAGCGCCGGGACAGGGCATCGGCCGGCCAGCTCGGCTCCCAGGGTGTGAGAAAGGACCGGCTCTCCGCGCGCAGATCGGCCCAAGCCGCCCAGTCCTGCGGCCGCGGCGGACGCAGATAGAGCCGCCGGCCCTCGAGCCGGACCGATGGGAAGCCGACAAGACCAGTTCTGAGACCGCTGATCACGGGCGTCGACACCATCCGGCCCCGGCCCGGGCCGCCTCAGCGAAAGCGCGCAGCGACCGTCTCGAAGTCCGGCAGCTGTCCGATCGGTCCGATGGCGGCAAGGGTGGGGCGCTCCCGGAAGAGGCGGCCGGCCAGCCCGCGCACGGCCGCCGCATCGACGGTGTCGAGACGGCGGATGATCGTTTCCGGCGGAGTCGGGCGTCCGTAGAGCAGGACATGATGCCCGATATGATCGCACCGCGTGGAGGTCGACTCCAGACCCATCAGCAGGCTGGCTTTCAGCTGCGCGCGGGCGCGGTCCACTTCCTCGTCGCGCAGGTCCTCGCCAAGGCGCTGCACCTCGTCGCAAAGGACGGAAACGAGTTCGGCCGTCTCCGCCTCGCCGGTGGCGGCATAGACTGCGATCAGCCCGCCATCGGTGAAGGGGCTGGCGAAGGCGTTGATGGCATAGACGAGCCCGCGGCGCTCCCGGATCTCCTGGAACAGGCGGGACGACATGCCGCCGCCAAGCGCCATCGCCAGAACCGACTGGGCGTAATGATCCGGGTCATGCACGCCGACGCCGGGAAACCCGAGCATCAGGTTGAGCTGCTCCAGCGCCCGCGCCTCCCGGTAGTCGCCGCCGCGGTACAGCCCGGCGGGAGGCACGCTTTCCGCCCCGGCGCCGAGCCCGGCAAAGCCCCGCTCGGCCAGCGCCACCACGGCCTCATGCTCGACATTCCCCGCCGCCACCAGCACCATGCTGTTGGCGCCGTAATGCCGCGCCATATAGCCGGCCAAGTCGCGGCGGGAGAGCCGCCCGACGATCTCGGCCGTGCCCAGAACCGGCCAGCCGAGCGGCTGGTCGGGAAAGGCGGTGCTCTGGAAGTGGTCGAAAATGATGTCGTCAGGCGTGTCGAGCACCTGGCCGATTTCCTGCAGCACCACCGACCGCTCGCGCGCCAGCTCGTCCTCGTCGAGGCGCGCGTTGAGCAGGATGTCGGCCAAGAGGTCGACCGCGAGCGGGACGTCCTCCTTCAGCACCTTGGCATAGAAGGCGGTGGTTTCCCGGGCGGTGAAGGCGTTCAGATGGCCGCCGACCGCGTCCATTTCCTCGGCGATCGCCTGGGCCGAGCGCCGCTCGGTGCCCTTGAAGGCCATATGTTCGAGCAGATGGGCGACGCCGTTGATCTCGGCGTTTTCGAAGCGGCTGCCCGCCCCGATCCAGACCCCGACACTGGCGCTTTCGACCGCATCGACCCGGTCTGTCACCACCCGAAGACCGCTGTCGAGCCGGGTCATCGCGGGGTTCATGCATGCCCTCCGGCGATCCGCGCCCGGCGGCGGATGTAATCCTCGACAGTCGCGAGATCGGCGGGCAATTCCGCGACCCGCTCCGGATCGCGAAAGACCGCCGCCAGCCGCTCGGGGATCGGCGGGTCGAAGCCGACGGCCCGCCGCACCGCATCGCCGAACTTGGCCGGGTGGGCACAGGCGAGCGAGATCACCGGCGGCTCCGGCGCGGCCGGTGCGGCGCGCCGTCCGGCGGCCAGGCCGACCGCCGTATGCGGGTCGAGCAGCTGGCCGGTTTCCCGCCAGGTCCGGGCGATGGTGGCCAGCGTCTCTTCCTCGTCGACCCGTCCCGAGAGGAAGGCGCCCCCGGCCCGGGCCGCGAGAGCCTCGGGCACGGCAAAGCGGCCGTCGCGGCGGAAGGCCTGCATGGTTCCGGCCAGCGCCGCAGGGTCGCGGTCGAGCAGGTCGAACAGGAAGCGCTCGAAATTGCTGGAAATCTGGATGTCCATCGCCGGGCTGACGGTCGGCACGACGGGTTGCACCGCCATCTCCCCGGTGGCGAAGAACCGGTGCAGGATATCGTTGCTGTTCGCCCCGACGATCAGCCTTTCAATTGGCAGCCCCATCTGCCGCGCGGCATAGGCGGCATAGATATTGCCGAAATTGCCGGTCGGTACGCTGAAGGACACGGCCCGTTCGGGTGCGCCCAGGGCCAGGGCCGCGGTCACGTAATAGACGACCTGGCCGGCGATCCGGGCGAAGTTGATCGAATTGACCGCGGATAAGTTGAGCGCCTCCCGGAACGGCCGGTCGCCGAACATCGCCTTGACCAGGTCCTGGCAGTCGTCGAACGTCCCGTCGATGGCGATGGTGTGGACATTGCTTGCGGAGACGGTGGTCATCTGCCGGCGCTGCACGTCGGAGACGCGGCCGCGCGGGAAGAGGATGAAGATATCGATCGCCTCGCGGTCGCGCACAGCCTCGATCGCGGCCGAGCCGGTATCGCCGGAGGTGGCGCCGACCACCGTGATCCGCGACCCGCGTGCGGCCAGGACATGGTCGAACAGCCGCCCCACCAATTGCAGCGCATAGTCCTTGAAAGCCAGCGTCGGCCCGTGAAACAGCTCCATCAGCCAGAAGCGCGGGTCGAGTTGCACCAGCGGCGCCGTTCCGCTATGGCCGAAGCCGGCATAGGCGTCCGCAGTGAGGCGGGCGAGCACGGCGGGCGCAATCGTGCCGTCGGCGAAGAGGTCGAGGATCCGGGCCGCGATTTCGGGATAGGGCCGGCCGCGCAGGGCGCGCAGCTCCTCGGAGGAAAGCCGGGGCCAGCGTTCCGGGACATAGAGTCCACCGTCCTCAGCCAGACCGGCCAGAAGAACGTCGTCAAAAGCGAGGATGGGGGCTTGGCCGCGGGTGCTTATATAGCGCAAGGTGGTCGGGTCCGGTTGCGGGGAGATGGGTACACTAGGCTGCCGCCCCGAGCGGCGCAAGAGACCGGCGGCCCAAGAGACCGGCGGCGCAAGAGACCGGCCGCGCAAGAGACCGGCGGCGCAGCACGACGCCAGGCTGGTCCGGGCCGGACAGCCCTTGATCAAGGGGGATATCGGGAGGCGCCCGCCAAGACGGCGCCCCACCGCGCGAAAAACGTTGTTGAGCACAGGAGGGAGGAGCCTGTCATGCCGGAGAGCACAGCCGAGGCCGCCGCGATCCTGCACCGGGATTCCCTGGTCTGGGACGCCCATAGCTGCCTGCCGCTCCGATACGGGACGGATGTCGGGGTGCTGAGCCGCCATAAGCGGGCTGCGACGGACTTCGTGTCGATCAATATCGGCATGGACATGACCCCGCTCGGCGACATCATGACCGTCCTGGCCTATTACCGGGTCTGGCTCGGCAATGACTCGGAGCGGTTCGCCCTGGCGGGAACCCCGGACAGCATCAGCCGGGCCAAGGAAGCCGGCAAGCTGGCGGTCGCCTTCGATCTTGAAGGCGCCGTGCCGCTCGGCGGCCAGTTCGGTATGCTTGATTTCTTCTACAATTACGGCGTCCGTCAGATGCACCTGATATACAACCGCACGAACGAGGTCGGCGGCGGCTGCCATGACGACGATCCCGGCCTGTCCGCGTACGGCCGATCTCTCGTGGCGAAGCTGAACGAAACCGGCATCACGGTCGACTGTTCGCATGCCGGCGAGCGGACCAGCCTCGACATCATGGCCGCTTCGACCAGGCCCGTGGTCTTTTCGCATGCGAATGTCCGGGCTCTGACGGACCATCCGCGCAATCTGAGCGATGCCCAGATCGACGCCTGCGCCGCGAGCGGCGGGGTGATCGGCATCAACGGCGTCGATTTGTTCCTGGGCGAACCCGGCGCGGGATCCGAGGCCATGGTCCGGCATATCGACTATATTGCCCAGCGGGTCGGCGTCGCGCATGTCGGGTTGGGGCTGGACTATTCCTACGAGTCCGACAGCGCGGAAGCGGTGGCCGGCGCCCCGGTGGACGAAAGCTACTGGTGGCCGCCGGGCAATGGCTATGATTTCTCCGCCATGCATTTCGCCCCGCCGGAGGTGCTGCCGGCCGTCACGGCCGGTCTGATCGAGCGCGGCTACAGCGAGCCCGATATCCGTGCCGTCCTCGGTGGCAACTTCCTGCGCGTCGCCAAGGCCACCTGGGTGTGAGGCAGGGGTCCGGCCCGGAGACGGGCCCGGGGGCCGCGGCGCCACCGCTTTCCCGGTTCTTCTACCCTAAGCCTTGCGGGGCGGTGCCAGCTTCGGAGCCGCGCGGCGGATCCTCATCGTCCCGGCCGCGCACCGGGCTGCGGTCTTCCCGGGTCTGGCCGCCCGCCTCAATTCCTCGCGAGAGTTGTTTCATCCCCTCTCTGTAATAAGCTGTAATCGCTACACGGATCGCGGCCGTCAGCGCCGATTCTTTGCGGTGTTCGTCGACCCGGCTGCAAAATTCATGAATGTTGATATTTTCTCGGGCGCAGATTTCCTTCAGCGCCTCCCACATGTATTCTTCGAGGCGAATACTTGTTCTTCGGCCGCCAATGGTAACGTTATGGCTGACCAAAGTGCTGTTCTGGCGGGTGCGTGTCATAACCATCAACCAATGGCAGATATTTTTGCGTGCCGTCCTTATGCCGATTGATGGCAACCACTCTAGCGGAATATCCGCCGGGCTCAACCCCTGAATATATCATCTTTGGGTTATGCTAGCCGAGCTCGCATGCCATGGTGTGTGCACACCGTGGCACTCAAGGCAATGCGCGTTGCAATTGCACACGATTGTGTGCTTTGCCTGATCGGAGGTTTATACGAAAGGATCTTCTCGGACACACACCAACGGCCGCCGGCCTCTGTCGATACCGCCTTTCGACAGCGATTCGGCTTGGCGGGCGCAGACTGATTCGCACGCCCGCAATAGAAAATGGGCGATCCCGAGGGACCGCCCGTTTCTCTCTCTGCTCGGGACGGCGGCGTGGAAAGCCGCCGCCTCTGCTGGACCGAAGCCTTATCGGACGTCCTCGGCCTCTTGCTCAGCCGGTTCGTTGAGGCCGGGCTCGTTGATCCCCGGGGCCGGCGTCTCGTCAAGGGCCTCGCTCCGCTGCTCCTCGACATCAGTCACGCCTTCCGGGACCATGTCTTCCTCGTAGCCCATGCCTTCCTCCATGCCCGCCTCTTCGGCGGCCGGCTCGTTCAGGCCGGGTTCGTTGACGCCCGGAGAGGTGACGGGGCCTTCGGTCGGAAGTTCTTCCTCCGCCGCAAATCCGGCATGGGCGCCCATCAGCAGGGCCGCAGCGGCGGTCGCGGAAAGAAGGGTGCGTGCGTTGAACATGTCGTTTCTCCCTGAAGCACATTGCCATTGGGTTTACCTAGGGCGTCAACCCGTGGCAGACTGACTTGTTCCGGGAGTTTTCGTGTGCCGCCGCGGCATGTGCCGCACGGAGCCGGCGACGGGTGCGCGGACGGCTTGCCTCAGGCGCCGGCCCGCCGTGCGGCCTCGTCCGGGGTCAGGGTGACGAGGCCGAGCGCATGGACGCGGTCGGCCAGCTCGGCGGCCAGGATCCGGTACACGCAGCGCTGACGCTCGACGCGGGACTGCCCGGCGAATTGGGCGGACACGATGCGCAGCTTGAAGTGGCTCTCGCCCCGGCCGTCATGTCCGGCATGGCCGACATGACGGTGGCTTTCGTCGACTATGTCGAGTTCGGCCGGCTCGAGCGCGGCGGCAAGCTTCTGCCGCATGGTGTCGGCGACACTGGTCATGGCCCTACGGCTCCAGCGGGCGGTCAGGACGGGACGGGATCGCCGTCCAGCCGCACCGTATAGCGTTCGATTACCGGATTGGCGAGCAGCCGCCGGCACATCTCCTCGACGGCGCTCCGGGCGGCCTCGGGATCGTCTTCGGCCAGGTCGAGCTCGATCAGCTTGCCCTGGCGCACATCGCCGATACCGGCAAAGCCCAGACCCGACAGCGCATGGCCGATCGCCTTGCCCTGGGGATCGAGCACGCCGCTCTTCAGCATGATCTCGACCCGGACCTTCATGCCGCATGGCTCCGCATCACGGGTGTCCTTCTGCATCGGACGCATCAGGCCGGCGTCGCCACGGCACCGGTGTTGCGCAGGTTGGCCGGTTCGTTCTCCTGCAACACGCCCAGCCGCCGCGCCACCTCCCGATAGGCGTTCTCGACATTGCCCAGATCCTGGCGGAACCGGTCCTTGTCGAATTTTTCGCTGGTTTCGACATCCCACAGGCGGGCGCTGTCCGGGCTGATCTCGTCGGCCAGGATGATCCGCATATCGCCGTGTTCGTTGTAGAGCCGGCCGAATTCCAGCTTGAAGTCGACCAGCCGGAGGCCGATGCCGAGGAACAGGCCGGACAGATAGTCGTTCACCCGCAGCGCCAGCGACATCATGTCGTCCAGGTCCTGCGGCGTCGCCCAGCCGAAGGCGGTGATGTGCTCCTCGGTAATCATCGGATCGCCGAGCTCATCGGATTTGTAATAATACTCGACAATCGAGCGCGGCAGCGGCGTGCCCTCGGCAATGCCGAAGCGGCGGGAAAACGACCCGGCAGCAATGTTGCGCACCACGACCTCGATCGGAATGATCTCGGCCTCGTAGATCAGCTGCTCGCGCATGTTCACCCGGCGAATGAAATGGGTAGGAATACCCATTTCCGCCAGCCGGGTCATCAAATACTCGGAAATGCGATTGTTGAGGACGCCCTTGCCGGAAATCACGCCCTTCTTCTGATTGTTGAACGCCGTTGCATCATCCTTGAAGTACTGGACGAGGGTTCCGGGCTCCGGCCCTTCGAACAGGATCTTGGCCTTGCCCTCATAAATCCGTCGGCGACGGTTCATATCGCATATGCCTTTCGCATTGGCGTCTCCCACAGATGCCCGGCAACAATCGCGCACGCTGCTGATATAACAAGAAACGGCGCTTTTCTCAATCAATTGGCTGATCGGCGGGGACCGGCGGCCGCGGCGCCCGGTCGACGCTGCGGAAAGCGGTTCGGCCCGGGCGTCCCGGCGCGAAACGCCAGACCGGCGCCAGATCGGCACGGTCGGCGGCGGGCAGCGCCAGCAGGCTGGCCGAGACGGTGCCGTAATCGCGGTCGGTGACGACACACAGGGCCCCGATCGGACCGTCGTCCGGCACGTAGTGGCTGTCGGCCAGCAGGCGCTCCCAGGGCTGCCAGGTCTCCGGAAGCAAGGGATCGGGTGCCGGGACCGTCTGGAACAGCGGCAGGCGGGCGAGCCGCGGGCTGCGGGGATCGTCCATATCGTCGGCGGCGATCATGTGGAAACCGGCAGGCACGCTTTCCATATACACGGCGTCCGGTGCCGGAGCCGCGCCCCGGCCGTCGTCTCCGGCCTCGGCGCCGTCGCGCCGGGCCAGCCAGAAGACGTCCCGCCGGTCGGCGATCACCATGTTGAACGGTCGATAGGCTTCGGGATCGAGCCCGGCAAGGTCGTGCGCCGCGGCGGCGGCGCTGGCCTGCTCCAGCGCCCGGAGGACGAGATCGCCGCGGCTCAGCTTGTCGGGCGCCGGGCCCAGCGTGCCGCGCCGATTGAGCACGACGGCGAAGACGCCCGAGTCGTTGAGGCCGATCCAGCTGCCGCCGCGCAGGACGTCGTAGCCGGCCAGCACCGAGGGCCGGTCCGGCCAATGGCGTCCGGGCGGCTGCCAGGGACGGCTCAGCCGCTCATCGCGGTTGGCAGCGATCAGCACCGGCCAGTCATGGCCGGGGCGGTTCAGGATAATGACGGTGCACATGGCCGGCTCGCACCTGGGGCAGCAGAATGTCCGTGGGCTGCCCGGATGACAGCGCATAGCACCGATGCATATGGCCGCAACCCGAAGCATTGGCAAAGTTAACGGATTATATTAAATGTTAACGGTGTGTTAATGGGACTTCGGCCACATTCTGACCGGAAAAAGGGACGGGGCCCGGTCCTGAGATGGCGCCCCAGGGAGTTGCCAAGATGATGACGACCTTCGACCAGCGCGAACAGAGCTTCGAGGCAAAGTTTCATCACGATCTTGACCTCGATTTCCGGGTGACCTGCCGCCGGAACAAGCTGCTTGGCCTGTGGGCCGCCGAGCTGATGGGCCTGCCGGCCCCGTCGGCCGAAGCCTATGCGGCGGAGCTTGTCGATACCGACTGCGGGCCGCATCGCGACGACTGCATCCATGACAAGGTGCTGGCTGATCTGCAGCGCCGCGGCGTTGCCATGTCCGACCATCGGCTTCGCCGCCGCATGGCCCTGCTGCGCGACGAAGCGCGGCGGCAGATCATGGCCGAGGCGGATATGCACCTGATGTGACCATAGGACCCGCTCCGCACGGGCCGGGCGACAGGGTCCCGGGGCTTCGCAGCAGGGGGCGGCTCAGCTTGTCCTGTCCGCCTCCCAGGCGAGTCGTTTGCGGTAAATGGTTGACGCGCTGATGCCAAGCCATGCGGCAGCCCGCGGAATGTTTCCGTCCGCTGCCGCGATCGCCCGCTCGATCGCCTCTTTCTCGACCTGCCAGAGCGGCCGGATCCGTCCGGGATCCGGCCGTTCCTGTGCGTCAGCCGGGCGATCCGACAGCTCCGCTGCAGCCGGCTGCCGCGACGCCGGCGCGGTCGCGGCGGGGCGGCCCGGCAGGGCGCCATGCGGCCCCTGGCCGATCGGCGGCGGCAGCATCTCCGCCGTCACCGTCTCGCCGCTTTGCAGAACGACGATCTGGCGGATCATGTTCTGCAGCTGCCGCACATTTCCGGGCCAGGCATAAGAGCGCAAAAGTGTTTCCGCGGCCGGGTCGAACCGGGCGAAGAGCTTGCCTTCCTCGGCGGCGAAATCCATGAGGAACTGGCGGGCGATTTCGACCGCGTCGTCCTCCCGCTCCCGCAAAGGCGGCAGGTGCAGCGGGATGACATGCAGCCGGTAATAGAGATCCTCGCGGAAACGTCCGGCTTCGACCTCGGTCAGCGGATCACGGTTTGTGGCGCAGAGAATGCGCAGGTCGACGCTTTCCGTGCGGCTGCCGCCGACCTTCTGGAACGTCCCGGTCTGAATGAAGCGCAGCAGCTTGGTCTGCACCCCGAGTTCCAGTTCGCAGATTTCGTCGAGGAACAGCGTGCCGCCGGCAGCGCGGGCCGCCGCCCCCTCGCGGTCGGTCACTGCCCCGGTGAATGCGCCGCGGACATGGCCGAACAGCTCCGACTCGACCAGCTCCTTCGGAATGGCGCCGCAATTGAGGGCAACAAAGGGGCGGTCGCGGCGCGGACTGCGCCGGTGGATGGCTTCCGCACACACCTCCTTGCCGGTGCCGCTCTCCCCGGTGATGAACACCGTCGCCTTCGATGCCGCGGCACTGTCGATGATCCGGTAGACCGACTGCATGGCCAGGGAGGAGCCGATAAAGCCCTCATAGCGGCCCGGAGCACCTTCGTCGCGATAGGACTCGACGATCCGGGCGAGGCGCATGCGCTCGAGCGCGTTGCGCACCGTCACCGTCAGCCGGTCGGCGCTGAAGGGCTTGACGATAAAGTCGTAGGCGCCATGCTGCATGGCCTCGACGGCGACATTGATCGACCCATGCGCGGTAATGACGACGATCGCGACCGGAAGTTCTTCCTGCTCGGCGAAGCGCAGGATCTCCATGCCGTCCATGTCGGGCAGGTGGAGGTCGAGCAGCACCACCGGCGGCGGTTGGGTGCGCAACATGTCGAGCGCCGCCGCGCCGGTCTCGACATGCCGGACCGGCAGGGACACCTTGGCAAGATAGGCAATGTACACCCGCGCCAGGGAGGCGGTATCTTCGACCAGCAGGATCGGTGCGGCTTCGATGTCGGTCATGGCAGGCAAAATCGTCCGCGGGCCTTGCCTGTCGAGTCCTAGACCCATTCCAGCCAGGCCGCAACGCGGCCGATTCGCTGAGATGCCCGTCGGGGCGGTCCGAGAACCGGGAACGATCGGCCGGCACCGCAGCCGGCCTTGGGGAGGTCCGAGATGGGCATGAACCTGCGGCTGCGCGGCAAGGTCGCGGTCATTACCGGCGCTGCCTCCGGCGTCGGCGAGTCGATCGCCCGCAGCTTCGCGCGCGAAGGTGCCAAGGTGGTGGTCGTCGATATCGAGGTCGACCGCGGCAACCAGCTGGTCGAGGAGATCAACGAGCCCAATCCGCGGCATGCCCTGTTCGTCGAAGCCGACGTCACCCGCGACGACGACAGCGCCTGGATGCTGAAGGCGGCCGTCGAGCATTTCGGCGGGCTCGATATTCTCGTCAACAATGCCAGCGCCTGGCACCCGCGCAAGTCGATGCTGGAGGTCAGCGAGGCCGAATACGACCGCATGTTCGCGGTGAACGTGAAGGCGATCTTCCTGGCCGCCCGCCACGCCGTGCCGCTGTTCGAACAGCGCGGCAGCGGCTCCATCCTCAATATCGGCTCGACCGCCGGGCTCCGGCCGCGGGCCGGCATGGCGTGGTACAGCGCCTCAAAAGGGGCGGTGCTGTCGGCGACCAAGGCGATGGCGCTGGAGCTGGCGCCGCGCAAGGTCCGGGTCAATGCCATCAATCCGGTTCTCGGCGAGTACCGGCATTTCCAGGACTTCCTGGAAGGCGAGGACACGCCGGAGCGCCGGACCCAGTTCATGGCCACCATCCCGCTCGGCCGCCTGACCAAGCCGGAAGACGTGGCCAATGCCGCCGTCTATCTCGCCTCCGACGAGGCCTCCTTCGTCACGGGCGTGCACTTCGAGGTCGATGGCGGCCGCTGCATCTGAGGGCGGAGCTGCGCGAGCGTCGCCTCAATCGGCGAATTCACTGCGGCGATATCCCTGGAAATAGAGCAGCGCGGTCAGGTCGGCGTGCTCGACGCGGGCGCGGATGCGTGTCCGCACGGCGGGCTTGGCCCGGTAGGCCACGCCCAGGCCGGCCGCCTCCAGCATCGGCAGGTCATTGGCACCGTCGCCCACCGCCAGGGTTTCGGACGGGTCCAGTCCGAGTTCGGCGGTCAGGGCCTGCAGCGCCTCATATTTGCGTTCCTTGCCGACCACCGGTCCCGCGACCGTGCCGGTCAGCGTTCCGCCGGCGATGCCGAGCCGGTTGGCTTCGACCTCGTGAAACCCGCAGCGTGCCGCCACCACATCCGCGAAGACGTGAAACCCGCCGGAGATCAGCAGCGTCCGGGCGCCGTGCGCCGTCATGGTGCGCACCAGGGTTTCGGCGCCGGGGCTAAGGGTGACGGCGGCCAGGGTCTCGTCCAGCAGGGTTGCCGGCCGGCCTTCCAGCAGGGCGACACGCTCCGCCAGGGCCTCGGCAAAGCCGATCTCGCCATTCATGGCACGGCGGGTGATCGGCACCACCTGCTCGCCGATGCCGGCGCGGATGGCCAGCTCGTCCAGGGTCTCGCCGGTGACGATGGTCGAGTCCATGTCGGCCACCAGCAGTCGCTTGCGCCGCCCGGCCGCCGGCAGGACCGCCAGGTCGGCCGGGACGGTGTTGAGGGCGGTCCGGACCGTGCCCTCGGCCCGCACGGCCTCCGGATCGTCCCCGGCGGCGTCGAAGGCGATATCGCAGGCGAGGCCCGGGGCCAGCCAGTCGATCTGTGCCGGCGCGGCGCCGTAAATGGCCAGGGCCCGGCGGGCCTCGGCGGCAACGGACTCCATGTCGGCCTCGGGGCCGACGAGCGTCAGAACGAAGGTCATGGAAAACCAGCCCGGCTCAGGGGTGCACGATTGATCGGGGCGTCGCCCTGTCTTACCGTCTCCTGAGCAATTCGAAAATGCACGATTGTCGGCGCCGCCGAGCGTCCGCCTTAAGCCCTTCGAGGACACCCAGCCCCCATGTCCTATAACATGCCGCCCCCTCCCCCGCCGCCATCGGCCGGCAGCAACCCGGCCAATATGGCGAACATCGTCTATATCCTCTATCTGGTGGGGGTGATCGTCGGCATTACGGGAATCATCGGCGTCGTCATTGCCTATATCAACAAGGACGATGCCCCGGACTGGGTGCGCAGCCATTACCGGTTCCAGATCAAGACCTTCTGGATCGGGCTCCTGTTTCTCGTCGTCGGCTCGCTGCTGGCGATGATCCTTATCGGCTGGCTGGTTCTGCTCGCCTGGCTGATCTGGCTGATCGTCCGGTCGGTCAAGGGGATGAAATATCTGGGCGAGGGCCGGCCGATTCCCGATCCGGAAACCTGGATGATCCCCTGACCGCGCCGACCGACGCGATCGCCGGCAGCGACGCGCTCACCGACGTGATTCTCGTCGCCGGGCCGACGGCCACCGGCAAATCGGCTCTGGCGGTCGACCTGGCCGAGTCGCTGGACGGAACGGTGATCAATGCCGACAGCATGCAGGTCTACGAGGCGTTGCGGGTTCTTACCGCCCGGCCCGGCCCGGACCTGCTGGAACGGGCGCCGCACCGCCTTTACGGCGTGCTCTCGGGCGACCAGCCCTGCTCGGCCGGGCGCTGGCGGGACATGGCGCTGGCCGAAATCGGCGCAGCCGAGGCGGCGGGCCGCGTCCCCATTGTCGTCGGCGGCACCGGGCTCTATCTGGAGGCCTTGAGCGCGGGGATTGCCGACATGCCGCCGATCCCCGCGGCCATTCGCGCCGCGGTCCGGACGCGGCTGGAAGGCGAGGGGCCGGCAGGGCTGCACGCGGCGCTGGCGGCCCGCGATCCGGCGATGGCGGCGCGGCTGGAGCCGGGGGACAGCCAGAGGGTGATGCGCGCCTGGGAGGTGCTGGAAGCCACCGGCCGTTCCCTGGCGGAATGGCAGGCGGCGATGGCGACGCCGCCGGCGCATCTCCGCTTTCACCGGGTGCTCGTCCTGCCGCCGCGTCGGGACGTCTATGCGGCCGGCGACCGGCGCTTTCCGGCAATGGTCGAAGCCGGGGCGGCGGCGGAAGTCCGGGCCCTGCGCGACCGGGGCTATGATCCCGGCCTGCCGGTCATGAAGGCGATCGGCGTGCCGGAACTGGGTGCCTGGCTCGACGGGCAGCTGTCGCGCGATGCGGCGATCGCCCGCGCGCAGACGGCCACACGGCACTATGCCAAGCGGCAGATGACCTGGTTCCGGAACCGGCTGCTGCGACCGGATGCCACATCCCCTGAGCCCATCGTCCTGGAGGCGCAATATTGTAAAAGTTTTCTTTCAGAGATCCTCAGGAAATTACGAATACGGCGTTGACCTGAGACGATGGAGCGACTAGGTTCCTGCCGCCCAACAGCGAAATTCTGACAGGCGCTTCCTGTCGGCTGGCGGGCATGCGTGACCCGACCAATCGGAGTTGAAGGACGAGAACGATGTCTGACCAGGTGATGACCGGCGCGGAAATGGTCATTAAGGCTTTGGTGGATCAGGGCGTGGATGTGGTGTTCGGCTATCCCGGCGGCGCCGTCCTGCCGATTTACGACGTCCTGTTCAAGCAGAACCAGGTCCGGCACATTCTCGTACGGCACGAGCAGGGCGCAGTCCATGCCGCCGAAGGCTATGCGCGCTCGACCGGGAAAGTGGGTGTCGTGCTGGTGACCTCGGGGCCCGGCGCCACCAATGCCGTGACGGGCCTGACGGATGCGCTGATGGACAGCATCCCGCTCGTCTGCCTGACCGGCCAGGTGCCGACCCATCTGATCGGCAATGACGCCTTCCAGGAATGCGACACGACCGGGATCACCCGGCCGTGCACCAAGCACAATTACCTCGTGAAAGACGTCAATAACGTCGCCCGCACTATTCACGAGGCGTTCTATGTCGCCCGTGCCGGCCGGCCGGGGCCGGTGGTGGTCGACCTGCCCAAGGACATCCAGTTCGCCAGCGGCGATTATGTTTCGGCCGATGCGGTCGAGCACCGCACCTATCGGCCGAAGCTGATCCCGGAATCGGCCTCGGTCGAAAAGGCCGTGGAGATGATGGCCGAGGCGAAGCGGCCGATCTTCTACACCGGCGGCGGCGTGATCAATTCCGGCCCGAAAGCCTCGGAGCTGCTGACCTCGCTGGTCCGCATGACCGGCTTTCCCTGCACCAACACGCTGATGGGGCTGGGGGCATTGCCGGCCTCCGACAAGCATTTCCTCGGCATGCTGGGGATGCACGGCACCTACGAGGCCAATCTGGCCATGCACCAGTGCGACCTGATGCTGTGCATCGGCGCGCGGTTCGACGACCGGGTGACGGGGCGGATCGATGCCTTCTCCCCGAACTCGACAAAGGTGCATGTCGACATCGACCCCAGCTCGATCAACAAGAATGTCCGGGTCGACCTGCCGATCATAGGCGATTGCGGCACCGTCCTGCAGGAGATGATCCGCATCTGGGGGGCGCGCGGGTACAAGGCCGACAAACGGGCGCTGGAGTCCTGGTGGGCCCAGATCGCCGAGTGGCGGCGCCGCGACTGCCTGAAGTTCAACCAGAGCAAGGCGCCGGGCTCGATCATCAAGCCGCAATACGCCATCAAGCGGCTGGCCGAGCTGACCAACCACCGCGACGACGTGTACATCACCACCGAGGTCGGGCAGCACCAGATGTGGGCGGCCCAGTTCATCCCCTTCGAAAAGCCCAATCGCTGGATGACCTCCGGCGGGCTCGGGACCATGGGTTACGGCCTGCCGGCCGCGATGGGCGTGCAGATCGCTCATCCCGATGCGCTGGTCATCGATGTCGCCGGCGAGGCCTCGGTGATGATGACAATCCAGGAGCTCGGCACCTTCGCCCAGTACAAGCTTCCGGTGAAGCTGTTCATCGTCAACAATCACTGGATGGGCATGGTGCGGCAGTGGCAGCAGCTGCTGCACGGCGAGCGCTATTCGGAGAGCTACTCCGATTCGCTGCCGGACTTCGTCAAGCTGGCGGAATCCTTCGGTCTTGTCGGCCTGCGCGCCACCAAGGTCGAGGATGTCGACGGCATGATCGAAGAGATGATCCGCATCAAGCGGCCGGTGGTGGCCGATGTGCACGTCGACCAGCACGAGAATTGCTGGCCGATGATCCCCGGCGGCGCGGCCCATAACGAGATCCTGCTCGGGCCCGAGGACAATCCGACGGAGGCGACCTCGGAGGAGGGGATGGTGCTGGTCTGACCGGCCGGCATGGACCTCGCGGCGGCGGGCAGCTGGGCGTCAATCGCCGGGCTGCCCGTTTCCCTCGTCTCGCTGGCCATCTCGGTCTATGTGGCGTTGACTCTCCGACGTCTGCGTCGGCGCATTCTGGTGCAGGTGCAGGCTGAGTCCCTAATTCAGGATCTTGGTCGATCCATCGAAAGTATTTCAGATCAGCTGGATCAATACCCCAATGTCGACCGTCAATTGCTTATTGCAATCAGGCTTGCCGTGGTCCTGGTATCAAGAGTCCAGGATGCGCTAGGCAAAGACGGACGCGATAGCGCCCTCGCAATTTCCAGAGTTGCTTTGGAAATTCGAAAAGCGCATAGCTTGGCAGGTTTTTCCAATGAGGTGAAAGACAAAATCTGGACGCTTCTTGAAGAACTGATCGCCA
>JAAAOG010000168.1 GCA_009909005.1 Alphaproteobacteria bacterium | reverse complement strand
GGTGGCCGCCTTCGCCCAGGACTTCACCGTGGCGGCGGGCACGCTCGGCAAGATGCATGCGACCAAGATCGTCGAGGCGATGAAGTTCGCCCTGAAAATGGGTCTGCCGGTCGTCGCGCTGAAAGACTCGGGCGGCGCGCGCATTCAGGAAGGTGTGGTCGCCCTGTCCGGCTATGGCGACGTGTTCTATCAGAACGTCCTGTTGTCGGGCGTGGTGCCGCAGATCGCCTGTGTCGTCGGGCCGTGCGCCGGTGGCGCCTCCTATTCGCCGGCCCTGATGGATTTCATCATCATGACCCGGCAGAACGCTCATATGTTCATCACCGGGCCTGAGGTGATCAAGGCGGTGACCGGCAAGGTCACGTCCATGGACGACGTCGGCAGCGCCAAGATGCATGCCGCGGTCAGCGGTAATGTGCATTTCATTGCCGAAAACGACCAGCACGCCCTGCAGATCGTCCGGCAGCTGCTGAGCTATCTCCCCTCCAATAACGGCGAAGACCCGCCGCATCATCCGACGCCCGGGGTCGATACCGAAAAAGACCCGCAGATCAACGAGATGATTCCGGCCGAGAGCTCGGAGCCGATGGATATGGGCAAGGTCGTCCGCCGGGTGGTCGACGGCGGCCAGCTGCTGGAAGTCCATGCCAGTTTCGCGCAGAACCTGATCGTCGGTTTCGCCCGCATGCAGGGCATCGTCGTCGGCATCCTGGCCAACAACCCGATGGTCAAGGCCGGCGCGCTCGACATCGACGCCTCCGACAAGGGCGCCCGGTTCATCCGCTTCTGCAACACCTTCAACATTCCGATCTGCACCTTCGTCGACGTGCCCGGCTTCCTGCCCGGCATCGAACAGGAGCGCGGCGGCATCATCCGGCATGGGGCGAAGATGCTGTTCGCCTATGCCAGCGCCACGGTGCCGAAGATCACCATGATCTGCCGCAAGGCCTATGGCGGCGCCTATATCGCCATGTGCAGCCAGGAGCTCGGCGCCGACGAGATTTTCGCCTGGCCGACAGCCGAAATCGCCGTGATGGGTGCCGAAGGCGCGGTCAACATCCTGTACCGCAACCAGTTGAAGGAAGCCGCAGATCCGCGGGTCCGCGGCAAGGAGCTGGCTGACGAATACCGCCGGGAGTTCGCTTCGCCCTATCTGTCGGCGGCCCACGGCTTCATCACCGACGTCATCGACCCGTCCGAAACCCGCGCGACTCTCTCGCTGTCGCTCCGCAAGCTGCTCTCGAAGCGGGAGATGCGGCCGCCGAAGAAGCACGGCAACATCCCGCTCTAGGTACGGCCGGGGCATCGGCGTGCGATGCCCCTTGCAAGGCACTCGGCAGATTCGGAGGATGGCATGAAGCAGAGCTTGGTTCCGCAGGCGAAGGTGCACAAGCGAATGGGCGATGCGGTCGTAAACTCCATTCAGATGTACGGTCTCGCCATCGTCATCGCCATGCTCGCCGCCTTTCTGATCCGCGGGATCGTTCTCGTTCTGGAGCGTCGCCACCGCGACAACGCCAGCCTTGCCGCCGTCGGCGCCGTCGGTGGCGGGCCGAGGCGATCCCCGGCACTTCCCCGGGCGCCCGCAGAGACCGGGGGCTGGGGCGGTGCTGGCGGGTCGGACGAAATCGATGAGGGGCATGTTGCGGCGATCTCGGCCGCCGTCTATGCCGTTCTCGGCGCCCATCGCGTTGTCCGGATCGAGCCGGCGGGCGGGCCGGCCGGCGGGCGCAGTTCGGGCTGGGCCGCCCAGGGGCGCTGGCTGCATCACACCACGCGCCGCAAGCCCACGCGCTAGTCATATCGGTTAATCGCCGCAAGGACGAACCCCATGCAGAAGAAGCTGAAAATCACGGTTGACGGTAAGACCTACGACGTGACGGTCGAAGATGTGGGCGGGGACGCGGGCACTCTGTATCCCGAGCCCGGCATGTCCGCCGCGGCCATGCAGACCCCGGGGCCGGCTGCGGCCGCTCCCGCCGCGGCACCGGCCGCGGCTGCCGGCGAGGGCGGCGACGAGGTTGCGCCGCTCAGTGGAGTGGTCGTCTCCGTCGATGTCACGGTCGGACAGGATGTCAATGAGGGCGACAAGATCGCCACGCTCGAGGCGATGAAGATGAAGACGAACGTCATCGCCCATCGCTCCGGAAAGGTCATTGCCGTGCATGTCAATGCCGGCGACGGGATTGAAGCCGGAGAGCCGATCCTGACCATCGGCTGAAGTCAGTCCTTCTCGCCGCCCAGCGAGATTTTCGCACCCAGCGACGGGTCCCGAGATGGACGGCATTAATTTCCTTGAATTGTTTCAAGGAATCGCGACTCTGGCCGATGAGGAACCGAATATCCTCATCGGCCGCATCGTTTTGATCCTGATCGGCATCTCGCTGATCTATCTCGGCCGCAAAGGCGTTCTCGAAGCGCTCCTGATGATCCCCATGGGCCTCGGCATGGCGGCGGTCAACGCAGCCGTGATGGTGGTGCCCACCGACAATCCGCTTTGCCCGCCGCAGGAGGTCATTCTCGAATCGCCGGATGCCGGCATCATCGTTCAGGGCCAGGAACGGCTTTGCCACGCCACGCTGTTCATCAACCCCCTGCGCTCCGAAAGCCCGAGTCCGATTCCGGAAGGTCAGGAGTACGACCTCGGCGTGGCAGAGCGGGAAATCCAGAGCACCCAGGATTTCCTGAAAGTCCTGCAGCTCGACTGGCTGCAGCCCGTCTACAGCTTCACCTTCAGCAATGGCCTGATTGCCTGTCTGGTGTTCATGGGCATCGGGGTGCTGCTCGATGTCGGCTTCGTCATGGCCCGACCCTTTGTCAGCATGTTCATTGCTTTATGTGCCGAACTCGGAACTTTTGTCGTCTTCCCCCTCGCCATCGCCATGGGGCTTCCGCTGAACGATGCCGCAGCCACCGCCACCATCGGCGGGGCGGACGGACCGATGATCCTGTTCGCCGCGCTGATTCTGTCCGACGAGCTGTTCGTGCCGATTACCGTCGTCGCCTATCTGTATCTTGGCTTGACCTATGGCGGCTATCCGTTCCTGATCCGTGCCATCATCCCGCGCCATATGCGCATGGTGGAGATGGCGCCCGAGAAGAGGCGCGAGATCACTTCCGGGGAGAAGATGGTCTTCGCCGTCATCGCCACCGTCCTTCTCTGCCTGCTGTTCCCGGTCGCCGCGCCCCTCTTCTTCTCTCTGTTTATCGGCGTCATTGTTCGAGAATCCGGGTTGGTCCACTTCCAGGAGACGCTGAGCGGACCGGTGCTCTATGGCGCGACCTTCTTCCTTGGCCTCTTGCTCGGCGTGCTCTGCGAGGCCGGCACCATCCTGCGGCCAGAGGTGCTGACCCTGCTGCTCCTGGGAATCGTCGCCTTGACCTTCTCCGGTCTTGGCGGGCTGATCGGCGGGCTCATTCTCTATTACTGGTTCAAAGGCAAGTTCAATCCGGTAATCGGTATTGCCGGCGTCAGTTGCGTTCCCACCACTGCCAAGCTGGCGCAGAAGACGGTATCGCAGGACAATCCCAATGCAATCATCCTGCCCTATGCCTTGGGTTGCAGCATTAGCGGGGTCATTACCTCGGCCATCATCGCCGGCATCTTCATTACCGTCGTACGAGCTCAGCTTGGCGTCGGGTAGAGAAGACAATGGGAGCCCCTCGAAGTGGCGGCTGGGCGGCCCTCGGTCTCTGGGGCGCCCTCGCCATTCTTCTGGTGGCCCTGTTTCTCCTGGCGACGCGGGCCTGCGGTCTTGCATTATTCGGAGGAGACGCGCTCCGCCTCTCGCATTGCCCGCCTCCGCCCCTGCCCGACCCGCGCCTCGCCGCAATCGAACAGGAACGCCTCCGCGAACGCGCCCTGGAAGAACGGATCGAGCGGCTCAGGCTCGACCTTGTCGCCGCGCCGTCCTGCCCGACGCCGCCCCCGCCGCCTGTCGAGGTGGCAGACCCTGCGCCCCCGCCCGCCGAACCGCCGCCTGACCTCGCGGAGGAGGCATGGGAAGAGCAGGAGATCGGCATGCTCGAAGGCTGCTGGGAACGCATCTCGAACATGGTGATCGACGATGTCGACACCGGCGAAACCTATGACGTCCGGCATTGGGAAATGTGCTTCGCCGCCGACGGCACCGGGGAACAGCGCCTGGAGTTTGAGAACGGCGCGGTCTGCTCCGGGCCGATCGAGGCGGAATTCCTGCCCGATGGCCGGCTGCGCATCCGCGACCTGCAGGACGTCCCCTGCGATGATGGCCGCGCGATCTATGCGCATATCGCGGAATGCACCCGCATGCCGGACGGAACGGCCGAATGCATCGCCCGCCAACCGGAAATCGGCCGGGCGGGGATCCCCTCGACCTTCCGCCGCTAGAGCGCCTTTAGACGGAGAGGGCCATTGAAAAGATCGCCCTCAGTGCAATCCGGCACGCTGACGGACCAGCGGGCTAATTGATCGATACGGGCTTGATCCAGGCCGCCGAGAAGAGGATCTCCGGCGACCCCGATTTGTCACCGATCGGCGCAACGACGATCCAAATCTGGCACTTGCGCCCGGCGGCATTGGCAAAATATTCGGAGGTGGAGACCGGCCCTTCTGCTTTCAATGTCTTTTTGAACAGCTTGAACAGCTGCCCCTGAAATCCTGCATGGCCATATTCGCGGAAATTGGTAGCCATTTTGCTTTCGATGGTCATGCCGACCGTCGAGCCACCATTGCCGGCTGCCAGGGTTTCGCCCATAAATTCGTAGCAGAATCCTTCCTCCTGCTCCAGAACGCGAATCAAGGCTGTGTGCGGCATCAGGTCGGGAATGTCGGAAAAACGGAAATCGTCCATAGAGGGGAGGCTCTTGCCACCCCGCAAATGATCCCAGAAATCCAGAAAGCGTTGCTCGATCTCGAGCCACTCCGCCGGGCGCGCATCGCAATGAAACACCGCGAACTCCGCCGGGCCTGTCGCCAGGCCGCGTCCGGATTTGACCAGCACCCGGCCCAGATCGCTCCGGAGGAACTGCGCCTGCAACTCGGCATAGAGCTCCGTATCGATGGCGCGCGCCACCAGCCGGTCGGCAAAGCCTTTCACTTCGTCATAGGTTGGCGGCGGCTCACCATCGCGCAGGCCGATGAACCGTCGGAATGACAGGCGGTCGGCGATGTCGAAGTCGAAGTCGATCGCACGCAGCTTGAACCACTGCTTCAGCAGAAGGGCCTTGAACAACATCACCGGTGCGCGAAGGCGACGTTCCTGGGGACCGGCACTGAGCCAGATCAGGTAGCGGTCGAACTGCGACCAGTCGATGGCCCGATCGATCTGTTCCAACGTCTCGCGCGGGCTCTGTTCGAGCTCCAGCACATCGAACGCCGCGGCGATAGTCGGCATGTCTCGTTTCATGGCGCAAATCGATTTCGTCAATCGGCATCAGAGCGTAGCGTGGCGTAGCGTGAACCGTTCAATCCCTCTTGTCTGAGATCCACAGGGTTTCGCTTTACGCCATGGCGCGTCGCCGGTCGGGGCCCCAAAAGCCCACGTGGCAAGAGCATAGCGCCCTCTCCCTTGCCTTGTCACGCCAATTGACCGGGGGTTCAACCCAAAAATGACACTGGACTGCCGCTCTCTCTGAATCACCTGATTGGCCGAAACCCCGGTGGCAGCGATCTCACCGCTAGCTGCATACGCTGGCACCTCGACCGTGTCATGACGACCGGGGATCTGGCAAACCGATCGGCGTCACCTGGATGGCAGCGAATGACTATCCCCGTTTCCGGCGAGCGGCCGCGGGTTGACTTTCTCCTTCGGTAAAGCCCTCCGGAGCCAGCGATCGCTCGACATCGGACGGGACCAGTTCTCCGGCGGCAACCTCCGTGCCGTCTTCACCCCGGATCAGCCAGTCGAGCGGCTTTTTGGAAACCTGATAGATGCGGAAAAGCTCCCCCAGGGTCGGCTCCGCCTCCCCGTCCTCGAGCTCCCGATACCGGTCCCGATCAATATCCGCTGCACGCGCGAAGGCGGACGGCGTATCAAAAGGAGATTCCGCCCTGGCCACGGAGAGGCGTGCCGGAAACGTTGCCAGCCGGCGCAGCCCGGGCGATGCCGTCTGTCCATGGCTCGCCAGCTCCACCACCGGACGAGAACGCGGCGCCAGCGGATCGGCGAGGCTCCGCTCGTCAATCCCCAAATGGGCAGCGAGAGCGTGACGCACGTCCTCCGGCAGCCGGCGCGGCGTCTTTCGATTGATAAACTGATGCAAATAGGCGTGATTCCGACCAATCGCGCGCGAGACGGCGGCAAGCGTGGTCTCATGCCGGATCACCAGCCTGAGAATAAGATTCCTTACCGGATCGAGGTCCTCTCGCATCGGTCGTATTCCCCTGCCGCACAACATATTTTCAACCCTATCCTATCGCATAGGATACGCTGGCTATAGGCATAGGCGCAACCCTATTGGCGACGGGACGCTGCATAATTTTGTGCTGAAACCATTCCACCGGCAAGAGTCCCGAAGCGGCTGGTCCACGGAAAAGACGCAAAGTGCTACCTCTGGTCTCAGCGCGGCGTGTCGCAGCGGTCGAGGATCTCCGCGGCAAGGTCGCGCACCTCTGCGGCCGCCCGGGTTCGGCGTCCGGTCTCGGTGACGCTCCGCCCGCTCATCAGGGCCGAGGCAAAGCCGACCCGGTTGCCAAGCCGGCAGGCAGCGACGGCGACACCCAGCCCGGCAATCTCCGCGACCAGCTCCTCGACCATGCGGCTGCGCGGCGGCACCCGATTGAGGACCAGGAGCACCGGCACTTTTTCCGACGCCGCCATCTTGAGAGTTGGCCGCGTCGCCCAGACGTCCATCGGGCTCGGCTGGACCGGCACCAGGACCAGCCGGGCGGCCCGCACGGCGATGCGCGCCTCGGTTTCGGCGTGCGGCGGGCTGTCGAGCAGAACCACGTCATGGCTCCGGGCGAGGCGTTCCGCCTCGCCCGCCGTTCGCCAGCCGGCAATACGGCTGTGGGTCAGGCCGTCTGCCGCTCCCGCCGCGGCCCGCGCCTCGTGCCAAAGGCTCAGGCTGGCCTGGGGATCGATATCGATGGTGGCGACGCGCCGGCCCAGCTGCTGAAAGGCCACGGCAAGATGGGCAACCAGCGTCGTTTTGCCGGCTCCGCCCTTTTGCTGGGCGACGGTTAGGACTATACCCGGCATGCCTGTTTCCTCCCGATGATCCGTCCGGCAAGAGTGCCGGGTCTTCGGCAGTCGGCGCAACGGTCTCGCCCGACTTCGGCGATCAGAGAGGCAACTTCCTCTCATCGGGGGAAACCATCGGAAAATTCCGCTTCCGGGAGAGACGATGACGGACACCCGGCCAGAGCTGACAACCCGGATCATCGCCGCCGGGCCGGAGGGAATAGCCGGCGCGGCCGGGATCCTGCGGGACGG
>JAAAOG010000049.1 GCA_009909005.1 Alphaproteobacteria bacterium | reverse complement strand
CTCCGATGACCGGCGGACGCTTTGCCATCACCAGCCGCGATCGGCGAGCCGCTGCTCCGGCTCCAGCCCGGCGATCTCCAGCCCGGCCATGGCGGCGCCGAGCCCGCGCGAGGCTTCCAGCACCTCCTGCGGATCGCGGAAATGCGCGACGGCGTGGACGATGGCGCGGGCAAAGTTCTTCGGCTCTTCCGACTTGAAGATGCCGGAGCCGACGAACACCGCCTCCGCCCCCAGCTGCATGCAGAGTGCCGCATCGGCCGGCGTCGCCACGCCGCCGGCGGCGAAGTTGGGCACCGGCAGGCCGCCGGTCTGGCGCATCAGGCGCAGCAACTCGTAGGGGACGCCGAGGTTCTTGGCTTCGGCCATCAGTTCCCCCGAGTCGAGCGTCAGCACCCGGCGGATGCCCTGGTGCATGGCGCGGAGATGGCGCACCGCCTCGACGATATTGCCGGTGCCGGCCTCGCCCTTCGTGCGGATCATCGCCGCGCCCTCGCCGATCCGGCGCAGCGCCTCGCCGAGATTGGTGGCGCCGCAGACGAAGGGCACCTCGAACAGGTGCTTGTCGATGTGGTTCTCTTCGTCGGCCGGGGTCAGCACCTCGCTCTCGTCGATGTAATCGACATTGAGCGCCTGCAGCACCTGGGCCTCGGCGAAATGGCCGATCCGGCACTTGGCCATGACCGGGATGCTGACCGCCTCGATAATGCCCTGGATCAGCTCGGGCGCCGACATGCGGGCGACCCCGCCCTGTTTGCGGATGTCGGCCGGCACCCGCTCCAGCGCCATCACCGCCACGGCCCCGGCCTCCTCGGCGATACGGGCCTGTTCCGGCGTCACCACGTCCATGATGACGCCGCCCTTCAGCATTTCGGCAAGGCCGGTCTTGACGTCGATCGCCCCTGTCGCGGCCCCCGAAGAGCCGTTTCCGGAAATCGTCATAAGCGGCGGTTCCATCCGGTTATTGCAATTGCGTGTCGCTGTCATTTAGCGAGGCCGGGCCGGGAGCCAATGGGCGGAAAGCCGCGGAGGCTCGAGAATATTGTCGGCCTACAGAAAGGAATAGGGGTCGATGTCGACCGTGACGCGGACGGCATTGGGCACCGGCACACGCATCAGCCAGTCGGCGAGGATCCCTTGCAGCGGCGCACCCTTCGCCGCCTTGACCAGCAGACGCCGCCGGTGCCGGCCGCGCAGCAGGGCGAGCGGCGCCTCGGCCGGGCCCAGCACCTCGATCCCCTCGCCGCGCGGCGCCGCGCGCCCCAGCTCCTGCGCCACCTGCTCGACCGCCGGCCGGTCGCGGCCGGAGACGATGATCCCGGCCAGCCGGCCGAAGGGGGGCCAGCCGCGGGTCTCCCGGGCCGCCGCCTCCTCGGCGAGAAAGGTGTCGCGGTCGCCGGCCACCAGCGCCGCCAGCACCGGATGCTCCGGCTGGTAGGTCTGCAGCAGCACCCGGCCCGGCCGTTCGGCCCGGCCGGCCCGGCCGGCCACCTGGTGCAGCAGCTGGAAGGTGCGCTCGCCGGCCCGGAGATCGCCGCCGGCGAGGCCGAGATCGGCGTCGACCACGCCGACCAGGGTCAGCTGCGGGAAGTGATGGCCCTTGGCGACCAGCTGGGTGCCGATGATCACGTCGACCGCCCCCTGGGTGATCTGCTGCACCAGCGCCTGCGCCTCTGCCGGCCCGTGAAAGGAATCGCTGGTCATCAGGGCGAGACGGGCCTGCGGCAGGCTCGCCTGCACCTCCTCGGCGATGCGCTCGACGCCGGGGCCGCAGGCGACGAAGCTGTCGGCCGCCCGGCAATGCGGGCAGCGCTGCGGCGTCGGCCGGCTGAAGCCGCAATGATGGCATTTGAGCCGGCCGATCAGCCGGTGCTCGACCAGCCAGGCCGAGCAGTCGCCGCATTCCACCCGCAGCCCGCAGGCCCGGCAGAGGGTGAGCGGCGCATAGCCCCGCCGGTTCAGGAACAGCAGCGACTGCTCCCCCGCCGCCAGGGTCTCGGCAAGCGCCCTGGCCAGCACCGGCGAGAGAAATTGGCCGCGCGGCGCCGGCTCGGCCCGCATGTCGACGGCGGCAAGCTCCGGCAGGCGGGCGCCGCCATGGCGGCTGGGCAGCTGCACCCGGCCATAGCGGCCCGTCTCGACATTGACCATGGTCTCCAGCGACGGGGTGGCCGAGACCAGCACGATCGGGAAGTTGCCGAGATGGGCGCGCACCACCGCCATGTCGCGGGCATTGTAGAGCACCCCGTCCTCTTGCTTGAAGGCGGTCTCATGCTCCTCGTCGACGATGATCAGCCCGAGCGCGGCAAAGGGCAGGAAGAGGGCCGAGCGCGCGCCGACCACCACCCGCGCCTTGCCGAAGGCCACCGCCCGCCAGGTCTCGCGCCGGCGCGCCGCGCTCAGGTCGGAATGCCATTCCGCCGGCGGCACGCCGAAGCGGGCGGCAAAGCGCTCCAGCCATTGCGCCGACAGGGCGATCTCCGGCACCAGGACCAGCACCTGCCGGCCGGCCTGCAGGGCGGCGGCGATCGCCTCGAAATACACTTCGGTCTTGCCGGAGCCGGTGACGCCGTCGAGCAGCGTGGCGCCATAGCCGCCCTGCCTGACCGCGCCCGCCAGGGCTTCGGCCGCCGCCGCCTGGTCGGCATTCAGGGTCACCGGGGCATGGCCCGGATCGGGCGGCCGGAACGCCGCGCCGTGGCCGAGCGGCACGCTCTCGACAAGGCCGAGCTCGGCGAGGCCCTTGACCACCGCCGGGCTGCAGCCGGCCTCCCGGGCCAGCTCGGCCGGCAGCCGGGCCGGCCCCTCGGCCAGCAGCGCCAGCACCCGCCGCCGTGCGGGCGTGGCGCGATGCGGGGCGAGGCCATAGTCCCGCTCGCCCGCATGGGCCGGCGCCAGCCGGTAGCCGCGCGGCGCCTCGGGCGGGGCCAGGGCTTCCGGCACGCTCATCGCCATCTTCGCCACCGCGCCCAGGGGCGCCATGACATAGCGTGCGACCCAGGCGAGAAAGCGCAAACCGTCGGCCGGCAAGGGCGGCATGTCGAACCGTCGAATCACGCGGCGCAGTTTCGCCTCGTCGACCTCCCCCGATGCCGCCCCCCAGACGAGGCCGGGCAGCTCGCGCCGGCCGAGCGGCACCTGCACGAAATCGCCGGGCTGCAGCGCCACGGCCTCCGGCATGCGGTAGTCATAGGGGCCGGAGAGCGGCAAGGGCAGCACCACGGCCACCCGGTCCGTCCCCGGCCACCCGGCCGGGTCGTCCGCCCTGCCGCCCGAATTCGCCCGGGCTTCCGCCTCGCCGCTTGTCATGCCACCCTTTCTGCGCCTAAAAACGAAGAAACCGAAACGATGGCGCGGGCGCGCCGGATAGCAGTCGGAAAAGCCGTCGGATCACACACCAGGGGACCCCATGAAGTTCTTCGTCGACACCGCCGATCTTGCCGAGATCAGGGAGCTGGCCAGCACCGGACTCCTGGACGGTGTTACCACCAATCCCAGCCTGGTCGCCAAGACCGGCGGCAATTTCCTCGATTTAATTGCGGCGATTTGTGAAATCGTCCCCGGTCCGGTCAGCGCCGAAGTGGCGGCGACGGATTTCGAAACCATGCTGGCGGAAGGCCGGCACCTGGCCCGCATCGCCCCGAACGTCACCGTCAAGGTGCCGCTGACGCCCGACGGGCTCAAGGCCTGCAAGGCGCTGACCGGCGACGGCACCATGGTCAACGTCACCCTCTGCTTCTCGGCCGGCCAGGCGCTGCTGGCGGCCAAGGCCGGCGCAACCTTCGTCTCCCCCTTTGTCGGCCGGCTCGACGACCTCAGCACCGACGGCATGGCGCTGATCGACGACATCGTGCAGATTTACCGGCAGTATCCGGCGATCGCGACCGAGGTGCTGGTCGCCTCGGTCCGCCACCCCATGCATCTGGTTGCGGCCGCCAAGATGGGCGCCCATGTGGCGACCATACCGCCCGCTGTCATCCGCCAGCTGTTCAAGCACCCGCTGACCGAGCGCGGCCTGGAGCAGTTCGTCAAGGACTGGGCGACCACCGGCCAGTCGATCCTCGGCGAACCGGGCGAGGCGGTGCAGCCCCTGCGCAAGCCGGCCTGAGCCGGAGACGTCCCGGATCGATCCGGTCGAGAGGACTGATGTGATGGGTCAGGAACCGCAAAGCAGCCCCGAAACCGCCACGCCGGCCGGCGGCCAGCCCCTCACCGCCGAGGAGGTGGCCGCCTATCTGCTGGCGCATCCGGACTTCCTCGCCGAGCATCCGGAGCTGGTGGCCCGCCTCAACGCCCCGGCGGCCGAGCGGCCGGATGGCGCCATCGACCTTCGCTCCTACATGGTCGAGCGGCTGCGGGCCGAGATCGACCGCCTGTCGAGCAGCCAGAAGGCGCTGATCAGCGCCAGTCGCGCCAACCAGATGAGCCGCAACCGGGTGCACGCCACGGTGCTGCGGCTGCTGGATGCGGCGACGCTGGAGCAGCTGATCCAGACCATCGCCACCGACCTGGCGGTGATGCTGGACATCGACGTGGCGGTGCTGCTGATCGAATCCACCGGCCGCGGCCTGCCCTGCGTGCTCGATTCCGGCGTCCGCCTGGTGGCCGAGGGCAAGATCAAGAGCCTGCTCGGCGGCGACGACGTCAAGCTGGAAGGCCAGGTCCGCGGGGAGGAGGCGGTGTTCGGCGCCGGGGCCGGGCTGGTGCACAGCCAGGCGCTGATCCGCATCGACGTCTCCCCCGCCACGCCGCCCTGCCTGCTGGCCCTCGGCAGCCGCCATCCCGACATGTTCCACGCCGGCATGGGGACCGAGCTGATCGCCTTCCTGGCCAGCGTGCTGGAACGCTGCATCCGCTCCTGGCTCTGCGTCGAGGAATGAGCTGCGGCCGCCCGCGCCGGGCGGCCGGCAGACCCGGACCCGGCGGGCGGCAGCCATGATCCTCGATTCCGCGACGGTCGCCAATGCCAGCACCTTGCGGGCCATCGGCTGGATGGTGCTGTCGACGGTGCTGTTCTCGACCATGCACGCCTCGATCCGGCAGGTCTCGGCCGGCGTGCATCCCTTCGAGATCGCCTTTTTCCGCAATCTCTTCGGCGTGCTGGTGGTCGCCCCCTGGCTGGTGCCGCACCTGACCGCCACCCTGCGCACCGCCCGCTTCCGCCTGCACCTGGCACGCGCCGCCACCAACACGGTGGCGATGCTGATGTTCTTCACCGCCCTGACCATCGCGCCGCTGACCACGGTGACGGCCCTGGCCTTCACGGCCCCCCTGTTCGCCACCGCCGTCGCCGCGCTGTTCCTGCACGAGCCGGTCGGCCTGCGGCGGGGTGCGGCGATCCTGGTCGGCTTTGTCGGGGCGATCGTGGTGCTGCGCCCGGGCTTCGAGGCCTTTTCGTTCGGCGGCGCGCTGAGCCTGGTCGCCGCCCTGATCTGGGGCTCGGCCCTGGTGATGATCCGCATGCTCGGCCGCACCGAGTCGAGCGTCACCACCACCGCCTATATGTCGCTGCTGATGACGCCGATGTCCTTCGTGCCGGCCCTGTTCGTCTGGACCTGGCCGGGCTGGAGCGACCTCGCCTGGCTGCTGGCGATCGGGCTGGCCGGCAACGCCGCCCAGCTGTGCATGGCCCAGTCGCTGAAGGAGGCCGACACGGCGATCGTCATGCCCTTCGACTTCCTGAAGCTGCTCTGGGTCGCAATCCTCGGCTATTGGTGGTTCGCCGAAATCCCCAGCCCCTTCACCTGGCTCGGCGGCGCCATCATCTCGGCCAGCGCCGTCTACATAGCCTGGCGCGAACGCCAACTCGCCAAACACCGCGCAACGCCGGGCCCACGCACGTCGATAGAGAAGCCGCTGTAGGGCATCGCATGCCGGCACGGCACCAGCCGGGCCGGCATGCGTGCCGATCGAGGCGTCACACGACCCGGCGGCTCTCCCGCAGGAGTGGGCTGGAGAGACGCAGGGCGGGGATGTTCTCCTCCGCCGTGCGTCGGCCTTCGAGATGGCGCAGCTCCCGCACGCTGCTCAACAGGGCGGCGGCGGTGCCGGTGGCCGTCTCGCCGGCCTGAGCCAGCTCCAGCTCACGGGCGAGAAAGCCCAGCATGGTCTCCACCCCGGCCAGGCCGACCGGTCGGTACCGGCAGAGCAGCGTGGAGACCGGCATGGAAACGCTGTCCGGCACCCGCTCATCGGCATCCAGCCGCTGCCAGACAGTGTCGACAGCGTCATGAAGCGCAATCAGCACCGTCGTCACCTCGCCATCCGCATCGCGAGGCCCATGCTCCAGCAGAGTGCGAATCAACGCCGCCCCAAAGGACGTGGGGTTGTCATGTGTCATGGTTATCAGTCCTATACGTGGCTTGTCAGGCCATGCCAGTGGCCGGCACTGGCACCGGGAGCTGACAACGCGGCATAGGTCGCGCCCGCCTTATTCCCCCGAAGGGTCTTGTATTCGGCGGACTCCCGGCACACTTCGCCGGTCTTGCGACGACGAACCCGTTTTCAGGTTGGTGCCGCTCGCGTCATCATCAATCGTGTTGAACGATTCGACGATGCCTATGCTGCAGGGTTGTCAGCCCCATGAAGCAGAATGCTTGCAATGCCTTCCGGCGTCAAGCCACACGATAATAACCACCCGGCGTCAGCTTAGGGCTCAGCATCCCTCAAGCCGCTGCCCAGTGGCGAATTGAGTGGTGCGTGCCTTATTCAAAATCTACCCTGAAGTGCTGTTCAAACTTTGAACGCAAGGCCTCGGGTAGTTGCTCGTACATTCTGCGTCGGTCGTCCCCGAAACCAAAAAGTTGAAAAATGCTCTCCAACTGGGAAGCTTCTGCTGGCGAGATGTCAAGAATCATGGTGTAGCCTCTCCAATCAAATTCGCGAGGGTCAAAGATCTGTTTTTCATTCTTTAAAAGCGCCAGTGTTCTTTGCGACAGCCGAAGCCCAGTTCCATCGCTTATATTTGAAATTGCTTCCAAAATAGTGCTTTGCTCTTGCACATTTTTCGAAACCTGCTCCAAAACTTTTGCTATAATGTTTGCTGCCTTAATGGGCGATGGTTCTATTACAGATGACCCCTTAAAGTCCGCCAAATAAAAGGTGCGACTGTCTTCAATTTTTTTACCTTGGAATCCGTACCCAACACTAATCTGTAGCTCTGGCTCTTCATTCTTCCCAAGAAGATTTACCATACTGCCAACATAATATGGGATTTGCATTTTTGGATGCAACTCTCGTATACCCCTCGTTTTCAATTGGTCAATGCTGCTTTTTCCAGTGGTAAAGTTTGCCTCAATCTCAAATACCACGTTTCTTACGCTCACAAAATCGTGCTCATTCTTAAAATATAAGGCTCAGTTAGCGTTAGGTATGCAATGGGCTTTTGGGCGAAATGAGTCCAGCTGCGCAGGCCAGGATGGCGCGAGGAGACGGAGCACTCGGCAAA
>JAAAOG010000216.1 GCA_009909005.1 Alphaproteobacteria bacterium | reverse complement strand
CCTGAAACCCCTTGCGCATGTCGGTGTGACCGGCTGCCAGCCACACCTTGACACCCGCGGGAACCGGGATCATCGGCCCTCCAGCAGGTCCAGCACCTGCCGAAGATGACCGGCATCGAAGCCGTACGGAACCGCGACCCGATAGCCACTCGCCAGCCGGACCCACCAATGACGACGACGCGGCGCCCGAGGCCGGCCCCGCGCCGACAGCGCCGCCTTCGGCGATCACCACCGGATGAAACTGCGGCGCCGGCTCCTCGGATGCTCTTATCGCCTTGCGCCAAGGCAGAGAGCTGCGAGGCATGCAGCCCATAGCGCCGAGCAACGCGACTGACGCTCACACCCGGCTGCAGCGTCTCCGCGACGATCCGCTGCTTGTCCGCGTCGCTCCACCGCCGGCGACGCTCAACCGTGACAATCTCCTGCATCCCATCGTCATGGAAGTCCTCATAGGCGTACTCCCAGAACCTCGCAGCCCAAACTCAAGCCAGCAAGGCGGCCTTGTCCGGACGCTTACGGTGCATCTGGGCGCACTCAATGACCATACCCAGGGCATGGCGTGCCAGCCCGCCTCGCATCGCGGAAAGGCTGCTGATATCGATTATCCGTGTCCCGGTTCACTGTTCTCACGCCTGCGCCCGCTTCAACCTACGCAGATAGCCGTGCAGGGCTTCGGCGTCGTAGCCGTGCATCATGAGGCGGAAGCCGGCTTGCAGGGGGGAGAGGGGGACCATGGGGTGCTGGTTCTTGATCAGGCTCATGTGGTAGTCGGTGCCGAGGAGGCGGGCGACGTAGATGGCGAAGGTCTCGTCGAGCTGCAGGGAGTTCGCCGCGCGGATGAAATCGCGGCGGGCGAGGAACAGGGCGTAGAAGGGCGTGTAGACCTCGACCGCCGTCTGCACGTCGATGAAATTGCGCTTGGCGTCGGGCAGGGGCTCGAAATCGAAGGGTTCGTCGGTGATGGCATCGAAGTTCAGCCGGGCCGGCGGCTGCAGGGTCTTGCCGGCGGCGCGCAGGGCGCGGTTCAGGTCGATGATGAAATTGTAGACGTTGAGGTCGTGCTGCAGGAACAGATTGTCGGTCAGGTCGGCAAGGCGTTTCGGGCGCAGCGGCACCGAGCGGATCTCCGCCTCCGGCACGATCTGCAGGGCGTTGTCGCGGATGAAGGCGAGGATCTCGGTGCCGACATTGAAATGGCGCAGGATCAGGGTGTTGGCGTCCGGCGAGGCGAAATTGCGCAGGCCCCAATGGATCATCCGGTGCAGCGTCTCCGGCATGGACGGCCAGGACTGAAAGACCCGGCGCAGCATCTGCACCAGTACGAAGAAAACGAACAGCAACGGCCGCAAAGCCGGCAGCAGGAAGCGGCGCGAATAGCTGTCATTGCCGCGCAGCAGGGCGGCCTTGGCGGTCTCGTCGAAGGGGATGCTGTCGTCGAGATAAAGCGCCAGCCAGGGATTGGGATCCGCCGGATCGTGCGGCACCGCCGCCAGGTCGCGCGGCACCCGGCCCTCAAACATGGTCGAGCTCTTCCAGCTGCAGGCAATAGAGCCGGGCCGTCACCCGCGCCGTCTTGACGATGCGGGCGGCGTTCGGGTGGCCGGCGACCGCGGCGACATGGTCGCGGAATTCCGCCAGATGGTCGTCGTCATGGGTGCCGTGATAGGCGAGGAAGCTGACCTGCTCGGGCGCCAGGTCGAGCTGCGTCCGGATCGCCTCGGCCCAGGCGGCGGCCTTCAGCGAGCCCAGCCCCTCGATGATGAACATCGCGCCCAGCAGGTCGAAGGGGTTGGGCTGGGAGGCGCGGTGGAACATCCAGGCCGACAGCGCCTCCGACCCGATGTTTTTTTCCCCGCCGACAATGTCCGCGCGGTCCCCGCCGACGGAGACGAAATTCTCCTCCAGCATGCGGAAATCGCGGTGCTCGGTGGTGGCGTGGCGCAGGAAGGTCGAGCGCAGGTCGAAATGCGCGACGTCGATCTGGCTGGCGGCCCGGGCGATCCAGCAGCCGCCGTCGACCACCTGCTGGCGCAGGTTCCGCAGCAGGGCCTTGTAGTCCTCCAGCCTGAGCGCGCCGCGATTGAGCCGGTCGACGATCGGCACCCGCTCCAGCCGGGTTTCGAAATCCGTCCAGGCGATGGCCAGCCCGCGCATCGTCCCTTCGACGAAGGCGTCGGTCTCCCTGTCCGTTGCGGCATCGGCCATTCCCGGCTCTCCTCAACAAGGCGCGCCTACAGCGCGGTCAGCAGCATGAACCCGACCATGGCGCGGCCGCTCTCCGGCACGATGCACAGCACCGACTGGCCGGGCCGGGCGAGGTCGCGGGCGATGAACTCCTCCAGCATGACGAAGATCGCCGCCGCACCGGTATTGCCCTTTTCGTGGAGATTCGTGAACCATTTCTCCGCATCGATCATGCCGCCCGTCGTCCGCAGGATCGAGACGATCTCTTCGCGCAGGGATTCGGCGGAATAGTGGCAGAGCAGCCAGTCGATCCGCGCCGGGTCGATCAGGCCGCGGTCGACCAGCTTCAGATACTCGCCGACCCAGGCGCGGATGATGCGCTTCAGCAGCCGCATGTCCTGCCAGAGGATGAGGGCGCCGTCGGCCAGGGCGGTACGGGGGGCGTGGCTCCAGCTGCCGGCGGGCGCGCTGCGGCGTTCGGGCGGGGCGCCGGCGACCATGCAGGGCGCGAAGGCGTGGGCCAGCGAGACCAGGCGGATCCACTCGATCCGGAAGCTGCGGCGGCGGGCGTTCGGCCGCGGCTCGATGAGGATGGCGCCGGCGCCGTCGGACAGGGTCCAGCGGAGATACTCGACGGACATCCGGAACTCGGGGTCGTCGAGCGGCGCGTCGGCATAGAAATCCGGCCGGAACCAGTGGCTGGCGTTTTCGGAGCCGACCACGGCGGCCGCCTGCTTGCCGTCGGCCATGACCTGGAGGGCGGCGGCCTTGGCGGCGATCAGCGCGCCGGCGCAGACGGTCTGGATGCTGACCAGCTCGACCGGTCCGATGCCGAGCGCCGCCTGCACCGCACTGGCATGGCCGGGAACCAGCAGATCGCCCTGTGTGGTGGCGGTGGCCAGCAGGTCGATATCGCCCGGGTCGCGCTCGGATTTGGCCAGGGCGTCGGACACCGCCTGCGCCGCCATCTCCGCGTTCGAGCAGAGCACCCGGCCCCGGTCGTCGATGGCATAGTGGCGGCTGCGAATGCGGTTCTGCCGCAGGGCGAGCCGCCCGAGCCGCACCGACTGGTCGTCGAGGGTGCCGATATGGTCGGCAATCCGGTCATTGGCGACCGGCATGCCGGGGAGATAAGCCCCGGCCGCGGTCAGATAGGCCTCCGGCATCGGTCCTCCCTGCCGCTGGCTCGGGCGGGTGCGGAAATGGCGGCGGCGCCGCGACTCGGGCTGTCCGGCGGGCGGTCAGGTGTCGCGGGGACCCTCGGCGGTTTCCGCCGCGATCCAGTCGAGGAAATCCTGATGGCCGCCGGCCATCGGCAGGGCGACCACGCAGGGGCAGTCATAGGAATGCAGCGCCTTGACCCGCTCGATCAAGGCGTCGAGCCGCGCCTCCGTCGTCTTGGCGACCAGCACGGTCTCGGCGTCCTCCTGCACCGCGCCGTCCCACCAATAGAGCGAGCGCATGCCATCGAGAATGTTAATGCATGCGGCCAGACGCTCCTCGACCAGGGCCCGGCCGACGGTCCGCGCTTCGTCGACCGACCCCGCCGTCATGTAGACCCAGAGAGCCTGCATCACTCACTCCCCGTGCCGCAGGGGGCGGGCGGCGAACGGTGCTGCCCGCCATCCCGGATCATGCGGCGTCACTCAACGGTCGTCTCGCCCGGCGCGCCTGGCTCCTCCGGCTGGTTCGGCAAGGCGGCCGCCCCCGGCTCGCCCTGCGGCCCCGGCGGACCCGGCTCGCCCTTTTCGCCCTGCGGTCCCGGCTCGCCCTGCGGTCCCGGCTCGCCCTGTGGTCCCGGCTCGCCCTGTGGTCCCGGCGGCCCCTGTTCGCCCTGCGGTCCCTGAGGGCCGCGCAGCGTCTCCGCCTGCTCTTCGATCAGCAGAATAATGTCGTCGCGAGTCAGCCTGTCGGCCGCACGCTCGTCGATCAAAGCCTCGATATCGCCGAGCGTCAGGCCCGGCTCTCCCGGCGGGCCCTGCTCTCCCTGCGGCCCCGTCTCGCCCGGCTCGCCCTGCGGTCCGCGCAGGGTTTCCGCCTGCTCCTCGATCAGCAGAATGATGTCGTCTTCCGTCAGGGTATTGTCCGGATCTTCCGTCAGCGCGGCCTGCAGATCCGCGATTTCGTCCTGCAGGGCCGCGGTCTCGCCGCTGAGCGACGCCGCCCACCAGATCGCGGCAATGGCCAGGATCACGGCGCCGACGGCAACGATCAGGCTGGGTGAGACTCCGCCCCCCGGTTTTTCGCTCGCCATGGGTCCCTCGACGTTCTTCTGACTTGGTTGTCTCCGTCGAGGTTTACGGCAAAGCCCGCATTTTGAAAACCAATTATCCGAGGGGGCCCGGCCTTGCCCGAGGGCCCGGGAGAGACCGGTTCCGCATGCCGTGTCCGCCCGCAGGCCTTCCACCACCCGAGCAAATAATCAAGCGCGCTTAAAAAAAAACCCACAGAATTTTACTAAACCAAAATCATTAGAAAAAGATTCATCTGTATGATATCGGAAAAATGGATGGGGCAGCAGCCGCAATGCGAAGAATGCAATCATAACATTCTATAGCAGTCGTGGCTGCCCGGCTGACCGGCGATACAGACCGACGATTAAGGTCGCGGCGATCCTCAGCAACGACGGAGTCCCGCGTGTCCAGCCTGGAGGAAGGGCGATGAGTGAGCCAAGCATGAAAGACAGCGCCCTGCAGAACAGCCGGGCCTATTTCGAACCCTTGGGGTTCGAGGAGGCGCCGGACGACACGCTGTCGGGCACGGCCGGGCCGGATATGCTGTCCGGCGATCCGCCGGCCGGCGACGGGGCCGGCCTGCCCGGGGCGCTGGCCTTCTGGCAATTCGACGGCGGCGCCGGCGGCGTCTTCGGCAATGATCGGGCCGGCGGGCCGGACGCCACGGCGTGGCGGCTGGAGGACGGCACCGCGGTGCCGGCGAAAGATCATCCGGTGCGTCCCGGCCCGGACGGCGGCGCGGCGCTCGCCTTCGACGGCGAGACCGGCTTCGGCTTCATCGACCACGACCCGGCCTGGGAGGTGACCAACGGCACCGTCGCCCTCTGGGTGCAGCCCGACGATCTGTCCGACGACGCCATCATCCTCTCCAAGGACCAGAAGGGCGCCGGCGAGGGCGGGCATGTCCGGCTCGGCGTCGAGGAGGACGGCCATCTCTTCCTGCGCTTCGCCGAGGGCGATGGCGGCCGCAACAAATCCTGGGACTCCTCCGCCCCCTATCTGCAGGAGGGGGAATGGACCCATCTCGCCGTCTCCTTCACCGCCGAGGAGGGCATCACCGTCTATGCCGACGGCGTCGCCATCCCCGACTATGCCTGGATCCGCCGGGAGGGGAACGAGGACCAGCCCGGCCTGCACGCCGAAGCCTATATCCTGCAAAACCGCGAGCCCTGGCTGCTCGGCGCCGACACGTCCCGCAGCAACGTCAACGATACGCCGGAGGCCTTTGCCGAGGACGCCGGCAAACTGCGCAACGCCTTCGCCGGGGCGATCGACGATGTCGGCCTGTGGGGCGGCATGGCCCCAAGCGATGCCCTGAGCGCCGACCAGGTGTTCCGTCTGTACGAGGCGGGGCCGGGCACCGCGCTCACCGCCCCGGCCGGGCCGCAGCCCATGCCGGCCGGCAACGACGCCCTTGCCGGCGCCGGGGGCAATGATTCGCTCTCCGGCGACGGCGGCGACGACAGCGTCAGCGGCGAGGCCGGCCATGACAGCCTGACAGGCGGCTATGGCGACGACCTGCTCGACGGCGGCGCGGGCCATGACGTGCTCGACGGCGGCCGCGGTTCGGACCTGCTGCTCGGCGGCGCCGGCAACGACCTGCTGGTCAGCCGCTCCGATGCCGGCGAGCAGCGCATCGGCCAGCTGGCGATCGGCGAGCCCACCCGCGGCGACCCCGACAACGAGGTCAACCGCGAGCGGCAGAAGCTCTATGGCTGGGAGGACCAGCCGCTGCTGGCCGACGACATCCTGGTCGGCGGCGAGGGCCGCGACACCTTCCTGTTCAACCCGCAGATCAACGCCAAGCGCGACATCATCCTGAAGCACGTCAACAGCGACCGCACCATCGACTGGGCCGATGTCGCCGGCGAGAATGATGAACTGCACGATCACTGGGTCGACAGCTTCGGCATCGACGTCATCGCCGACTACCGGGCCGCCGAGGACACCATCGCCATTGTCGGCCACACCGCCGCGCCGGAGGTCCGCTACGAATTGATCGACAGTGACGGCGACGGCGTCGTCGACGACACCCTGTCCATCATCACCGTCTACTCCAACCAGCATGGCGGCGGCGGCGCGCACACGCGCGATTTGATCGGCCAGATTGTCGTCCATGGCGATCTCGTCGACCTCGATGCCGTGGTGGTCGATGCCGGAGTCACCCACGGCATCGTCGAGACGGTCGACGAGCTGCAGGAGGCGCTGGCCCCCTCCGGCCCGCCGAAATCCACGACCCTCGCGAACGGCACCACGATCCTCGGCTACGACACCCGCGAGGCCGACGGCTCTTTGGGCCCGATCGTCGAGGCCCCCCAGGACTTCGTCGACAACCCCTATGCCGACAGAGGCCTGTTCGACTATGCCGGCAGCGTGCCGGAGGACGCGCCGCCGCTGGCGGCCGTCGTCGATGCCCTCTCCGACCCGGTGCTGGCGGAGATGGTGCTGAGCGGCGCGGCGGGCGATTTCGTCAACCTGCCGCATGAAGACATCGCCGGCATGGCGCAGGCGGCCGGGACCGTCGCCTTCGCCTTCACCGCCGCCGACCCGGGCGGCAGCAACCAGGCCCTGCTGTCGAAGGATGCCCGCGGCTTCGTCGACGGCGGCCATCTCACCGCCTGGATCGACAAGAACGGCCATGTCCAGGTCCGCTACCAGTCGACCGGGGACAGCGTCGTCCTCAAGGCCGGCGATGTCGCCATCGAACCGGGCGAGACCTATCACCTCGCCTTCAGCTTCGACGCCGCCGCCGCAACGCTCTACATCGACGGCGAGCATCAGGACAGCGAGGACCTCTCCGGCGACCCGGCCTTCGCCGCCGGCATGACCGGCAACACCGAAAGCCTGGTCTTCGGCGCCAGCACCGCCCGGCGCAATTCCGGAGAGGTCGACAATCTGCAGGATTTCTTCGACGGCCTCATCGAAGACGCCCTCGTCCTCAACCGGCCCCTCTACCCCGTCGAGGCCCTGCAACTCGCCGAAGGCGCCCTCGATTTCGAACCGACGGCGAGTGCCGATCTCGATCCGCTATAGAGCGGGCCGTTGCCCGGCGTGCAGGCACGGCCCGCGCGGTCGTGCCTGCCGCCTTGTCCCCTGACATTCCCACCGTTTCCCGGACGCCGCGAACGCGCTATGTGCTCGTCATGGCCGGTCGCGACCGGCGCGTTGTGTTGCGAGCCTTCATGTCGTCT